>SHZD01000112.1 GCA_009692465.1 Myxococcales bacterium
GGCTTGTGCCCCACGCGTCCTGCCCATACAGAACGCGCGGCTGGGGCGGCGACTGTCGCATGCCGTTGAAATCAAAACAAGATCTGAACGCCCGTTTTTCACTCTTGAAATCAGGAGGAAATCTGGATCTGCATCTCGTGGGTCGGATGGCCAGCCGTGTTTTGCGGTCCATCATGCGACCGAAGCCACGCCGCGGGCGGCAGCACGGATTGCCGGCGGCTTTGGGCCGCCTTGGTCCATTGACCGCGACCGGTTTGACACGGCCCTGCGTGCTGCCGCGATCAAGTATGGCGTTCGGGTTATCCTGGGAGTTGCTGAGAACATCGATACCACTGATGAGCAGGCGACTGTTGAGATCGCCGCCGATGGGCGGCGCGTGGTTGCCAGAGTTCGCCGTGCTGTCGACGCAGCTGGAGCGGGTCGCCAGGTTTGGCGCAGCGTGAGCAAATGCGCTGGGCCGGTGTGGATTTATGAAGCGACCTGCGTGGCGGGTCAGGCTCCAACCGCAGAAGTTTTTGTCACCGGTCTACAGCCAGACGGTTGGTGGTACCTAATGGCTGGCAACCGTCCGTGCGCGCAATTCGTTAGCGCCAAGTTGGTCGGACCGGGGCGATTCGCGCGACAGCGGACGCCATCAGAATCGATCCTGGGCACAATCGCGCGATCGATTGAGCCAAACCGACTTCGCGCACAAGGAACGAGCCCGTTAGGTGTGCAGGCTCTCGACGGTCGTTGGCAATCCACCACTCCGAATAGCGATATTGTGCAAGTCGGTGATGCGGCGCGGCTCTTGGACCCTTCGTATGGTTCCGGGGTTGCGCACGCGTTAATTATGGCCCGCCAGATTGCTACAACGCTTGAGCCTTTGGGTAAAACGCGGCGACTTCGCGGCTGAAGGTGTAGGCGGAGCAACCACGATACCCTCGCCACCCGCTCGCCAAAACTGACCTCGCCAGCCCGCCGGACTCTCCGACAGCGGCCTGCGCCAAGCGTGCGCCTCGCGCTTCGCGCCGGTCAAGCCCGACTTTCATGCCAATTTTGGCCGTGATTCTCGGCGGCGCGCAGACTCTCTAGCTGCGCGTCCTTCACTTCCCATTGCCCCCCGCAGCCAATTGGCCTGTGGGCTGCGCATCTGCCCAGTGCCACGGCCCGCAATCGACACACCGCAACAGCCAGGCCTGCCGCTGGCGACTCCACACCGCCGCCATGGGCAAAACGCAGGTCGGGCAGGCGCTGCGCTGCGGCTCGGGGCCAATCGTGTCCACCCCGTCAATATTGAGCCACTTATCGCAAATTCCGCATACCATGGACCACTGCGACTTGGCGGCAATCCACACCACCCGCACCAAGCCTTTGCACTGCGGGCATGCGTGCAACGGCGGCCAATTGGGGCGGTCAACCGGCAACGTAGGGCTGCGACCGCAGCGCAAACACGTTGTCGGGCCGTCGCGCGATCCCCGTCGTGGGCCATTGCAGTGCGCACAGCGGTGTACCGGCACATTGAGTGCGTCCAGATCGTAGCCCCCGCGACAATCCGGGCGGCGCAGCCCTGAACAAGCTGCAGAGCGCCGATCACCAAACACCTTAATAATACTTGGCGATCCGCACAGAGCACACACCGGCAGACCCGTACCTGCAGCGATCGCACCTTGAGCAGCAACGGGGCCGGTCGTGCGTTGCCCCGCCGCTTGCAAGGTCTGGCTGCCCAACCCGGCTTGGCGCAGCCGTTGCACCGCGTCCAGGGTAAATTGTTCGATTTGGTTCATAAACACGGAGCTTTGCGCAGTGCCGCGCCGAATTTGCTCCATCGCCGCCTCCCATTGTCCGGTCAGTTCTGGCGACTTGAGCGCCTCGACTGGGATCGACTGGATCAGATCGATCCCTTTGGGAGTAGCCACCAGATTTTTAGCCTTGCGCTCGACAAAACCGCGCTTCAAAAGGGCTTCGATAATGCTGGCCCGCGTCGCTGGCGTGCCCAGACCACAGTCTTTCATGGCCCCGCGCAGCTCGTCGTCGTCCAACAGCTTGCCGGCCCCTTGCATCGCCGCCAGCAAGTCCGCTTCGGTCAGCGATTTGGGCGGTGACGTTTTGCCGGCCTTGACAGAACTATCGACAATCGCAACAGATTCTCCTCGGCGCAGCGGTGGCAGTTCGGAATTGTCCTCGTCCGCCACTTTGCCGTCTTTCTTGTCGCGCCGCGGTTGGTCGACGGCCGACCAGCCTGCTTCTACCAACACCACGCCGGTAGTGCGAAACTGCTCAACCACGCCAATTTTTGGGGTAATCGCAGTAATCGCAACGGTTTTTTGCTCGACGCGGTCGCCAAACCAGGTCGACAACAACCGGCGCGCAATCAACTCATACAACAGCTTTTGATCGGGCGTCAGTTGCAGTTGGCCGTCGACAAGCCGCACCGCCTTGTTGGTCACGGTAATGGCCGGGTGGTCCTCCACCTGCTTGTCGTCGACAAAGCGCTTACCGATCGGCGGAAAATTGCCGTTGCTGCCCATGGCGCCAATCGCCGCCACCAGAGGCGCAAACGGCCCGCGATCGAGGGCACTGAGCCACGTCGGCGCTTGGGCAGCGTCGCCAGTGGTCAAGTGACGCGAATTGGTCCGCGGATACGAAATAAGTTGCGCTTCATACAGTTCCTGAGCGATTTGCAAAGTGTGCTCGGCCGTAAAACCCAAGCGCTTGTTGGCCTCTCGTTGCAAGGTCGTCAAGTCGTAGAGCAATTCTGGTTTGCGCCGCTCCTGTTTCTTGTCGACTTTGGTCACTTGGGCGCGACCGTCCAGCAGCGCTTGGCGCACTTGCTGAGCCGCCGCCTCCGTATCAAAGCGCTCTTCTGCGGCGTCGCCGTCCTGACCCGGGCGAAACCACTTGCCGAGGTAGGTCGCGCCGTCTTCGGTGCGGAAGCGAACCACCAGCGTCCAGAACTCCTTGGGCACAAACTGCGCGATCTCCAATTCGCGGCGCACCAAAATCGCCAACGTCGGCGTTTGCACCCGGCCGATCGAGTGTACGCCAACCCCGCCCAGCGCCTGCGCAACCAGCGTCTGAGCCCGTGTGCAATTGATGCCGATCAGCCAGTCCGCTTGCTGCCGACAATGGGCCGCCGCGGTCAAACCTGCGTACTCACGGTCATCTTTGAGCGTGTTCCAGGCCTGCACAATGGCGTCGGTGGTCAAGGCCGAGGTCCACAACCGCTTGACCGGCTTGGCACACCCGACCAAGTCGTAGACCAAATGGAAAATTAGTTGCCCTTCGCGGCCGGCGTCAGTGGCATTGACCACCTCGTCAACATCGGGGCGCAGCAGCAACCCGCGTACGGTCTCAAACTGGTCGATCGTTGAAGCGATCGGCGCATACGCAAATGGCCGCGGCAAAATCGGCAAATTGCTGAAAGACCAGCTTTTCTTGCCGTACACGGCGGCGTCGGCCAGCTCGACCAGGTGGCCAATGCACCAACTGACCAGCACGCGCTTGCCATCGACTTCGCCTTGCAAGTAGCCGCGGCCTTTACTCAGAACGCCTAACGCGTCGGCAATTGCGCGCGCCATAGAGGGTTTTTCAGCGATGATCAGACGCATCGGCAACACGGGCGCCAGTCGAAGGCCGTCACAGTGTGCCCTGTTTGGCAAAAGTGGACCACTTGCGGCGCGGCAGCTTCACTCGTTGCTGACGACGAATGGCGCGCGCGCAGGGCTGCAGTGTGTCGCCTGTGGATAAAATGGGGATGAATGATAGACATTATTGAAACTCTATGGCAGATCGGTTTTGCAGGCGCCCAATGCGCCGACGATGGATCGCGGAGTGCCGCAAGGCGAGTGGCAAAAACGTAGGCAATCTGTGGGTGCATCGCACTCAGGCACGGCGGTTGTAGTGGCCTTGCTTGTCACTTTGGTGCAGCTAGTGGCGGCCAATGGTGCTCACGCTGAGGTCGTGCCAGCGGGTGGCTCGAATTCTAGGGCAGCCCGCCCGCCGGCGCCCGCTGAGCCCAAGACCAAGCGCGCGGCGATCGCCCAAGGCGCCCGAGCAGTCGCCGCGCATGTCGACGACGACGCCGCGCTCGACGCCGATCACGCTGAAGACACGGTGCGGTATAACCCCAAGAAACCTCTGACAATCAGCGGGCGCATGACCGAGCGCTGCCGCGAACACCTGCCCTATGTCGAGCGCGCCGCCGCCAAAGTCGGCTTGGATCCGTGGCTGCTTTTAGCGGTTGCTTGGGTAGAAAGCGGATTTTCGCCAGCCATTGTCTCGCCGGCCGGTTCGATTGGCCTGATGCAACTTCAACCCGCTACGTCGCGGGTTTTTGGCTGTCGGCGCCCGAGCGATCCCCAGTGCGGGGCCGACGCGGCCGCGTTGTTTATCCGAGCATTGCTGCGCAAGTTTTCGGGCGACGTCGTGTTTGCCCTGTGCGCCTACCACGCCGGCCCGGCGCGACCCGCACGGTCGTGGAGACGCGGCGAAGTGCCGGCCAATCTGCACTACGCAACCCGCGTGCTTGAGGCTAAGTCACGGCTGGAGCGATTTGGCTGTGTAGGACGACTGCAAGCTGCAGCGAAATAGCCAGCGCGTGGATTCACAACGTCGGCTGGCCTGAACTCTGAAAAACCGGCAGCGCAGGCGGTGATCAGCAACCACATCGACTGCGAATCGGCTGCCGCGCTCGACCTATTGATCGCGCAAGTGTCGCTCGATCAACGGCATTACCGCGCGGGTAAAGCGAACGCGGTTGTCTGCGGCTTCGCGCAAAGCGGTTACACATTCCTTGTTCTTGGTTTCAATGGTCGGAGATTGGCCGTCGACCAGTTGCCGGGCACGTTTGGAAGCCATAATGACCAGCGCAAAGCGGTTCGGGACGGTGTCGAGGCAATCTTCAATAGTAATGCGGGCCATTGCGGGTCTCCTTGGAGGGCGAGCGAAAATAACCGAACGATGTTATTCGGTGTGAGGCTGCGGCATTCTTGGCACCGGCAGCCACACAAGGCCGACGAATTTAGCGATTACCACGTTTTTGTCAATGGCCTTGAGAATATCAATCGGTCGCACGGTTGCGCGGTTGCCTGTTTTCCAATAGAGTCCTGCGCTGAGGAGCCTGCGCGTGAGTGGCCAAGATCAAAACGAAAACGACCCGCTGCTCGGCACTACTTTTGCCGGTCGCTATAATCTGGTTTCCCGGCTTGGAAAAGGCGGCATGGCCGTCGTGTATAAGGCGGTCGACAGGAATTTGGGCCGCGAAGTCGCTATCAAAGTGCTGCGCAAGGACATCGCCGGCGACCCGATTGCCGCCAAGCGGTTGATTCGAGAGGCCCGCGCGGCGGCGGCGCTGCACCATCCCCACATCATTACGATTCACGACGTCGGCGAGAGCCATGGCACCGTCTTCGTGGTGATGGAAATCCTGGTCGGCAAGCCGCTGTCCGACGTCATGGAGGAAGCGGGGGCGATGGGGGTCGAACGGTCGCTCAAAGTGGCCGAGCAACTGCTGTCCGCGCTAACTGCGGCCCACAGTCAGAACATTATCCATCGCGACATCAAGCCCGAGAACATTTTTTTGTTGTCGGCGGGGGGCGGCGATTTTGTCAAAGTCCTTGATTTTTCGATAGCTAAGTTGCCAACCGAGATGGTGACGGCGGCCCTGACCCGGGCAGGCTCGGTGTTTGGGACCCCGCACTATATGGCGCCCGAGCAAGTGGAAGGCAGAGATGTTGGCCCGCAAACGGATTTGTATGCCGCCGGCGCGGTAATCTACGAAATGATTTCGGGCGAACCGCCCTTCGATGGCGCTTCAGTCATCGACATTTTGCTCAAGCACGTCAAATCGGCGCCGCCGTTGCTGTCCAAGCTCGGCATCAAACTGCCTGCTGGCTTGTCCGAGCTGGTGGTGCGCCTGTTGGCCAAGAAGAAACAGGACCGGCCGCAGACTGCGACGGCGGCTCGCGAAGATATTTCCAAGATGCTTGCGGAAGTGCGGCACGACAATGAGGCGGTCGCCGGGCATGCGACGGTCGGCGACCACAATTCGGATGTGTACGTCGGCTTGCCGGCGGCCGGGGTGGTAACAGCGCGGTCAACCGCCAGTGCGGCGGCCGACAGCCAGACCGCCGTGGGGACCCACGCTGGATCGCCAAAGCGGCCTGCATTAGCGCCACTGGTGCCGCCGGTCGTAGAGTCAGAAGCTCGAACCGTCGCCGTTGATACCGCGGCCGTGACGGCCGGGCTGGTCGCGGCGCGGGCCAGGGCTCTGTCGTCGGGGATGTCGCCGGTAGCGACGATGACCATCGACATCGACAATCCAATCCCGCTGGACCTGCCAAGTGACGGCCCTGGCGATTTGCCCGATGGACCACCGGCCGACTTGCCGTCGGCGCCGCCTGTTGCTGAAAAGCGCAAGTTCGTGTCGATTGGCGACGACCACAGTGAGCAGCGCACCATTGTTGGTGTTGGCCTAGGCAAGATGGTTGCCGAAATGGCCCGACAGCGCGCGGCTGGAACCACAGGGGCCACTGGGGTCCCGCCCATTCAAATGGCGCCCATTCAAATGGCGCCCATTCAAATGGCGCCCATTCAAATGGCGACGACGACCACTGAATCGGGCGGGCAGTTGCCGCCGCAGTTGCAGAAAAGCACTGGGTCGACGGCTGTGCCGCACTCCATGGTGAATCAGCCGGCGCAGGTCAATCAGCCGGCGCAGGTTAATCAGCCGGCGCAACCAAATCAGTCGAGCCAATCGAATCAAACTCGCGTGCCCAGCGCGCCGCCGATGGCACCGCCAGGCGACTCCGCCGCGGACCACGCACAGCCCGACCCGGTTGCGGCAAGCCATTCTGCCGTCACCGTGGTGCCGCATGCTGGACCAGTAGCCACGCCGCAAGGTGGCAGCCGAACTGGCGGAGTAGAGGCGCCGGGGGCGATTGCCGCCGGCAGCAATCGGGCCGTAGTCGGCAGGCCACCTCCGCCGCCGGCTGGCTTGGCGCACGCCACCATGGCCCGCCGGCCGCCGCCTGGGCGACCGGTGTCGGCGCTAGCGGTGGACGACCGCGCCACAACGCAGCCCGGCATCGGCTTGGAGGCCGTCAGCATTACCGAACCACAGGACGGCCCTGCCGAAACTGTCAGCACCCAAGTAGTGCGCATCTCTGAGGTTTCTGGGACACACCACCCGGCCCCGGTGGTGGCCGACAAGCCGTTCTTGTCCAAGCCGGTGATTATCGCCGGACTCATGTTCGCCATTCTTGCCGTCACTGCGGCCCTGTGGTTGTTGGCTCGCAGTTGATGGCGGGCCGGTCCGTGTCGACGTTGGGCTCGCAGACATTTGGCGAGACTCACCGGCAGCCACTGCCCGCGATTGAAGTTCAACTCGCCAGCTTGGACGCCTACTTACGCCACAGTCTGGCGGCCGATGGCGCGCTGGCGGGCGCAAACGAACTAGCAGTTTTCCATACTCTTGCCGAATTTGTGCGCCAGCGTCCGCAGTTGCAACGCGGTGGCATTGCCGCACTGTCCGTCGAGGCGTCGATACAGGCGTCGGTACAGGCGTCGGTACAGGCGTCGGGACAGGCGTCGGGACAGGCGTCGGGACAGGCGTCGGGACAGGCGTCGGGACAGGCGTCGATACAGGCGTCGGTACAGGTTGCGAGCCCTGCGTGCACCAGTCGGCGCTACATTGTCGGCGTGCCGGTCGCCGCGCTCGGCCGCGATCCGTGGCCGGATTTGCAAGCTCTGGCCACAGCCATGGCGGCACCGACAGCTGTTGCGGCCTGCATCGAGACCCTTGCCGCCGAGCGCGAAGCGCCAACAGCAGTCCATTTCGGCTACACAGCGGCTGCCGATGGCCAATCGGCCCGGCGATTTTACGTGGAGCGGCGTCCACTGCAGGCTGTGCTGGGCGCAGTCAGCGATCCCTTTTCGCTAGCCATGCTCGGTTGCCAGTGGTTCACGGCGAACAGCGAAGTGCAGTGGCGCCGCTACGATGAGGCCGCGAAAGGCGCTGTGCAAGCGAACCCGGAGGTGGCGGCTGGCTTGACGGCTTTGGCCGGCGCCGCTGGCTTGGGCCACCTGTGGCGACGTTCGGACGTGGGCGTCGGGCCGGTTGCCACAGACGATTATTGGCATTTTTGCGGGATTGCCATCGCCGATGCCGTGCACGCCATCGCCGACCTAGCCCAGGTTTGGTGCGAGCAGGGGCAGCGCTGTAGCCAACTTTTGACGCGGGCGCCCGCCGGAGCCCAGTTGCGCGCGCTTGGGGTCGGGGTAGACGGGCGCGGTCAACGGCGCTTCAAGGTGTATCACGGGCCGGCGGATGTGGCGCTGACGTTGGCGAGTTGCGCTAGTGACGTGGGGCCAGCTGGCGCGGGGTGACGAGGCTGCACCTAAGGATCTGTCCTTAATTAACTCGATCGACTTGCGCACCACTGGAGCGGCGAGTCGGCCTTTGAGGACGCGAGCTTAGCGACCCAAAAAGCAAGCAAAAGGAACCAGTCACAGAATGGCTTATTCTGGGACAATTCCTTAGTTAGCCGCCTGACATCGCCGAATCGCCGCCACCGAAGCCTGCGCAGGCCCTTTGGCTTGCGGCGCAGGCACCTGAGCCCCGAGCAACACAATCTCCACGCAACCGGGCGCTACGGCACTCAACAACTGGGCCACGTTTTGCCGCGATATCGCGACCGGCTGGGCCAGCAAAAGCGCCCCAACCGGGCTGGCAACCACGGCCACCGCCCCTTGCAGGTGCTGGGCAGCAGCCAAGGTCTGCTGACGCGCCGCCACCAACCGCGGCCCGTCAGTGCCCAGCGCCAACTCCACCGCGATCGGCCCAAAGACGGTCAGATGGTGGGCAGTCGCGGCCTGGCGCAGCAGCTGGCTCGGCTCGCCGTTACCGGTATAGGGGACGCGCAACAGCGTTCGCTCCGCCGTCCGCACCGGCGCGGTCACCACGCACTGCCACAGCGCCAACGCCCCGCGGTGCAGTTGCCAGCCGGACGCGCGCGGGGTCAGTTCCAAATTGGCGCCAGCGGCGCTGAGCCCAAGCAGTTCGCCGTCAGCACGGGCCCGCAACACAGTGCGCGTTCGCCATTTAGGGATGGCGATCACCAGTTCGGCAATGGCCGAGGACCCGACGCCAATCATAGAAAATGATTCAATTGTGATGGATCTGGCCAGGTCTGGACGCGCCAACGCCACTACCGTCGCTTCGACTGCCGCCACGGCGGCCGTTTCATCATCACAAGCTGCACCGACCGGACCGAGCGCGGAGGTGTCCGTTGCAGTCCCAGCAGCTACACCATGAACCTGACACCCAGCGGCACCAAGGGCTAGACCCCAGCCTGCATGGTCGACAGCGAATTCGATGTGCTGGGCATGTGCTCGGACTTGCAGCGCCACCGCAGTTTGGGCCTGCCGGTACCACGTCTGGGCCTGTTGGTTGGTTAGAGCCGGCCAATGGCGGCCCATCCACGAACCCACGGCGTGCACGACGATCGGCGCGTCGCGAAGTCCGATCAGGTCGCCTTCGGCAAACACCGCAGTCGACGAGTCGGCCAGAGTTGCAGCAGCGTGATCAGCGGGCCCAGCCACCGCCGCGCTCGCGGTCACAGCGGTCGCAGCCACCACGCCGGGCTGGCCAACGGGCACGGTCAACGCCGCCCCTTTCGCAGCAGCGGCGACGACTGGGACCGCAGCACTGGCTGACGACGGTGCCGGTGCCCGGCGACTGCACGCGAGGCTCAAGACCAGCAACGAAAAAACGAAAAGCGCACGCTGCACAGAGGCAATCTCTCGGCCGCCTGCGGGGGCGCCACGCACCATAGTGCGGCGAATCGACCCCAAAGGGAACCACTGGTCGCGTCGGGTAGCTTGCGCGACAGCGACTGAATCGGGTAGATGTGCGGCAGACTTTAGCAGCACCGTGGGCTGCTTGGGTCGCAAGTGCGACTGCCAGCTTGGCTCGTTGCGCCGGGTCGCCGTTAGTCAGTGCCTATTGCGTTCGGCGCCAGCGGGCGTCGGCTTGAGTAAGGGAATCCCATGAATTCAGCAATCTGTCGCCCCAAATCCGCGGACCTTGGCCGCAAAACCGCTGTGGCTACCGCGATCGCGTTTGGCTTGGTGTTGACGCTAGTCGGCTGCGGTGACGAACCCAATGCCGATGGCACCACGGCGGTGGATGCCGCCACGACAACCGGCGCAGATCTGGGTGGGGCAGTGGACACCGCGGCTGGCGATGCCGGTGCCACCGCCGCCGACGGCACTCCGGTCGGCACCGATGCGGCCAAAGCAGACACGGAGCCAAGTGCCGACACCGGGCCAAGTGCGGACACCGGGTCAGGTGCGGACACCGGGTCAGGTGCGGACACCGAGTCAGGTGCGGACACCGAGTCAGGTGCGGACACCGGGTCAGGTGCGGACACTGGGTCTACCGTAGACACTGAACCCACTGCAGACGCCGGCGCGGCCGATGCGGACACCACGATCAGCCCGCAGGACGCGACTCAGGACGGCGCGGTCAGCCCCGAAGACGCAACCGTTGACGGGGGCGCACCGACCGAGGACGCGGCCGGCGACACCGGTGCCCCGCCCGAAGACGGCGCCGGCGACGCTGTACAACCCGACGCCGTGACCATCGATCTGGGCGGCCCAAGCGGCTCGACGTTGTGCAATCCGTGCGCTGCGACGGCCGAATGTGGCGAAAATAGCGCGTGTGTCAGCTACAGCGCGGCGTTGGGTTCGTTCTGTGCCAGTGCGTGCAAGGTAGATGGCGACTGTGGCGCGGGCTACCAGTGCAAACAAATGGACGACGAAACGGCAGCCAAAGCGCTGCGCTGCGTCAAGGCCCCCGATACCGCTGGCGACACCGCTGCAGGGACCTGCCCGTGCAACGAGAAGGCCGTCGCTGGCGCGTTAGCCACTGCCTGCGAGAGCGCCAACGAAGCCGGAAATTGCAAAGGCACCCGCACTTGCACTGACAAGGGTCTTGGCGCCTGCTCGGCTGCGACCCCAGCGGCAGAGTCCTGCAATGGCATCGATGACGACTGCGATGGCCAGACCGACGAAGTAACTTGTGCCGATGGCAATCCGTGCACGGCGGACGCCTGCGATCCCAAGGCCGGTTGCAAGTCGACCCCGACCAGCGACGCTTGCGATGACGGCAACGCCTGTACCGAAGGCGATGCCTGCAAAGACGGGGCCTGCACCGGCGGCAAAGTCAACCAGTGCGGCGACGGCAATTCGTGTACCGATGACGCCTGCGATCCGGCCAAGGGCTGCAGTGCGACCGCCAAAGCCGACGGTGACGCCTGCAATGCCGATAGCAACATGTGCACCAAAGACGACAACTGCAAAGCGGGCAAGTGCGATGCCGGGGCGCCAGTCGATTGCGATGACAAGCTGCCGTGCACTGCCGACAATTGCGCCAAGGCGACGGCCGCTTGCAGTCACGCCGATTTTGCCGACGGCACCGAATGTTCCGACGGCAGTCCGTGCACGACTGGCGACGCCTGCAAAGCCAAAAAGTGCACGGGCGCGGCCATCACCTGCGACGACCAGAACGATTGCACTGCGGATTCTTGCGAACTGGCCACGGGTTGCACCGCAGTCGCCCAAGACGGCAATGCCTGCGAGGACGGCGACCTGTGTACGGTCAGCGATGCGTGTACGGGCGGTAAATGTGCGGCGGGCGCGGCCAAGCCATGCGACGTCAGCGATCCGTGCCAGACCGGCAAGTGCAATCCCGTTGACGGCGCGTGCGCCACTTCGGCCAAACCGATAGGCGCAACCTGCAGCGACGGCAGCGCTTGCACCACCGGCGACATTTGTGGCGACAAGGGCTGCGGCGGTAGCGCGGTGGTGTGCGACGACAAGAATCCGTGCACCTCGGACGCTTGCGACACGGATGCAGGGTGTACGTTTGTGGCAGCCGCCGCGCCGTGCAACGACGAAAATGCCTGTACCCAGTTTGATGGCTGCGCCGAAGGCAAGTGCGTCGGCATTGCCAAAGACGCCAGCGTGGCCTGCGACGACAAGAATGCCTGCACCAGCGACGACTGCGATGCGATCAGCGGTTGCACCCACGTCAGTAACACCGCGGAATGCGAAGACGGCAGCGCCTGCACCGACGGCGACCTGTGTTCGGGCGGCAAATGCGCTGCGGGCAAGAACGTGTGCGTCTGCCAAGCCAACGAAGATTGCGCCGGCTTGGAAGACGGCAACCCTTGCAACGGCACGTTATTTTGCGACGCCGGGACCATTCCGAGCACCTGCAAAGTCAAGACGACGACCGTGGTCGTGTGTGCGGCGTCGACGCTGGCGTGCCAGGCCAACACCTGCTCGCCTAAGACCGGGTTGTGCGAATTGGTGGTGTCCGGCGACGGCAATCCGTGCAACGCCGACAGCAATGTGTGCACCGTCAGCGACAAATGCACAGCCGGCAAGTGCATGGCCGGGGCGACGCTGACCTGCGACGATGGCAACAAATGCACCGACGACAAGTGCGATCCCAAAGCCGGCTGCGTATTTACCGCCAACACCGCCACCTGCGAAGACGGCAACAAGTGCACGACCGGCGACCTGTGCGGCGACAAGATCTGCAAGCCCGGCAAGCCAGTGGTGTGCGACGACCTCAATCCGTGTACCACCGACTTGTGTGACTCGACCACCGGCGCCTGCGCCACCGCACCCGCGGCCGGCAGTTGCAGTGATGGCAATCCGTGCACCGACAACGACGCCTGCGCCAACGGCAAATGCGCGTCAGGCGCCGTCAAGGCCTGCAACGACAGCAACGGCTGTACTGCTGACTCTTGCGAAGTCAAAACGGGGGCTTGCGTCAATTTGCCGACCGCCGCGACGTGCAGTGACGGCACGATTTGCACCACCAACGACACCTGTGCAAATGGCTTATGCGTACCCGGCAAGCCGTTGATTTGCGACGACAAAGATGTGTGCACCACCGACTTTTGTAACGCCAAAGCCGGCAAGTGCGCGACAACCCTAAACACCGCCCCGTGCACCGACGGCACCTCGTGCACCATTGGCGACCTGTGCGCCAACGGCAAATGCAGCGGCGCTGCCAAAATCTGCGACGACTTTAATCCTTGCACATCCAACACTTGCAACGGAGCCACCGGCGCCTGCAGCTACACCAATGTCGACGGATTGGCCTGTGAAGACGGCAATAAGTGCTCCGTTGGCGACCTGTGCAAAGGCGGTGCCTGCGTGGCCGGCACTCAATCGTGCGCGTGCACCCTGCTCACCGCGGCAACGGTTTGCAATGACAACAATCCTTGCACCACCGATTCTTGCCTAAATAACGTGTGTGTTCATAAGGTTCTGTTTGCCGCCCTGTGTAACGATGGCAAACTGTGCACTAGCGGTGGTGCCTGCTCGGCAGCCGGGGCCTGCGTTTCCAAAACCATTGGCTGCGACGACGGCAACGCCTGCACCGCCGATTCATGCGACCCGCTGACTGGCAAATGCACGTTCAAGTCGTTAACCGCCGGCGGCTGCGACGACGGCGGGCTGTGCACCACCAACGACGCCTGCGTTGACGGCAAATGCACCGGCACCGCCAAGAACTGCGACGACGGCAACGCCTGCACCAGCGACTCGTGCGATCTCAAGACCGGCTTGTGCCTGATCGCCAATACCACCGCGCTGTGCAACGACGGCAACCCGTGCACCTTGGAAGACACCTGCACTGGCGGCAATTGCGTAGCCAAAACCACCAAGAACTGCGACGACGTCAATCCCTGCACCGCCGATGGTTGCAACACCAAGACCGGTTTGTGCGTCAACCAGTCGATCAGCGCCACCTGCGACGACAAGAACGCCTGTACCAGCGGCGACGCCTGCGTGTTGGGCAAATGTGTCGGCAAGCCGGCGGTCAACTGCGACGACAACAATGTGTGCACCAACGACTTGTGCGATTCCGTGACCGGCAAGTGCGTCAACAATGCCAATCTCTTCGCCTGTGACGACAAGAACGCCTGCACCACGCTGGACGTCTGTGCCGCCAAAGTGTGCGCTGGCAAGCCCACGCTGATCTGTGACGACAAGAATCTATGCACCACCAATGGTTGCAACGCTGCCACCGGCGCGTGCTTCTTCACCGCCAACGCGCTGCCGTGCGACGATGGCAACAAGTGCACCCACACCGACACCTGCGCCAACAGCCTGTGCGTCGGCAAGGTGACCAACTGCAACGACAACAACGCCTGCACCAATGATTCGTGCAGTGCTTTGACCGGTCTGTGCGTCAACACCGCCAATACCGCGGCGTGCAACGACGGCAACGCCTGCACCCACGGCGAAGTGTGCGCGCTGAGCCTGTGCACGCCCAAGACCACCACCGATTGCGGCGACAACAGCCCGTGCACTACCGACAAGTGCGATCCGACATCGGGCAAGTGCTTGTTCTTGTTCAATACTTCCGCGTGCAGTGACGGCAATCCGTGCACCAGTGGCGATATCTGTGCGGCAGGCAGCTGCACCGGCAAGTTGAGCACCGCCTGCGCCTGCACCACCGCAGCCAATTGCAACGACAACAACACCTGCACCACCGATGCGTGCTTGTTGTCGTCGAGCGGTGGCAAGTGCGCCTTCACTCTGTTGGACGCCGTCAAGTGCGACGATGGCAATTTCTGCAGCGCGGCCGATAGTTGCAAAGTGGGCAAGTGCAGTGGCACCGCGGTCGACTGCAACGACAACAATGTGTGTTCGGACGACGTGTGCTTGCCCAAGTTTGGCTGCATCCAAAATGCCAATACGGCGGCGTGCTCGGACAACAACTTGTGCACGCTCAATGATGTGTGCAAAGACAAGAAGTGCGCCGCGCTGTCGACCATCGTCTGTGATGACAAAACTGCTTGCACTTCAGACGTTTGCAATGCCGCGACCGGCGCCTGCGTATTTACCAACAACACGGTGCCGTGCAGCGACGGCAGCTTGTGCACCACTGGCGACGTGTGCGCGGCCGGCAAGTGCATTTCTGGCAAAGCGACCAGTTGCGACGACCTCAGCACCTGCACCACCGATAATTGCGATGGCGTGAGCGGATTGTGCGTTCACAAGCCCATCCTAGCAATGTGCTCGGATGGCGATGCCTGCACCCCGATCGATAGCTGTGTTGTCGGTAAATGTGTCGGCAGCGGAATCAAGAACTGCAACGACGGCAACGCCTGCACCACCGACACCTGCGCCAAAGCGACCGGGTGCGTCAACACCGCCAATGCCCTCGCTTGCAGTGACGGCAACGCCTGCACCATCGGCGACTTGTGCAAGCTGAGCGCGTGCGGGCCTGGGGTCAAGAAGCCGTGCAGCGACGGCCTGTTGTGTACGGACGACGCCTGCGACACGGCGACGGGCGTGTGCAGCAATCCATTCAATATGGTGTCTTGCGACGATTTGAGCAAATGTACGGCCAATGACATTTGCAAGGCTGGCAAGTGCGTGGGCGGGTCGTCCACCAGCTGCAACGACGACAACACCTGCACCGTCGACTCTTGTGTGGCTAGTTTGGGCACCTGCCTTAATGTCAAGATCAGCGGCCCGACGTGTGAGGATGGCGACTTGTGCACCGTCGGCGACTCGTGTGCGCTAGGCCTGTGCGCGGCAGGCAAAACCATCGCCTGCAACGACAACAATCCATGCACGACCGATAGTTGTATCAAGACTACCGGCGCCTGCCTGTTTGCGCCCGCCAGCGGAGGGGCCTGCAACGATGGCAACAACTGCAGCGTCGGCGACACCTGCAAGGACGGCAAGTGCGCGCCGGGGCCCACCACCCCCTGCAACGACAACAATCCGTGCACCACTGACGCCTGCAACGTCGCCGGCACCTGTGTTTCGACCGGCAACACCCTGCCCTGCGACGATGGCAATGCCTGCACCGTCGGCGACACCTGCGCCGCCTTGACCAAGACCTGCGTGCCGGGCTTGCCCAAAACCTGCAACGACGGCTGCCCGTGCACTGTCGATGCTTGCGTCAAGGCCTCGGGCTGCAGTCACACGTTTAGCACCGTCGCCACCCAGGTGTGCCAGACCTCGACTGGCGCCCTCGCTTTGTGCAAAGTCAGCACCTACCAGACGCTGTGCAAAGGCTGCGCCGCTGGGGCCTGCACGATCTGCTTGTAGCTCTTTCGCTAGATAATTCAAAAGGAAGTGCCAGCGTGAATCCGCTAATTGCCAGCTTTGCTGACCGCCTGCAACGGGCGCGCCTGGAACGGCGAGAGATTGCGCGGCTTACCGCCGACTATCCGCAGCTAACGCTGCCTGAAGCCTACGCAATTCAGGCCCAAGGCATCGCGTTGCGGGTGGCTGAAGGCGAGCACGTCATGGCCTGGAAAATGGGCCTGACCTCGGCTGGAAAGCGGGCGCAGATGAATCTGGATGCCCCGGTGTACGGCGTTTTGACCGCTGCGATGCGGGTGGACGAGGGCGCAGTATTGTCTTTGGCAACGGCGATTCACTGCAAAGTCGAGCCGGAGGTGGCCTTTGTGCTGAACCAGCCGCTGCGTGCGGGCATGTCGCGCGAGCAAGCGTGGGCGTGCGTGGCGGGGGTGGCGGCGGCGCTAGAGGTGTTGGACTCGCGCTACGTCGGCTTCAAGTATTTTTCGCTGCCCGATGTGGTGGCCGACAACAGTTCGTCGTTTCGCTATGCCGTAGGGCCGCTGGTGCTGCCGAGCGAGGTAGACGTGCGCGACTTGGCGATGCGAATGACAGTCGATGGGGCCACAGTTGCGCAGGGTCGGTCGAGCGAGATTTCTGGCGATCCGGTGGTGTCGTTGATTCAGCTTGGGGATTTGGCGGCGCTGTATGGGCAGACGGTTCCGGCCGGTACGATTGTGCTGTCTGGGGCGGCGACGGCGGCGGTCGCGTTGGTGCAGGCTTGTCGGGTCGGGTTGGAGATTGAGGGGTTGGTGGGGTTGGAATTGACAGTGCAAGCCTGACCAGCAAGCGCGAAGGCGCGTCAGGTCACCCCGACTGGTGGTCGGAGCAGCGAGTCGGCTGAAAAGACGCCAGCTTGCGACCCACCCAGCAAGCTAACAGGCCCGGTAAATGAATGACGTAATCATTTACGAGCCCTTACCCATTGCGTGTGGCCTACCATCGACTTGGTGTGACCCATCGCTCTTGGTCAATCCGCTGGTGCCGGGAACTCTACACCAGCCTACGCCCACGCTGTGGCAACCGCATACGCAGTAATGAGCGGATCGGGTGTCAAAATTGTCATCTGGTTCGCGAGCGCTTGGCAGATAAGCATGCGGTCGAATGGGTCTTGGTGGACTTCGGGTAGGCGCTCCAAAAAGGCGATGTCGGCCTCATTGACGGCAAGGGACTTCCAACCGTGCCTACGCCGGACTTCGCTAATGAACGCGGACGGCTGCAACCCATTGGGCAGCGGCAGCTTGCCCCGTCGATTTTTCACGCTGATTTCCCATGCCGACACGGCGGAGAACCAAACTTGATTCGTCGGGTCCGCATAAAGCACAAGCGCCCGGGCGGGCAGGCGACTGGGCTCGGTTGCGATCCATAAGACAGTGCAGGTATCGAGCAAGATGTTCATTCGGCCTGCGCCATTTCGCCGCCAGCAAACGCTGTCACTAGGTCGCCATCCAAAGGCTGCCAAAACGTGTCGGGCAGCTGATAACCTGGCGCCGTGGGGCCTAGGCCAGGCTGGCGTGGCATAGGGTTTATTCGCTCGATACCCCGCACCTCAGCAATCGGCACGTTGCGTCGACAAATAACGACGGTTTCGCCACGCTCGGTTGCTGCCAAAACTTCCGAAAACTTCGCTTTCGCCTCGTGCACGTTGACAGTACGCATCGTTACCGCCTTGGGCAGTGAGCCCACAACATGACTAACTATAGCACCAACAAGTGGACCCATCAAGCCTTTTTCCCGTCCTGTAGGCGATTGCGCCGCTCTCACTGCGTGCACAACCTGCCCAGAGGCCAAAAAATCCGGCCGCCGCCACAAACAACGGACCGCGCCGCCGCTGGCTCAAGGCCCACAGCAACAACAACAGGGTCGACTTTCGCGCGACCGGCAGCCACTGGCGCACGCCTGCGCTGTGGGGCTGCGTTTTCGGTCCAAGTCCTTTCACGACGACCGCACCGGCGATCTGCGCACCGCGATTGCGGTGCATGGCGGCGCAAGTTAGCCAGCACTTTGCCGCGCTGCCGGCAGCCCAACAGAAAGTGTTGCTGCGGTGGTTGCGGCGACGGTAGAGCCGAACTTGCGCGAGGTGATCGATTCTCTTTAGGGAACCTTCGACACCTGCACCGAGGCAGCGCTGCAGGTCGCCTTTAGGCCTTTGCCCTGCACCACCAATGGGGCCCACAGCTTGCAACGATCCTGATAGCCGTCGCCGGCTAAAGCAAGAGTTGGCGAGTTCTTTTGCGTTGGCCGCGAGATCCCTGTCATCTGAAACTGCGGAGTCTTGAGCAGGGTGCCACAGAACACCCGAACCTTGGCGGCAAGCTCGGGCACCTGAATGCTCGGCACCTGCAACTGCGCCACGCCGAAAAAGGCCGCGATTTTGGCGGCTTCTGTCGGCTCAAGGTCCGGCTCAGTCAGCAGCTGGTCCTTGACAGCGACGACCACGTCATGCAGTGCAACCGCGGGCGCCAGCTTAAGGATCTGGTCCAACCAATCGGGCGGGTTGGGCGGGATAGGCTCGGCGTTTACGCCCTCACAAAACTTGTCGAAATCGTCGCAGCAGTCTTTCAGCGCCATACACTGCTCGTCGCACCAGCAGCCTTGGATGGGCCCGTCGTCGTCGTTGCAGCGGTCCTTGCACGTCAACAGACTTGAAGACACCATGCTGCCCCAACCCTGCTTGACCGGCGGTGCTGGTGACTTGCACGCGCCGTATAGGTCTTCAAAGGCGACAATGCCGGCGAAATCGACGCCGCGAAAGCCCGGCAGTTCGTCGGAAAGAAACATGCCGAGCGCGGCCTGCCCGTGGGTCTCTGGCCGGGCCGGAAAGCCCGCATGCGGGGTCCACAGCAATGCCTGCTCGATCTGGCGGCTGATCTGGCGCGATGGCGTGCGCTGCAAGCCATCGCCCGCGCTGTTCGGCCGTTCGTCGGGCTGCGGATAGTCTGTACTGAACGGCTCATGCACCGGAGGCAGGTAATAGCGCTGGCCGCCTTTGCAGGCCGCCGCCGGTGGCAGGGCAGATGAACCGAGACTAAGGCATCAGCAAAGTCGGGCCCTCGAAGCTGCGGTCCCTCATGGTCCAGCTCGCGTGGGCCTAGGAGCCCGTCGGAAATCAATCGGTTATGAAATGTCTATCAGGTTATACACAATGAATCTATTACGATCCGACAGGCTCCTAGCCAGTCAACTATTCTCAACTGTCCGAGAACTGCCCGGAGTGAATCCGTGCAGTTTCATACAGTT
>SHZD01000113.1 GCA_009692465.1 Myxococcales bacterium
AGGCAAACGCCAACTCATAGTGCGAACTCGGCGAGCAAACCTGCCCGCCCGGCCCACGCGCCCCATTATCATCCACAGGACCCTTGTTATCCACAGGACCCTTGTTATCCACAGGACCCTTGTTATCCACAGGACCCTTGTTATCCACAGGACCCTTGTTATCCACAGGACCCTTGTTATCCCTAGGAGTTGCCATGTCCACAGGTCGCATCAGTCAAATCATCGGCGCGGTCATCGACGTCGAGTTTCCCGCCGGCTCCGTGCCCGACATTCTCACCGCGCTGCGCGTCAGCAATCCATCGATCAGCGACAAGCCGTGGAATCTGACGCTTGAAGTCGCTCTGCACCTAGGCGAGGGTTCGTGCCGGACCATCGCCATGGACTCCACCGACGGGCTCAAACGCGGTCAGGAAGTTCAAAACACCGGCAAGCAAATTCAAGCGCCAGTCGGCGACCAAGTGCTCGGGCGCATCCTCAACGTGGTCGGCGATCCGGTGGACGACGGCCCGCCGCTCGAGGCGACGGAGTTTTGGGGCATTCACCGCGAAGCACCGCCGTTTGACCAATTGACGACCGCGGCAGAAATGTTTGAAACCGGCATCAAAGTCATCGACTTATTGGCGCCGTACACCAAGGGCGGCAAGATTGGCTTGTTCGGCGGTGCAGGCGTCGGCAAGACCGTGCTATTGCAGGAGTTGATCCGCAATATGGCGGTAGAAAAAGGCGGCTTTTCGGTGCTGGCAGGTGTCGGCGAGCGGACCCGCGAAGGCCGCGACCTCTACAACGAAATGATTGAGTCCGGCGTCATCGCGGTGCAAAAGGATGAACACGGTCACCCCATATTCATCAATGGTTTACCGCAGTTGGTTCCGGGAAAATCGCAAGTGTCGCTGATCTACGGCCAGATGAACGAGCCGCCGGGCGCCCGCGCTCGAGTTGCGCTGACCGCGTTGACTATTTGCGAGTATTTTCGGGATGTTCGCAATAAGGACGTGTTGTTGTTCGTCGACAACATTTTCCGGTTTACCCAAGCGGGTTCGGAAGTGTCGGCGTTGCTCGGCCGCATTCCCAGCGCCGTGGGTTACCAGCCGACGCTGTCTACCGAAATGGGCGGCCTACAAGAGCGCATCACCTCGACCAAAGCGGGCTCGGTGACTTCGGTGCAGGCCATTTACGTGCCGGCCGACGATTTGACCGATCCGGCCCCGGCGACCGCATTTACCCACTTGGATGGCACCACGGTGCTGTCGCGGCAGATCGCTGAGCTGGGTATCTACCCCGCCGTTGATCCGCTTGATTCGACCAGCCGCATCTTGGATCCGCAGGTCGTTGGCGAAGATCACTACAACACGGCGCGCCGGGTGCAATCGATTCTGCAAGAATACAAAGACTTGCAGGACATTATTGCCATCTTGGGTATGGAAGAGCTGTCCGAAGACCAGAAATTGACTGTGACCCGCGCTCGGCGGATTCAGCGCTTCCTGTCGCAGCCCTTCTTTGTGGCGGAAGTGTTCACGGGCTCGTCGGGCAAGTACGTCAAGCTGTCGGATACCATCAAGGGTTTCAAGATGATCTGCAACGGTGAACTTGATCACATTCCCGAACAAGCATTCCTATTGTGCGGTTCGATTGAAGAAGTGATTGAGAAGGCCAAGACTCTGTAAGGAACTGTCCCAGAATAAGTCATTCTGGGACTGGTTCCGTTTGCTTGCTTTGTGGGTCGCTAAGCTCGCGGCCTCAAAGGCCGACTCGCCGCTCCAGTGTTGCGCGAGTCGATCGAGTTATTTAAGGACACATCCTAAGGGCTCGTCAATGAGTAAGTCATTCATTTACCGCGCCCGTTACTTGCTGGATGGTTCGCAAGCTCGCGTCTTTACAGCCGACTCGCCGCTGCCTGTGAAAGCACGTGATCGGGTAGTTTCTTGACCGTTTCTAACTGTTGGGACAGTCCGAGGTAGTATGCAAGTCACCATCGTAACGCCAGTGGGCGTCAAGTTTGCCGGCGCTGCAGCGTCGGTCACGGCGCCGTCGGTCAACGGTGATGTCGGGATTTTGCCCGGCCACCAACCGCTAATGGCCGCGTTGCGCACCGGCCCGGCCGTGGTTCACGTTCCCGGTCAGGAGCCTCTGCATCTGGTGATCGATGGTGGGTATGTGCATGTGATTGAAGGCGACAAGGTCTCGATTGTCACCGAACTGTGCGAGGGTTGGCCCGATATTGATCCAGCTGCGGCCAAAACTGAGTACGATGCCGCGCTGGCAATTCTGTTGACGGCCGTCGAGGAGACTGCTTCGGCAACGTGGAAACTCAAGAAACGCGAAGTAGATTTAGCCGATACGCGAATTCGGGTTGCGGCGACGCGGCCGTAGTCCTGTGGTGCGCTTGCGTAGCTTGTTGCTTGAACTGCTGCCGCTGGCGGCGGTGGGAATTGGAGCGTGCACGACGTCGACCGCAGTGCTGGTGTGGCACGACGGCTGGGTGGCGGAGCGCGCTGGCGATCTGGAAAAAGCGGAACGAAAATACACGGTTGCGACAGAGCTTGACCCTGGATTGGTCGGCGCTGAGTGCAACCGCATCCGGTTGTTAGCTGCCCATCCGGATCGGCAAAGCCAGGCGCAGCAAGCGCTTGAAAAACTGATGAAAACCAAGGCGGCGACGCCTGAAGTAGCGGCTACCGGGGCATTCGCCGCGCTCAGTGCTGGTACGTTAGACGTGGCCCAAAAGCGCCTCGCTGCCGCACGCAAGTTGCAGCCAACCGACGCCATCGACGTCCACCAAGCCGTGGCGGCTGCTACTGTTTTAGCCCATGCAGCCGCGGGCAATTGGACGCAATCTCTGGCGGCTAGTGCGGCAACGACACTGGCAGAGGACGCGACAGCCGCTCGCCAAAGTGCAGCAATTGCAGCATGGAACTTGGGCGATCTGCCTGCAGCCGAAGCAGTCGCTCCGCGTGATAGTGAACTCGGCGTATGGCTTGCAGTCGCGTCTGGCCAGCATGGACTCGCGGTTCAAAGGGCCAACGCCCTAACTCAGTCGACCAAATCTGGGCAATTGCATGCGATTTCAGCTTGGGCGCGGGCTCAGAGCGGCGACTTGGCTGGGGCGCGGGGCGACTTGGCATTGGCAGCCAAGGCCGACCAAGGCTCGGCATTGGTCGCGCAGGTAACGGCGGGTTTGGCGCTGCTGGATGGTCAAGCGGCGCAAGCTCGCGACGTCTTGGCCGGCATCGTCGCGCGCACGCCATCGGCGCCGTGGTCTGTGTGGTTTGACCTAGGTGTTGCGCAAGTCCAAACGGGTGAAGTGAGCGCCGCTCAGGCCAGCTTTAGTCGTGCGGCGCAACTGTGCTCCCAGTGTCCAAGTGCTGTGCGCAACCGGGACCTGCTCGCCCGCCTAAGCGCAGGAAGCAACCATTGAATTCACTGGATAATTGTCCGCGAGCGCGCGTATTTGCCCCAGCATCCGTTGGCAACTTTATCGTCGGCTTTGACGTGCTCGGGGCGGCGATTCGACCAGCCAGCGGCGAGTTACTTGGTGATATTGTTGATATTTCTACCGCAACGCTGCCGCATTTGCGCTTGGTGGGCCGGTGGGCCCATGCAGTTCCAGCCGAACCCGGTCACAATCTGGCGTGGTTGGCAGCCCAGGCCGTTGCTCGGGGTCGCGGCCTAGAACAACCGCGGTGGTCGGTCGTTCTCGAAAAAGGCCTTCCCGTTGGCAGTGGCTTGGGCTCATCAAGCGCAAGTGCAGTCGCCGGCGCAGTGGCTGCCGCCGCGTGGCTAGATGGCCTCGCTCGGTTGGCTTGGCCCGATTTTGAACGCTGGCGCGCTGACCACTGGCTCGAGTTGTTGGATGCAGCAGGCAGCGCGGAGGCCCATGCGGCGGGCGCAGCCCACCTCGACAACGTTGTACCGTGCCTTGTTGGCGGTCTCCAGTTGGTCCATGGCCGCACCAACCATCGGCTGCCGTGGCCGAGCGACCTGAAGCTGGTGTTGTGCAGTCCGCAGCTGCAGCTGACAACCAAGGCTGCCCGTGCGGTTTTGCCCGCGCAGTTGGACCTCGGTTCGGCGGTTGACCACTCTGCACGCTTGGCTACCTTTGTTCACGCGCTGCACACCCACAATTCTCGGTTGTTGGCGACCTCGTTGGTTGACACCATCGCCGAACCGCATCGCGCAGGATTAGTCCAAGGCTTCGGCGCGGTTAAATCTGCCGCTGCGGCGACTGGAGCGGTCGCTTGCTCGTTGTCCGGCGCTGGTCCGGCTGTTTTGGCAGTTGCGCCAGCCGGTTGCGCCCCAGCTGTCGCCGACGCGATGGCTGCGGCCTTTGCTGGGTTTGCAAGCGCGGCCACGACCTGGGTGTGCGACATCGACTATCAAGGCGCGCGACAGGTGGACAGCCATGTTACTGGTCAGTAGCACGAACCCTCATCTATACGCGAACTTGCGCCAGGCTCTGCGCTCAAATTTTGCCGCCGATGGTGGCCTTTTTTGTCCAGTGGTGCCGCGCTGGACTGATTGGGCCGAACTCATTGCGATGCCATGGCCAGCGCGCGGGGCGGAAATTGTGGTGCGACTGGCGGATGGCGACCTCGACGAAGGCCCATTGCGCGCGGCAGCTCGCGCAGCTCTGGACATCGTTGCACCACTGCGGGCCATCGGCGTGGATCGATGGGCGTTCGAGCTTTTTCACGGCCCGACTCTGGCTTTCAAGGATTTTGGCGCCCGCCTGTTGGCCCAACTGCTGCGACTCGCGGACGACCAGCCCGACCAGATGCGAACGGTGTTGACTGCGACGAGCGGAGATACGGGAGCGGCAGTGGTGGCCGCATTTTTGGGGGTGCCGGGAGCGCGCACCGTGGTCCTTTATCCGGCCGGCGCGGTGTCGCCGTCCCAGGAGCGTCAAATCGCGTGTCGCGGTGGCAATTCACTGGCATTGCAGGTGGATGGCACTTTTGACCAGTGTCAAGCCTTGGTCAAGCAGGCGTTCGCCGATACCGAATTGAGCGCGCGGTTGCGGCTGACTTCGGCAAATTCGATTCATGTCGGTCGATTGCTGGCGCAGATTACTTATTTTTCGGAGATTGTTGCCCAACTGTGGCAGGCAGGTGTGCGCCAGCCCCCCGTTGTGGCGGTACCATGTGGAAATTTCGGCAATCTTGCCGCGGGCTTGTACGCAAAAAGACTCGGATTGCCGATCGGCAAATTTGTGGTCGCCACCAACCGCAACAGCACCGTGCCTGACTTTTTGACTACCGGGATTTGGCAGCCGCGCCCCAGTGTCGCTACCCCGTCCAACGCGATGGACGTCGGCGCGCCGAACAACTGGCCGCGGATTGAGCAGCTATTTGATCATAATATCAGTCTGTTGCGGCAAGAATTGCGCTGGCACAGCCTAAGCGACGAGCAGACCCGCGGCGAGATTGCGCGGCTGTGGAGGACTGGCTACCTAGCAGATCCGCATACTGCCGTCGCTTCTCTGGCTTTGGAGCAGATGTGCCAACCGGGCGAAGTAGGCGTCGTGACTGCCACCGCGCATCCGGCCAAGTTCGCCGAAATCGTGGCGCCACTGATCGGGCAATCCATTGAATTACCACTCATTCTCGCCGATCTCGTTGGTCAGCCCGTGCCTCGACGGCCGCTTGCGGCGAACTACGCTTCGCTGCGGGCTTGGCTGTTGGCTACACAAGGTAGCGAGCCCTCGACAGTCCCTGACTCAGCACGTTGAATCTACTTGCAAAGGCGCGTCAGCATTGACAGAAAAGCGCGAACCGCCGCATTCTAACGGGTCCGCGCCGACGGACCTAGCAGTTCGGCGCTCGTTTCTGTGCGCAGGAGCACTATGCCAAACCGCTGTTTCTCGATGCATTCTCTATCTATTTCAGGGGCTTGCCGGCGAAGGCTGCGCGCAATTCTGGGCCACTGCCAAGTAGTTAGCGCGATCGTCGTCACCCTGTTGGTCGCGACTGGCTGTGGGGCCACCAATTTTGACCGCTTCGCCGGATCGAAGAAATACCGACAGTTACCCGTCGGCGCCGCGATCAAGATCGTCGATGCCCGCACGGAGCTGCCCCAGCCTGTGGAAGTGTTGGGTACGTTAAAGACCTCGACGCGGGGCGACCCTGCCGACCGGACTGATGCCGAGGCCAGTTTCCGGCGCAGTGCACCGGTATACGGCTGTGATGCCATTGCCGAAATCAATTCCGTCCGCATCGAAATTCCAGTCAAACGCAAGACGCGAGTGCTAGGCGCCGACGGCAATCCGCGCTTTATCGAAGAGACCACGATCGTAGCGGAGCACCACTGGACAACACTATGCGTGCGCACCGCCGACGCCCCGGCTGACCCATCGGCAGCTGGAGCCAAGATCGTCGCCAAAGCTCAACCTGAACCAGAGAGCGAACCGATTGCCGAGGCAAAGTCCAAGCCCAAGAAGGCCAAACCAGAGCCCAAGGTCAAGGCTGAACCCAAGGTTGAACCGAAAGCGGAGCCAAGGCCAGAAGCTAGACCGGAACCGAAGCCAGAACCTAGGCCGGAGCCAAAGCCCGAACCCAAAGCAGAGCCGAAACCAGAACCGAAGCCGGAACCCAAGCCGGAGCCACGCGCCGAGGCCAAGCCCGAGCCGAGAGCCGAGCCCAAGGCCGAACCTAAGGCAGAGCCCAGACCTGAGCCTAGGCCAGAGCCCAAACCGTGGAGTCCTCCGGATCGCGGGGAGCCGGCGCCGCCACCCAACCCCAAGTTGGCCGTGGAAGTGGCTAAGTTCTTTCGGCAGTGGAGCCGGATGGTCATGCAGGGCAATGCCGATGGGCTGTGCGGGACATTGGATGAAAATGTGGCTTTCGACCTGAGCTCGACCCAGCCTAGGTTCAAAGTCAAGCAACAAATGGCGGCGGCCGAAGCCTGTGAGTCGCTCAAGACTGGCGATTTGAACGCCTACCTCAAAGAGTTTGGCCCATCGGAAGTACACAGCGAGGTCGATTACCTGCTGCCGACGCTGTTTGGCCTCAACGGTGGACCCTTTCTCAAGCTCGAAGAGGCGGCCCAACGCAAACTAGCAGAAGATGTGAACAAGACTCGCGAAGCAGAGGGCAAAAAGCTTCTGCAGTGTACGATGTACTCGGCGACGCCGATGAGTGAAGATACCTTCATGATTCAAGTCGGTTGTCAGGGTGTCAATGCGTTTCGGTTGATTTTGAAGCGGCCGGTCGAAGGGCAGTTCAAAGTCATCCGCTACATCCATACTCGCCCATGAGTCGCCTCGGGCACGATGGAGTCCTTTGCGCCGGGACTGTGCTTGCCGTTGCCCTTTTCGCTCCGGCGGCACTGGCTGGCGAAGAGCCTGGGCTGTATGTTCCTAGCCAATCGGTGGCCAATCCCGATGTGGCTCTGAGTATCTTGAGCAATCCAGCCGGCTTTTCGCTGGATCAAGCGGCTGACGCGCGGGTCGTTGGCAATTTCGGCGGGCAGCCAGTCGGTGCTGGGTCTGCGGTCGGCCACAATAAAGGCGTTGGTTTTGGTGGTTTTTTTGCCGCACCGCTTGGGCCATTGGGTGTTGGCGCCGGTGCAGAATGGATCGATACCGGCCCGCGCGGCATCGGCGTGCGCAGCCACTTTGGCGCTTCGATTGCATTGGGCGAAACAACTGCGCTAGGAGCGGCCGTCAAGTGGTCAACCTTGCAAAATACAGCGACGGTGCGCAGTTGGGACTGTGGGATGCTGCTGCGGCCGGCACAGTGGTTATCCTTGGGCGCAACTCTGCGCAATTTGGGCGATGGCGACTACGCCGGCCTCAATGACGCAACCAAGTCGTGGCCGACGCGATTGACGGCCGGATTGGGTGTGCGACCGCTAAAGGGCACCGATCGCCTGACCGCCAGCGCTGAAGTACAAGTGCCGCTGGATCGCGCGCGGCTGGCCGCTTTTGCCGCACTGGTTGGGGTCAAAATTGCAACGGGCGTCGACGTTTTTTTGGAGCATTTACAGTTTGTTAGTGATGGAGAAGGCTCTAGCCATCGCACGGCCCTCGGCCTGAGTGTGGGATTGGGCCAAACGGGTGTGATGGTAGCGATGCACCGCGACCGTGGCGCCAACTTGGGTCAGCGGTGGGGCACGGTAGTGGCGGCCCGGTTATCGGCCGATTTGCCGCCGAGCGTGCTGGCCGACGGGCAAGTCGCGGTATCTGTTATGCTTCGCGGCGAACTGGTCGAGCGGCGCAGCGGTGCCGGAACCCACTTTGGCCCGCTGCTATTGGCATTGCAACAGCTGAGCCAGCAGCCCGCAACTCGGGTCGTGGTGCTGAAAACCGAGGGCCTAAAAGCCGATTGGGCCCAAGTCGAAGAACTGCGCGAGGTCATAGCAACCCTGCGAAAAGCAGGCAAGAAGGTGCTGTGGTATGCCGACGAATTGGGGACTCGGGGTTATGGAATTGCCACGGCGTGCGATCAGATTTGGCTCGCGCCAGGCGGTCTGGTTTCGGTTCAGGGCGTGGGTGCGGACTTCGTTTCGTTGGCCGAGGCCCTAACTCGCGTTGGCGTGGCTGTCCAAGTTGTGCGCTATGGTGAACACAAGTCTGCTGGCGAACCGTTTGTCAATTCCAAGCCTTCGCCACAGCTGGCCGCCAGCTTGGACCATGCCGTGCAGCGCCGCTGGCAGGACCTGACGACGTGGGTGCAGCTGGCCCGCGAGATCAGCCCCGCTCAACTCGAGAGTGCCTTGATGGCCGGGGCCGTCTATCCCGAGGACGCCAAAGCAGCTCGCCTAATAGATGCGGTGGTCGCAACGCGGGACTTGGACGAAAAACTGCACCTTATCGGATGGTTGACTCCCACGCAGCGCGTTCAACGATGGTCGCCGTCCGTAATGCGGTCGCGGCAGTGGGGCAGCCGACCCGAAATCGCGGTCGTCGAAGTAGAAGGGGCCATTGGCGATCATCGCGAGGGAACGTCCGTGCTTGGGCGCACTTTGGGTGGGGCAGAAATCGCGGCCGTTATCGAAAACGCCCAGCGGGACGACGACGTCAAAGCGGTAGTCGCGCGCATCGTCAGCCCGGGCGGCTCGGTGTATGGCAGCGAAGCGATGCGGGAAGCTTTGGCACAAGCGGCCAAAGTCAAGCCCACATTGGCGTCGATGGGCGGAGTTGCCGCTAGCGGTGGGTTTTGGACGGCGCTTGGCGCGGACACTGTATTTGCCGACCGCGCCACGGTGACCGGCTCGATCGGCATCGTGTCTATTCGACCCAGCACGAAAGAACTCTATGAAAAATTTGGGATTCGCACCACCGCGTTTGGCGCTGGTCCGGGAGCGGGTATGCAGAGCATGGCGCGCCCGTACACGGAGGCAGAAGTTGCTATTTTGCATCGCCAATTGGGCAAGTTCTACGGGATGTTTTTGCAGCGCACGGCAGAGCGGCGCAAGCTGGACGTCTCAAGCGTAGACGAACTTGCCGGCGGCCGAATCTGGTTTGGCGACGAAGCTTTACAGCGCAAACTCATCGACCGTCAGGGTGGTCTGCTTGGTGCCATTGCGCTGGCGAAAACGCGCGCCGGGTTGAGTGAAGACGAGCAAGTCCGGATCCGTTTTGTACCAACGCCCACGTTGAGCCAGCAATTGCGGGCCGCGGTGGGCTTGGCGAGTGCAGAAGACACAATGCGCAGTTGGACAGACCACATCACTGCCGCGGCCGGCCCTTGGCTCGATGTGGCGGCGGTGGCAGCCGTTCTGGGGCAATTTGCGCCGATGGCGGTCGACGATGGCGATTGGGCACCGAGGCAAAAGTAGGCGCGACGATGCCTTATGGCAGTCGTGACCACAGATTGGGCGACGGTTGGCGATTTGACATGGCGCAGTCGCCCGTCGGCCAGTACCATACAGGCGGTGCGCGCGCGCACGGCGAGGATCGGATGCGGGCTCAGGGTTATGAAACAAGGCCGTATTCACCGGTGATCGGTAGTTGGCCAAGGGTCACGCTCGGAGTGCTGCTGGCTGTGTGCGCCTGCTCAGCTGAGGTGACCACCGGGGGGGCTGCCAGCACAGCTGACGCCGGAAACAGCGACGCAGTGGTCTTGCCCGACGGCGCCGTGGTTAAGGCGCTAAAACTCAGCGCGGTCACCCCAAACCAGGGCAATGTCGCCGGCGGCGACCAGTTGGACATCGCTGGCGTCGGATTTTTGCCCAACAGCCGCGTGTACTTGGGCACCGAGGAAGCGACGGTTAGCTGGCGAGCGGGCACGACTCACATTTACGTTGTAGCGCCAGCGTCCAAGCAGCCGGGCACTGTGGATGTGCGCGTTGAGAATAGCAAAACCGCCAAAGCCAACCTAAATCGTGCCTATTCCTACTTGAGCGTCGTCACCGTGGAATCCTTCGCGCCCGAGCAAGGCTCGATGATCGGCGGCACTGAAATCACCGTGCGGGGATCGGGCTTTCGGTCTAGCGATCGCGTGCTTGTCGCATACGCTGAAGCCGCGCAAACCAAGTTCATCGACGACACAACATTGGTCGCGCTGGTGCCCCCGTTGCTCGAAGAGGCAGGCACGGTAAAGACCGATCTAGCTAAAGTGCAAGTGTCGGTGCGACACGGCAGCGGGGTTACCCATGCCAAACAGGTGTTTACCTATGGTCGGCCACCTCGGGTCGACAATGTGGCGCCGCCGATCGTTGGCGTCGATGGTGGCGCGGTCAAATTGATCGGTTCAGGATTAGGCAACGCTAAAATCGTGTATGCCAATGGTGCGCAAGGGATTTTGGCCTCGGGCACGGCTGGAGGGACGCGAGGAGCTCAATTGCCGGCGCTCAAAGCGGCCGACCCAGCCGCCAAGCTGGGGCCAGCCGAGTTGGTGGTGACCAGCCCTTTTGGCAATCACAAGTTATTCCCAGCCTTTGCCTACGTCGAAGGTGCCGCAAGTGCCGTGGCATTGTACGGCGCCTCGCCGGCCTCGGGGCCAACCAGCGGGGGCAATTCAGTGGTATTGATGGCGGCGATTCCAGAGGGTGCGGCCATTTCTGGAGTCACGATCGGCGGCAAGTCTGCTCCGCATAAGCACAACGGCACCTCGATTGAGGTAACCGTACCGGCCGGAACGGCTGGTTCGGCAGCGATCGAAATCGCCACCACCTCCGGCACGGCTTCGCTTGCCGCTGGCTACCTGTACATCACTGATATCAAAGTGGATCAGGTCGAGCCAGCGATTGGCCCGATTGCTGGCGGCAACGAGGTGCAAGTTCGCGGCAAAGGTCTTGGCCCAGCGTGCACAGTGCGGATAGGTATGTACGCGGCTCAGGTCAAGACCGTCGCAGCCAAGGGCAATGCGCTCAACGTCGTGGTCCCTCCCGGGGCGCCAGGGGCCGCAGACGTAGTCGTCCGCTGCGCGAGTTTGGAAGCTACTTTGAGCGGCGGTTACGGTTACATGGCCGACTTCGCTCGCATCAACGCTGTAAGTCCGCCGTCGGGCTCGACCGGCGGTGGAGCGACGGTCAAAGTCTATGGCAGCGGCTTGCGCAGCGGCGTCAAAGTCCTGTTTGGCAATAAGCCGGTGTTGGGCCTAACCATCGTGAATAGCGGAATGGCCGAGGCGAAGATCCCGGCAAATCCAGCGGGTTTGGTGGCCGTTGACGTATTGGACGGCGACCACGCTGATACCCTAGTCAATGGGTTCAACTACTACGCGCCGGGCAGCCCTGAAGGTGGCACGTGGGGCGTCGGCGTGGGCGGCACTTTGAACGTAACCGTACTCAACATTTACACCCGGGCGCCAATTGAGGACGCCACTGTGCAATTAGGCTCGCCTGGCGAGGCGATTTATCAAAAATACACCGGTGTTACCGATGCCAAGGGCACTGTCGTATTCTCAGGACCCGACATCGTGCCGCCCATTCGAGTATCGGCGACCAAGCCCGAGTTTACCGCAAGTTCCATTATCCAATTCGACGCTAGTAACGCTACATTATTGTTGTTTCCGTACACGCCACCGTCCAGCGGTGGGGGCGGCGGCGGCGGTGCTCCGCTGCCATCAGCGCTTCTCGTGGGCAAGGTGGTCGACGTCGACAAGTACCTGTTGATTCCGCCAGCCAATTGCCTTGGTTCAACCGATTCGGGCGACAAAACCTGCAAGACCTGTGAAGTGCCGATCGACTGCACCGGCACAACGTCGGAAGGAAACACATTTTTCTGTGTCAACAACGGACCGGCAGGCTTGCGTTGTTTGCAGTCGTGCTCGCAAAAAAATGCCTGCAAGGGCGGATTCGTGTGCGTCCCCGACGATGTTGCGCCAGGGGCCAAGGTATGTAAGCCATCGATCGGCATCCGTAAAGTCTATTGCGCAACTACGATTCGGGACATCGACGCCGACGACCAGAATCCGCTGCCGTCCAAGACATCTAATGGTGGCGCCCTGCCCTACGCCACTGATACAGTCGATGAGTTGACCGGAACTTTTGCGATTACCAGTCGTCTTGATGAGCTGGCTGTGGTGTGCATCGGCGGCTACATCAGCAATACCACAAAGAAATTCGTGCCGTCGGCCATGGGTCTGCGCCGCCACGTCTTTCCTAAGCCGTACATCAACAAGCCCCAGGACGCAATTACTGGAATTGAAATTCGTCTGGACATTCCATTGAAGCGCGAACTGCAGGTGCGGTTGGACCACCCACAGCCGTACTTTGGCAATCTTGGCGGCCAGTTGAGCCTCAAGTCGTGGCTAGATTTGGGCAGTGACGGTCTGATCCGCCTGCCATCGCTGGGCAGTCAGGCGACCCTAGGCGCAGCGTCCAACGTGGTCGACGACGTGGCTTTGCCCTTCCAGCCGGTGTCCTTGCCCAAGGCGATGACAGACGCCACCTTCACCTACTACGCCCACGCCTTGTTTGGCTCGTCGGAGGAGATTGGACCCATAACTGTGACTATTCACGATGGAATTGTGCGGCCAGGCGATAGCAATACCCGCGTGCGCAAGCCTGATGGCACCTCGATCGACTCGGCGTTGGGCGTCAATTTGGCACTGACAGCCGTAGTAACGGCTAGCGATGGCAAAGTGCTGATTCTGGGCCGGGATGGTGGTCTATGGCGCGGCAACCCATCGGAACCACTGCTGTTTTGGTTGCCACCTGTCGTCGATCCTTACGCGATTCCACCCGCGGCGTTGGCCATGGCCGGCACCCCGACCGACGCGACTATTGTTGGCGCCAGCGGGATAATTCGCCGTCTGGTGGGCAGCAAAGTCGTCACCGAAGTCGCGCCGACCACTTCGGACCTGTTGAGCGTGTGCCATGGCCTTGGCTGGCGCATCGCGGTAGGCACCAAAGGCACCCTACTGGTCGACAGCGGCGCTGGCTGGCAGGCGCTGGCCACCGGCGACATCGGCGGCGCTTCACTGCGCAGCGTAGCTTGCTTGCCCGACTTCGCGGTAGCGGTCGGTGACAGCGGCTGGGTCGTCAACGTGACCATGCCCCAGGCAACGGTTCAGGCGAGCAAGATTGCCGACGTCGCACTGCACGCCACTGCCTTTCGCGATGGCAAAGTCTGGATTGCCGGCGACAAGCCGCCCGGCGACGGCCCTGTCTTGGTCGCCAGCGCGGGCAAAGGACCGTGGCTGAGCGCGTGGCCAGCGGGCACCATTACCCCGACTTACAAACCCTTGCGTTTGCTGGTGCCACTGGCCAACAAGACGCTGATGATCGCTGACCGCGAAGGGCACGTGTATCGGCTGGATGCCAAAGGCGTGGCGGACGAATCGAGTGAACGCCTCGATCTGCGGCCGCGTGCCGGTGGCGAGTTGCCTGACGGTTCGGCACTGCTTGTCGGTGAGCCTGGGCTGTGGTTGGGCCCATTTCTAACGGTGCCGAACATCGATAAGCCTTTACCTAACACAGGTTTGGCTGGAGCGGTGCCGATCGAGTGGTCGGTCATTCCCGGACCGACGCCGTCGTTTTCGCGCGTCCATCTCGATGGCAATTTGGATCCCAAGGCCGGCTGGGGATTTCCATTTTGGTGGATCTACGTCGGCCCCGAAACCACCAACTTCGTGTTGCCCGATTTCGAAGAAAAGGGCATTGAAGTGTTCTTGGCCAATCCGCAAATTCAGTATTGGGCGCGTATTGACCGCGGCTATGTGCCGGGGTTTTCGATCAATGGCTTTTCGACGTTGGATCTGGAATTCGGCCGGTGGCGATCGCGGGCGACCAATACCATCAAGTTGGGCGCAAAATAGGCCACGTCCGCCGCAATCAGGGCGCGGTAAATGCATAGGTGATTCATTTGCCGGGCCTGTTTGCTCGCTGGGTGGGTCGCAAGCTCGCGTCTTTACAACCGACTCGTCGCTCCGGTCTTCGCGCTCTTTGGTGGAGCTATTCTCTTTCACGCCCTTAGCTGGCGATTCTGAGCATCCCGATGTCAATTCGAATTCTGCAGTCTCGCGATCAAGCGATCGTCGATGGCGCGCTGACCACGGCTGTTTTGTTTGGACGCGATGACCTGCAGGCGCTGCGTGTCGGCGGTCGCGATGCGGTGAAATTTCTCAACGCGATGGTCACCCAAGATATTAAGCAGTTATCGCCAAACGGTTACGGACTGGCCTGCCTTTGCGACGCTCAAGGTGCGATGGTGGCGACGCTGCGGGTGGTGGTGACCCCTGATGTGGTTGCGCTGTGGACCGATCGCAGCCGCGTGGAACTTGTGCGCGACACCCTGGACCGCTATATCATCGCCGACGATGTGGAACTGACCATCGACGACGATCTTGCCCTGTGCGAGCTGGTGGGGCCCAACAGCGCGGCTGTGGCTGAACTGGCTGGTTTGGCCGCAAGTACTGCGCTGCCGCAGACCGGGTGCGTGGCCGCGCTGCCGGTTTGGCATTGGCAAGGCTTTTTGGGTGCCGTCGCGTCGCCGTGGATGGCAGAAGTTCCCGCACTGTTCCTGCAAATGGCTCGCGGCGACTTGGGCGAGATTGCCGGCCAACTGGTGCGAGCGGGTGCACTGCCTGGCAGCCACGCCGCCCGCGAGGCGTTGCGCATTGCCAGTGGGGAGGCCAAGCTCGGGCTCGATATTGACGACGGTAGCTTGCCGCTTGAGGCGGGTCTGGCCCACGCCGTCAGTTTTCGCAAAGGCTGCTACCTCGGCCAAGAAGCAATTGCCATGATGAAGTACCGGGGCCAGCTGCGCCGGCACTTGTGTTGGGTAACAACTGTCGACGCCGAACCGCCGAAAACTAGTTGGCAATTGCGCACCACCGCTGACAAACGCGCTGGTCGCATGGGCAGTTCGGTCGTCGATGCGAACGGCCGCTGGCTCGGTCTGGCGCTGATTCAGCGCAAGGCCTATGCTGAGGGCGCACTCTTAAATGCCAGTGGCGACAATGGCGAAACCGCAACTGTTAGCATAGTTACCACAACGATTGCAGGCGCTTTGGCCTTGGCAGCTCCAATCGCCGCGCCAACCGAGCAAGGTCCCTCATGATCATTGGTCTAACGGGGCGCAACGCCGCAGGCAAAGGCACTGTCGCTCAATGGCTGGTCGATCGCGGGTTCTACTTCACTTCACTGTCGGATGCCATTCGTGGCTGGCTGGCAGCCCAAGGCCAAGAACCGACCCGCGACAACCTGACGGCGGCTGGCCGGCACTTGCGCCAAACAGGCGGCGCAGGCGTGCTTGCCGAGCGCACATTGCCCGTGTTGCCTGCTGACCGCGACTGTGTGGTCGATTCGATTCGTAATCCGGCGGAAGTGCAAGTCTTGCGCAGGCGCAGTGACTTTGTGCTGCTGGAAGTGACCGCCGACCGGCAAGTGCGATACCAACGATTGCGAAACCGCGCTCGCGCCGGCGATGCCCAAAGTTTTGAAGAGTTTGTTCGCCAAGAGGAAGCTGAGCTGACTTCGACGTCGAGCGCCGGTCAACAACTGCAGGCGACGGCTGCGCTTGCTGATCTACAAGTGTCCAACGATGGCCATGCGGAGCAGTTGCAGGCCGAGCTAGCAGTCGTTCTTGCCAACCTTCGCAGCCGATTGGGCTAGCGTCCTCCGCAAAGTCAAAATGTTAGATGGTATGGGCGTTGGCCGAAGTAGTCAGCCCAGCTCGCAGCGTGAATCGCAATCCTGACCACAACATCCTGAAACTACAGAGGTCCACTTTCGAAAGCCGTCGGGCCCTAGCCATCGGCGCACTGCGATCGCTGGCGAAGCGCCGCAGCCGATTCGGCGAATGCGAGGCTATTGGCAATCCTTGGGACACATCGCCGGCGTTTCGGTGCCGTCGCATTTGCCATCGCCACAGACGGGTGGAGAGCCGCCGCAGTCCTGAGCGCAGTTGGTCGCGGTTTCTCCCAAGGCCGTGTCGCACATGCCGTCACCGCAGACTGGCCCTGTTGACTTGCAGTCTCCCGGACAATTCTTTTGATTTTCGCCCTTGTCGACATCGCACTTGCTGTTGCCGCACACGCATGTTCCTGGAGCCGTGCAGTCGCCGGGGCAGTTGGTGCAGTCTTCCTTGTTATTGGGATCGCACAAGCCGTCGCCACAAGTGCCGCCTCCGCCGCAGCCCGAGGTGCAATCGATCGGACAACTTAAGCAGGTTTCGCCAGCCGTGGCCTGGCAAACCTTGTCGCCACACGCCGCCGGACACTTACCACAATCGCTTGGACATTCTTTGCACGTTTCGACGGGGGTCGCACATTTGCCGTCGCCGCAGGGCGGTCCGCAATCTTTGTAGCAGGTCTTTGCGTCTTCACCAGACTCGCACTTGGCGTTGCCACAGGTAGTTGCCGGGGCGCTGCAATCCAAGGGGCAATTGACTTTGTCTTCCTTGGTCGTGTCGCAAAAACCGTCGCCGCACACGCTCACGCAGTCCTTGGCGCAGTTCTTTTCCGTTTCGCCCTTGTCAAAATCGCAATTGCCGTCACCGCACACCGGCGGCGTGGTGATTGCGCAGTCTTTTGGACAAGTTCCGGACGTTTCGCCACCAATTTCGTTGCAGATACCATCGCCGCAAACCGGCGGGCAGTCTTTGGCGCACTTGACCGAATCTTCACCGCCATCGCAAACGCCGTCGCCGCAGACGGGACCTGCGCTGCAGTCGCAATTCAGCACGGACGCTTCTACGGAGCTGATGTTGCTGTTTACCAATGTATCCAAGAAGATGCGCTGCGGCTTGTCTTTGACTCCGGTGAAAGTAACGAGCCATTCTGAGGCGCATTGCGGGCCTACCATCGGACCAGAAGTGCCACACTTTTGCTGCTTGAGCGTGAGATCGGTGCACGCAATTGGCGATGTGCAGGCGCTTGCCGAACCGACCGCGCTGACGAGGTAGACGTGTGCGGTTTGCTTGTCGAGCGTGGCCGTGCCAAAAGTGCCGATGCCATTGACGCGCAGCAGGACTTTGACGGCGCCGGAGCAACTGGGCGAGACCACAAATGACCATTCCTTACCCGCAGTCGCCACCCCGCCTGAGCAACCGGAATTGGAGATGACGCCGGAGACTTTGGGGTCGGAGACCATAACGAAGGCTCCCGAGGCCCCGCAGGCCAACAACGTGTCTTTGCAATCGCCGATACAGCCATTGACGCCAGCCTTACAAGATCCGCCGCTGCACTGATCGTCAGCTGTGCACGGTTGCGTGTCGTCACACGGTGCGCCGTCGACTGCGGCTACGTTCTTGCAACCCGTCTTGCTCTCGCACGAATCTGTCGTGCACGAGTTGCCGTCGTCGCAGTTCTTCTTGGTGGCGCCAGTAGCGCACGCGCCGCCTTTGCATGCGTCACCGGCAGTGCAAATGTCGCCGTCTTCGCAAGCGGTGCCGTCGATCTTGCCCGTACAGCCCGCGACGACTCCAGTGCAATCCGTGGCGCAATTGCTGAGATTTTCGCCCAATTCTTCGTCGCAACTGCCGTCACCGCACACCGCAACCACTCCCTGACAATCCTTCAAGCAGGTCTTGTTGGTCTCGCCTTTGGCGAACTCGCATTTGCCGTCGCCACATACAGGTGGTCCACAGTCGGCTGCGCAGTTGGATGCCGTCTCGCCAGGGTCGCACATGCCATCGCCGCACTTGGGCGCCTGACAGTCGACGCTGCAATTCTTGAAGGTTTCAAACTTCTGAACGTCGCAGACTCCATTGCCACATACACATTTGCCTGGCGCGGTGCAGTCTTGCGCGCAATTAGTACAATCTTCCATTTTTTGCGGGTCGCACACGCCGTCGCCGCAGCTGTTCGTGCCGCAGCTGGACAAGCAGTCGGCTTCGCAAGTCGAACAGGTCTCGCCGCCGGCTTTATCGCAGACGCCGTCGCCGCACTTGACTGGGCACTTGCCGCAATCCCCGACACAATTTGTGCAAGTCTCGCCCTGAGCGAAATCGCATTTGGCATCACCACAGGGTGGGCCGCAGTCGATGTAGCAAGTTTTCCAGTCTTCGGGGGGGTTACACATCGTGTCGCCGCACTTCGATGGCGGAGGCATGTCACAATCCTTCGCGCACGACAGTTTTGTCTCTTTGGCAGGATCGCAAAAGCCGTCGCCACACGTGCTCACACACTCTTTGGGGCAAGTCTTTTCGGACTCACCCTTAGGCCATTCGCACACACCATCGCCACAGACTGGCGCTTTGCAGTCCTTAGGGCAGTTGGCCTCATTTTCGCCGGCTTCGCAGGCGCTATCGCCGCACACCGTGCATTTGATCACCGTAGCTTTGCATAGACCACCGGTGCAGACATCGCCGGTTGTACATGCTTGGCCGTCGTCACAAGTTGTGCCGTCTTTAGCGTTGACGGCCTTACAACCGCCCGCTGGGTCACAGGATTCTGTTGTGCATGAATTGCCATCGGCGCAGTTGGTCGGCGCACCGCCGGTGCATTTGCCACTGATACAGGTGCCTTTACCGGTGCATTGATTTCCGTCTTGGCAGCTGCCGCCATTGGGTGCAACAGTCGACTTGCAGCCGGCAGCCGGGTCGCATTTGTCTTCAGTGCATGGATTGCCATCTTGGCAGATCTTGGTTGGACCGGGGACACACTTGCCGTTTGCACAGGAATCGGACTGGGTGCATGGATTGAAGTCGTCGCATTGCAAAGCATTGGGCTTGAATACGCACTTGCCGGTTAGGTCGCATGTGTCAGTGGTGCAATGAAGGTTGTCGTTGCAATCCGCTACGAATTTGCATTTAATAACAGGCACATCCGCAGCAACATCCGGTGGCGGCACTATGACGTCCGGTGGCGGCACTGCTACGTCAGCAGGAGGCACTGCTACGTCAGCAGGAGGCACTTTTACGTCAGCCGGCGGTACTGCTACGTCAGCAGGA
>SHZD01000114.1 GCA_009692465.1 Myxococcales bacterium
TGGCACCCGCGCCGATTTGTGGTTACAACCCCAGCGCTTCCTTCGTTGCCCAGCCGCCGTCCGTGCCCGACCGGAGTTCATCGCCCCATGGCCATCAAGCCGATCAAGAAACTGCGCCTGCAAGGGTTCAACAACCTGACCAAATCGCTCAGTTTTAATATCTACGACATCTGCTACGCCCGCACCCCGGACCACCGCGGTGACTACATCAAGTACATCGACGATGTGTATGATGCTGAAAAGCTGACCCAAATCTTGCTCAACGTCGCTCGCATTATCGGCGCCCACGTCCTGAACATTGCCCGCGAAGATTACGATCCGCAGGGCGCCAGCGTGACCATGCTGATTGCCGAAGATGAAATCGCCGGTAAAACCATGACCTTTGACGACAGTGAGGAGCCGGGTCCCCTGCCTGGTTTCATTCCGCTGTCGCAAGTCGTCCGCGATGGCGTTGAACTGCCGCCTAAGCGCTCAATCGTTGGTCACCTCGACAAGTCGCACATCACCGTGCACACCTATCCTGAAAGCCACCCGGACAACGGCATTTCGACGTTTCGCGCCGACATCGATGTCAGCACCTGTGGGCGCATTTCGCCGCTCAAAGCCCTCAATTACTTGCTGCATTCGTTTGAATCGGACATCGTAACCATCGATTATCGCGTGCGCGGTTTTACCCGCGATCTCAGCGGCAAGAAGTTTTTCATCGACCACAAAATCAACAGCGTCCAGACTTTTATCGACAAAGATGTGCGCAATCGCTACCAGTTGATTGACGTCAACGTCTACCAAGAAAATATCTTTCATACCAAGATGTTGCGCAAAGCATTTGACGTCGAGAACTACGTGTTTCGCCCAGAAGTGGATGCGTTGTCCGCCGAAGAACTCAAAATCGTCCGCAAGCGTCTGCGCCGTGAAATGCTCGAAATCTATTACGGTCGACGCATTAAGAAAGGCCAGATTTTCGATTAGGAACTGTCCCAGAATGAGTCGTTCTGGGACTGGTTCCTTTTACCTGCTTTGTTGGTCGCTAAGCTCGCGTCCTGAAGGGCCGACTCGCCGCTCCTGTGTTGCCCAGATCGATCGAGTTATTTGAGGACAGTTCCTGAGCAACTGTCCCAGAATAGGTCATTGTGGGACTGGTTCCGTTTGCTTGCTTTGTTGGTCGCTAACTCGCGGCTTTACAAGCCGACTCCACGTTCCGTTCCCAGCGCTGGCCGATCGAGTACTATACGAGCAATTCCTTCGGCGCCGCTGGAAAGCCAGAACCGGTGTTTGGCGTTACGCTGGTGTCGGCGGCGGCCTCACACTGGCAACCCGGCAAAGTGCCGCAAGATCCGAGTCCACTTGAATCAACCCGGTGACGAAAGAGGCCGCCCATGATGCAGCACCTGTACCAATTGCTCGACGACTACGACGCGGTTTCGGGTGTGGACGCAAAGGCCATCGAAGCGCAGATTTGGCAGACTTACGGCCAAGACCGGGCCGTGCTTGTGCTGGATATGAGTGGATTTTCGCGGCTGACGCGGCGCTTTGGCATCGTCCATTACTTGGCGCTGGTTCGCAGGATGCAAAAGACCTCGGCGCCGCTGGTCGCCCAGTTCGGCGGCGTGGTGGTCAAGTTTGAAGCCGACAATCTGTATGCGACTTTTGCCGATCCGTTGGCCGCGGTGCACTGTGCGCGGGCGGTTCGCGACGCCTTCGAGACCCAAAACAATTCGACGCCGGATGAAAAGGACGTCCATGTCAGCATTGGCCTGGCGTGGGGCAAAATCTTAGTTGTCGAAGATCACGACTATTTCGGCGACGCGGTCAACGTCGCATGCAAGCTGGGCGAGGATTTGGCCAAGCCTGCCGAGATTCTCATCGACAACGCCTTGCGTGAGCGCCTACCCGCCGAGCTGCCCGGCTTGCATTTGACCGAATTAGACTTGACTGTCAGCGGTTTGCGCCTGCAGGCTTGGGGAGTGGTCGCCGATTAGAGTTCCGCATGCCGCCAAATCGGCACCCACGATGCATGAAACTCCTTGAGCGGCATGTGGAATGTGGGCCGCAGCTGCGGCCCACCGCGGGGGTTTGGGGGCGGCGCGCCCCCAAGTTTCTAGTTAGAGTTCCGCATGCCGCCAAATCGGCACCCACGATGCATGAAACTCCTTGAGCGGCATGTGGAATATGGGCCGCAGCTGCGGACCACCGCGGGGGTTTGGGGGCGGCGCGCCCCCAAGTTTCTAGTTAGAGCAATGGACCGAAGACCAAAATCGCCTAGATTTCGCACGGGCCCCTATTTGGTCGGCGGTGACACTTGATTGGCCTTGGCGCCGCCACCATCGCTGGCTTTGCCATCGGGTCCAATGCGCAGGTCCGAGTTTTCCTGCTGCATGAATTTCCAAAACGTCATGATGAACCGCCGCTCCATTTTGCTGCGCTTGGTGGTCGGCTCGCTTTTGGGATCGAGCAATTTTTCCAGCCGGTCGTTCAGGCTCGCCAACGCCTTTTGCGATTTCTCCAGCTTGACCAGCATGCTCTCTTCCATCGGGTTGGTCGCCGAGTCCTTTTGCCGCAGCGCCCGATCGAATTGGTGATCCAGCGCCCGCGCCATCAGCATCGCCTGGTCTTGTTCGTTGCCAGAGGCCGCCGCCTGCGCTAGTTCGTCCCTCGCCCCAACCACCAACTCCATAAACGCGGCCTCCAGTTGCTTGGCAGCCGTGTCCGAAATGTCCTTGGTGTACTCCAAGACCATGTTTTCAATGGCTAGGCGCAAAACCGGCGGCAACTCACGCACCACGGTGTCACCCATAAAGCGTGCGATCCTCGGCGATTCGGTCTCGATCAGACTTTTGGCGCTGCGCTTCCAGTCTGGCAAGCTGACTTCGACAAACCCAGCCATGGCGTCCGCCAAGTTTTGCGGCTTGGTGATGTGCCGCACCGCCGACAGCAGCCACGTCATGTAGCCAAACACCAGCACTATCAGCAAGGCGCCGACGATGACCGTGCGTTTGCGCTGCCTATGCAAAGCCGCGAAATCCAGAACCAAATAGGCGCGAGCGCCCGAATCCGCTGTTGTTTCACTAGTGCTCATGGTTGGGCCTCCTTGCGCGCGCCGTTGCCAGCAGGTTTGCCGTCGTCCAAGGTCGTCTCACCCTCGGGGCCGTTGATGGCTTCTTCAAAGATTTCAAGCCACGTGCCGAGCATTTGTTCGGGTGAAATGCGCCCGCTTTCAGCCTTGACACCGACCACGTCGCCCGGCGTTGCCCCTGCTGGCAAGGCTTTGCCATCACCGTTGGCCTTGGCAATTGCCGCAAGGTCGACCGTAGCCAACTTTTGCAGCGTGCGTTTAAGTCGTTCTAACTCAAGCAAATGCTTCTGGAAAGTCGTGGTCAGTTGACGCTGCGCCCATTCGTGGGTGCCGGCAGAAATGGCGTCGAGCAGTTGCTCCGCCTTGGCCGTATTGGTCACGGCTTGCGGCAATTCCAACTGCAGCCTAGCCAGTTGCGCTCTGCGTAGGTCGCGCATGCGCTTGTCGAGCTGGCCCTTCATCTTGTCCGGCAGCTCGGTGCGCAGGCGCGCCACTTCGCTGTCGATCCTGCCGCCAAACAAGTCGATGGCCCGCGCTGACTCGGTTTCCAGCGCCTTGCTGACCACCGGACCGGCTTCGTTGCCCACGTCTTGCATGGCCTTCTGTATTTTGGGATTCAGACCCGCCACCCGCTTTTCAATCGCCCCAGCCATCGCGTCGCCGTCGATCGCCTGAAATGTTGCCCGAATGGCCATGACATAACAGGCAATCACTGCCAAAACGACTAGGGGCAGCCACGTTCGCAGGCGTCGCACTTGCTTTTGCGCTGCCGCGTGCGCCTTGACCAAGTCCGCATCAGACCACGCCGCAACGTCCGGCGGTTTTGCAAGCCAGTTCATAAATACCTCTCCGTCCGGCCAAAGACCGGGAAAAGTCGTTTGAGCACCATCCGTCGTCGAACCGTCGTCGGGGGTGAGTGCGCCAACTACCGCGAGTGTAAACGATTGTGGCCAGCACGCAAGTAGGCGTGTCACTCGCAATTTCCGATCGCAGTCTGCATGTTGTCGTCTCTGGTTAGGAGTGCGACCGTTGGCAATGTCACCCCGCGGTCACCTCTGGACGCATGGCCACGGATTACCGGGCCGATTGCCTATGCCTGTAGAGTTCCGGATGCCACCCAATCGGCACCCCCGACGGATGCATCCTGCAGCGCCAAATGCGGCAAGTCGCGTCGCTGCAAGACAAGCTCGACCTACGTCGGCGCGAACGCGAGTTGGATCGGTCTCGCACCGAGAAGCGCCGTCAGCTGTACGACATGCAAGACCGCATCGACGCCGAGCGCGACCGCTTGCTGAGCGCGGCCGAAGCGGTGCTGGCAGTGAAGGCACATCTGGAGCCCGTGTTTTTGGTCGCGTGGACGATGGGCTCAAGCAAGACCAATGGGCAAGCTGACTCCGGGCAAGTGCCAACTGACCACTGGCGAATGGCGCATTTGGGAGGGCTTGGACGGCGCCCCCGGTAGTAGCCACTTTGGCCGCCGCCCACCACCTTGCAAACCTGCTAAACTCGCCCAGTGCCTGCCGCCCACGTGTCGGCGCCCGCGCACGGTTGCCCATGCCCTCACCTAGCAAGCGACGTATTGTTTTGGCGGTCTTGGGTTGGTCCTGCGGGCTGCACCTGACCGCCTGTGGCGACGACGCCATCGTGCGGCCAGCGGTCTTTTCGGCGACGGGAGGCACTGCCGCGACCGACACCCAAACCGCAGTCTCCGATGCTGGCCCTGTCGCGGACCACGGTGCCCCAGACGCTGGCCGCAGCGCCGATTTCGGCCTGCCCCCAGAAGCCGACGCTGACCCCGACGCCACCCCCGGAGTGGATGGCTTGCCCGGCGCCGACTTCACGCCTGCGCCGGACGTCGACCCGCTGCCAGAAGGCGACCTTGGCGCCGAGCCACAGCCCGATGCCAGCGTTTCATCAGACACGGAACCCAGCGCCGACACCGCACCAGACACCGGCCCCGACATCGCCAACCCATGCCCGGGCGCTCCCAGCTGCCCGTGCAAAGTCCAAGCGGACTGCAAAACCGGACTGTGCATCGTCAACGCCGCCGGCGCCCAAGTCTGCGGCAACACTTGCGACGCCAAGGTCAAGCCCATCGAGTCCTGCAACGGCATCGACGACGACTGCGACGGCGCCACCGACGAGGGCACCTGCGAAGATGGCAATAGTTGCACCGCCGACAGTTGCACCGGTGCTCTCGGCTGCAAGACCGTGTCAGCGCCGGGGCCGTGCAGTGATGGTAGCGTGTGCTCGCAGGGCGATTCGTGCGCCAACGGGGCCTGCTTGGCGGGCCCGAACCTCAACTGCAACGACAACAACCCGTGCACCAGCGAGATGTGCGCGGCCGACAAAGGCTGCCAGATTCAGGCCCAAGCGGGCCCTTGCGACGACGGCAATGCCTGCACCTACGGCGAGGCCTGCGCGGCCGCCAGCTGTCAGGGCGGGTTTGCAGTGCAGTGCACCAAGCCCGGCGTATGCACGACCACAACCTGCGACCAGGGCAAAGGCTGCGTGACCACGCCGACCGCCGGCTTCTGCCAAGACGGCAACGCCTGCACCAGCGGCGACGCCTGCAGCGGATCGGCGTGCCTGCCCGGTGCGATTGCCAATTGCGACGACCAAAACCCGTGCACCGCCGACGGCTGCGACAAGGACAAAGGCTGCACCCACTCGGCGACCGCAGCCCCCTGCAGCGACGGCAGCCAGTGCACCCAAACCGACCAATGCCAAGGTGGGGTGTGTGCCGGCGGCGCGCCCGTCAACTGCAAAGACAGCCAAGTGTGTACGGTGGATACCTGTGACCCGGCCAAGGGTTGCGTGTTCGCGCCAGTCGCCGGAGCGTGCAGCGACAACAACCTGTGCACTGGCGGCGAAGCCTGTGCCAACGGGGGCTGTGCGGGCGGCAAGGCAGTCGCGTGTGACGATCTCAATCCGTGCACCAGCGACAGTTGCGCCACCGACACCGGCTGTGTGTTTGCGCCTAACACCGCCGCCTGCAGCGACGGCGACGCCTGCACAATCAAAGACGTGTGCGGACAGGGCGGTTGCCTCATTGGCAAGCCGCTCAGCTGCAATGACAACAAACCGTGCACCACGGACTCGTGCAGCCCGGCGACCGGCTGCGTGTTCGCGGCTAACACAGCGGCATGCGACGACGGCAACGCCTGCACCGGCACCGATGGCTGCAAAGCAGGCCAGTGCGCGGCCGGCTCGCCCATCGTATGCGACGACAAAAAACCCTGCACCTTTGATACTTGCGACGCCGCCAAAGGCTGCATGGCCATCAACCTCGCGCTGCCTTGCGACGACGGGTCGGTGTGCACCGTGGGCGACGTGTGCAAGGACGGCCAGTGCGGGTCCGGGACCGCTGTGACCTGCAACGATGGCAACCCGTGTACCAGCGACGCCTGCGACAAGGCCAAGGGCTGCACCGTCACCCCCAACAGCGCGCCGTGCACCGACAACAACGCGTGTACCGGCGGCGATACCTGCAAGTCCGGTGCGTGCAATGGCGCTCAACTAGCCTGCAATGACACCAATCTGTGCACCGACGACTACTGCGACGCCGCCAAGGGCTGCCAGACCGTAGCCAACGCCTTGGCCTGCAATGACAACACCGCGTGTACCCACAACGACGGCTGCAAGTCCGGCACTTGCGCGGGCGCGGCGGTAGATTGCGACGACAAGAACCCGTGCACCACCGACACCTGCGACGCCAGCAAGGGTTGTGTCCACAGCGCGGTCGCCAACAACACCAAGTGCGGCGACGTCGGCGTCTGTCTCGTGGGAGCGTGCTCGCCCGGCGCCGACATCAACCCGGCGCTCACTTGCAAGGCCATCAAAGCGGCGTGGGCGGCGGCACCGACTGGCACCTACTGGCTCGACCCCGACGGGTTCATCGGCGCGGGCGCCAAATACCAAGCCAAGTGCGACATGGTCGCGTTCGGCGGCGGCTGGATGGTCATCGACAACCAGTGGGCATTCAAGCTGTTGACCATGACCAACGTCAACCCGACCCAAGGCAAGTGCCAACTGACCGCCAGCGAATGGCGCACTTGGGATGGCTTCGACGGCGCCCCCGGCAGCACGCACTTTTGCCTCGCCGAGAAAGTCAGCAAAAACTGGCCCACCTACACCGAATTACGCTACGACGGCCTGCAACTGATCGGCTACACCGGCGGCGGCAACAACGTGTTTGATCTCGGGCTGGACTGCTACGGCACCATCTATGTGGGTGGCTTTTGCGCCGGCCCGTTAGCACAACTGGTGCCGCCCAACACGACTTCGATGACGCTGGGCAACGGTGTCAAAAGCCCGGTGTTCAACAAGACGCAGGTGTTTGCCAGCCCGGTCGCCGACTTCCAGATCCGGTCGCGCGAAGAGGGGCCGCAGCTAGAAGGCGTGGTGTGGAATACGGGTGCGATTTTGCTGCGCTGAAACGACGTTGCGCCGCGACGACCGATCATCACCGGGCCGCCGGACGCTGGTCCAGCGGAACAACTCAAGCATCACGCCAAGAAACTGGAAAAGGTCACTCAGCACCGCGAACAGGATTGGCCTTTGCACTGTGCTGGGGGGCAATTCGACGACAGGGTGGTGAACCAGACACCACCGAGCGCCAAGGGTTTGCGACCGATCCAACCTCAGTCGCCTCAAATTCTCCGTCAAAATCTCCCCGATCCCCGATTTTGGATGCCAGGGCCTTAGGGCTGCTATCGGGCGTTGCGTTGCTCGGTGGTGCTCGACGATGCCCAGTGGGCGCGGATCAAGAACGCAGTCCTGCGAAACGATTTCGGGCGCCCCCTAAGCCGCCTTCGCGGGCGCTGAGCGTCCGCAGTTAATTCAACTCAGGAACTGTCCTCAAAAAACTCGATCGATCTGGGCAACACAGGAGCGGCGAGTCGGCCTCTGCGGACGCAAGCTTAGCGACCCACAAAGCAAGCAAACGGAACCAGTCCCACAATGACTTATTCTGGGACAGTTCCTCAGGGGGCTGGAGCGCCGACGTTGCAGGCGGGTGTTCAAGCATTGCGACCCAGCCAAGCATGTCGCGGCAACGGCGCGGGACTGCGGATGCTATGGGGAATTGACATACTTCCAAACAATTCCTTAGACTAAGATTGTGCTGGGCGGAAAGCCCTTTACTGGGAAAGGTGCCAATGCCACTTCTTCAGCAATTGCAGCAACTTCGCGGTTTTGTTCTAGCCAACAAGATCTGGTGGCTGTTGCCAATGGTGATAGCGTTGAGCTTGGGTGGGGCGATCGCCTGGGTCACTCGCACGCCAGCACCCTTCATGTACACGCTATTTTGACCTATTTTCACCCCGTTGCCTGAATTGGAGTCGTCCCACTTGCCTAAGCCGCAATCCACCATCGCTGACCGCTTGCAGTGGTTGGGCGCACGCTTGGTGCTGATGATGGTCGTTGGCCTGTTGCCATTGTTGGTCTGCGAGCTCGCCTTGCGCCAATTGACCCCGCCGGCAGGCATCCAGCGCTTGTTGTTTCATGCCCAGCTCAATGCCTCTCGGTGGGCGTTTCTCGACCAAAACAAAGAGCGCTTGCTCGTCGACACTGACATGCACATGGAGCCCAGTTGGTTGGGTACCGTGTTTGAGCCCGAGCCCGAGCGCCCGCCGTTCGACCGCGTGGCCGTACCGTTCCATGTCTCAACGAATCATGCGGCTTTTCGCGACGGACCGTGGCAGCGACCGGGCAAGGCAGGTGCTAGGCGCATCGTGTTTTTCGGCGACTCGGTGACCTTTGGCCGCGGGGTTGCCGAAGGCGATCGCTACACCAACCTGATCCAGTCTCAGCTGTCTGGGGGTTGGGAAACGTTTAATTTCGGCATTTTGGGCTGTACTAGCCGCTGCATGGCCCACCATGTCGCCGCGGCCCTGGCCCTCAAACCCGACTTGGTCATGCTGCAGGCCTCAGCCAACGACCTGGATCAAGAACTCTACCGCATGGCGCGCGCCCACAAAGTGTCGCCGCTTGACCGCCAGTTACTTCAGGCCGCTACGGAATCCAAGCTATTGTTATACTTGGCTTACTTGCTCGGCGGTGACCCGTATGACCGCCAAGTCGACGCCGCGCTGAATTCCGCAGAGCAGACCTACGCAGCGGCATTGGACCAGATTTTCACGGCATGTCGCCAACAAAACGTGCCGGTCGCCGTCATCGATGTGCCGTTCGCTACCGGCGTGCGCTATGCCCGCCACGTCATCAAGCGCTGCCAGCGCGAGGCCGAGCGCTGCCTTGGGGTGGTCAAGGTGCATTTATCTAGCGGCAACACCGGGTTGGAGCCGTTTGACCCCACGCGCGATGGACCAGACTGGCTCGCAGGGACCGCCAAAGTCACCGGCTTGACTCACAATGTGCTCGCCGTTGCCCTGCCCCATGCGCGCAACTTTTTCGACATTGTCCATCCCAACGTCCATGGCAACCGCGCCATCGCAGCTGCGGTCGGCGGATTCTTGCGTCAACAGTGGCCGTAGTCGGCTCGATGCTCGCCGGATTTGTTGGCTTATTGGCGATGACGGTGGCCGGCGCTTCTGTAGCCCTGCTGTGGGCCCCTGCGGCAGAGCCAGAAGATGGCCCGCTGGCCCACCTCGCGCTGGCTTGCGGCTGGGGTTTTGGCGTTGTGCCCTACGCCGCGTTTTGCCTCACGTTGTTTGTCGGTGGCCCGATGACCAGCGGTTGGCTGCTGTCCGTCGCCGCCCTGACGACGGTGGCTGCGCTCGCGCTCTGGCGCCGCGCCGGCGGCCAAGTTCCTGTGCAATTGCAACGCTATTGGCGGCGAGACGCGCCAGTTTTGGTGGCCGTCATCGCAGTGGGCTTGGCCTACTTGCTGAAGTACGACCGCAGCGTGTTCTTCGTCGATTCCTGTCTGCACCGCGCGGTGCGCCACGCCTTGCACCTAGTGGCCTCTCCGGCCGATTTGTTGCGCGACAATATCGAAGACCAGCGCTTGGGCAACCCGGCGGTGTTGTCGGGCTATGTCGCGCTGTTTGGCGCATTCGGTTTTCGGGTGGTCTATGCGCTGTGCGGCGGTTTCGCGGCGCTCGGCGGCTACTTGCTCGGCCGTCAGGCGCTCGGCAAGCCGAGCTGGGGCTGGGTGGTGCTCGTGGTGCTGCCGCTCAACCCCTACGTCGCCAAACTGCCGCTTATCGACGAAAACCTAATGACAATGGGCTTTGCCGCTTTAGTACTGCCCTTAGCGACGCGCGCGCAGAATGTGCCGTGGGGTCATGTCGGCGTCTTGCTTGGGTTGTGCACCATGATGCGCCACACGCTGATCTTGACCCTGCCAGCCTTTGCGTGGGCGATTTGGAGCCAGTCGGGCCAGCGCAGGCGCAACTCCGCGCTGCGCGATGCGTTGTGGTTCTTTACGGCCTTTACGGCAGTGACTTGGGTCTGCCACCTGCACCATTATCTGGCGTTTGGCTCGCTGTTGCGCTTCGAGAGTTTCGCCCAGTTTCCGCATCCCTACCCGCATCGACTGGTCGGCCAGTGGGAAGGCCTGCTGGGCTGGCCGTTTGCTCCCGAACTGATCCGCACGCCGGGCAATCCGTTTCCCACTTTTATCTTATGGCCGCTGTACTTGGCTGCGCATTTGGGCGTCGTGCTGTTTGCGGCGCTGGTGCTCGGGGTGGTCGCTCTGTGGCAGGTGTCGCCTAGGCAAGGGGCGTTTTGGCTGCTGTGGCTGGGACCGATGGCCATTGCGCTGTCTGTGCAAGAAAACTGGGACGTACCCAACAAAATGGGGGTCATTTACATGGTGTTTCATCCGCTCGCCTTGTGGACCGCAGCCGGCCTGCAGGCGGTCCGGCGGTCGCCACGGCGGGCCGGCGTTGCATTGCTGACGTTGGTGTTGACCTCAACGGGTGGCATGCTGGCGCTGCGCGGCTTTCAAGTCCCAGATGACCAGCGCTATTTCGATTATCACCGCGGCGAGCGCGCCGAAGACCCGGCCTATGTAACAGCCCAGCGTGACCTTCTGACCGCGCCCAAGCTGTGGCCTGATTACGCGCGGTTGGGCGAAATGGTTGCGTTCTTTTCGCCGCGCAAGTTGGCCGGTATTGCCGATGACTTGGCCGATCCGAATCTGGCCGCACCGCGGGTCCCCTATGGTTTTTTTGCCGCTGAGGCTGCAGAACTTGCCGCGCCAGCAGTCACGCTGCGCCTCGATCTCAGTGCCCGCCTGTGGGACCGCCACACGCCGTGGTTGACCCTGGCCCCGCCGCAGGCGTCTGTCGACCTCGATCTCACGCTGCCGCGACCGCCGACCGCGCTGCATGGGTTGCGCTTGCCGTGGATGTCCGGTCCGGTCACCCTGTTTGTCACCGGCGGTCAAGCGCGAGTGCCGGTCTTGTCGCTGATGCAAACCAACTGGCAGCCGGGCGACAGCTTGGCCTCGATGCAGGAATTTGTCCGCACCTTGTCGCTGCTGCATGGCTGGGCGCCAGAGGTACTGAACACGCTGCAGCCACTCGTCCACCCGGAGCCGGTCCTGACGTTGCGGGTGCCGGCCGGGCCTTTGGGGTTCGCTGAGGTGCTGAATAACTCTGGGCAAGTGTATCTGGTGTGGCAGACCCAAGTACAAGCACAGCGGACGCCAGTGCTAGCGGGGCCGTGGCGGGCGATTCACAATTGAGACGCGAATTGCCAAGAGCGCGTGCCGCCGTGTAGATTCCGCGTCAAAGCATGGAGGCGAACCGGCAGATGCACCACAAGGCCAGCGCAGTGAACCCTGACGCCCACGTCGCGTGGACCATGCTCGCGGTGGTGGTGTTGTCAGCCGCGTGTCGTCAGGCTCCTACTGCGACACCCAAAACCAACCCCACAACGGCCACAACGCGCGCCACACTGGTCGAATTGGGCGATTTTCGCGCTGATCTGACACCGGAAATGGTTGTGCGGGCGGCGCAAGGCAAGGCGCTGTTCAACAAAAAGTTCACCGCCGCCGAGGGACTCGGGCCGCACTTCAACTTTGCGTCGTGCGGCAGTTGCCACGATCAGCCGACTTCGGGTGGGCACAGCGACATGGCGCACCAAGCGCGCCTCACGTTCATCGATGGCGATGTCGACGGTCTGCCGCAGCAGACCTTGCCTGGGTTTAACCCGCTACAACCGGTGCCCGGAGCGCCGGTGTCCATGCACCGACCGCCAGCGCTGTTTGGTCTGGGCCTGGTCGAGGCCATCGACGATACCTACTTGCGCGAGCATTGCGGGGTCGACAAGCACTTGGGGATCGCTGGAATCGCCAACTTCAACCTTGGGCAGAACCGCGTCAGCCGCTTTGGTCTGAAGGCCCACACCGCCACAATCCGCGACTTCGTTGGCAACGCGCTCAATCTCGAAATGGGTCTAACCAACCCGGTCGAGCGTGACTCCCGCCACTTTCGCGATGGCGACGCCGTGCCTGACCCAGAAGTGCCAACCAGTACTGTTGATTTGCTAGCCGACTACGTCGGCGCTCTGGCACCACCGCCCGCGCCGCCTACTGATCCGGCGGCCGAACGACTGTTCGCAGATGTGGGTTGTGCCACTTGCCATCGGCCGCAAACAGCAGTGGGCGTGCAGGCCTACAGCGACTTTTGCTTGCACGATCTAGGCTCGGGATTTGACAACAAGATGAACGACTTTCGAGCGACGGGCAGCCACTGGCGCACGCCTGCGCTGTGGGGCCTGCGTTTTCGTAACAAGTACTTTCACGACGACCGCACTGGCGATCTGCGCACAGCGATCGCCGTCCACCGCGGCGAGGCGGCCCAAGTCAGCCAGCGCTTTGCGGCCTTGCCGACTGCCCAACAAGAAGTGCTCCTGCAGTGGTTGCGGCAGTTATAGCAGGGCCGACCAGATTCCTGAAGGGAGATTCGCGGCCAAGTCGTCGGCCAAGTCATCGCCGTGGCCATAAGCCGCCGACCATGTGACAGCCACCGCTCACACCGCTACACTGCGCGCTCGGTGCGGGGTGCGACCGCAACTGCGAGTTCCGATGAATGTAGTGGTGATAGGCAGTGGTTACGTGGGTCTGGTCGCCGGGACTTGCTTTGCCCATGGCGGCAATCATGTCACGTGTGTCGATATCGACGCCCGCAAGGTCGACTTGCTGCGCCGCGGCGAGCTGCCGATCTATGAGCCTGGGCTCGACCAGCTGGTTATCGACAATTTGGCCGCCAAGCGCTTGGAATTTACCACCGATGGCAGCAAGGCGATCGCCAGCGCCGATGCCGTGTTCATCGCGGTCGGCACGCCGCCCCAAGAGGATGGCTCGGCGGACTTGTCGCATGTGTTGGGGGTAGCCCGAGAGATCTCCAAGTATTTGAACGGATTTACGCTGGTCGTGCTCAAGTCGACGGTGCCCATTGGGACCGGTGACAAAGTCGCGGCCATTTTGCGTGAGCGCGCTGAATCGCGCACGGGCGTGCACGCCACCGTGGTTTCAAATCCGGAATTTCTCAAAGAAGGCGCGGCTTTGGACGATTTTTTGCGTCCGGATCGCATCGTGATCGGCACGACGAGCCCGCGCGCCCGCCAACTGATGGCCGAACTATACGCCCCGTTTGTTCGCGACCAAGCTCAGATTGTGTTCATGGACATGCGTTCGGCCGAGTTGACTAAGTATGCAGCCAACGCCATGTTGGCGACCAGAATCTCGTTTATGAATGAGATCGCAAACTTATGCGACGACGTCGGCGCCAATATCGACAATGTTCGGCGCGGCATTGGCAGCGACTCGCGCATCGGCGCTGATTTCCTGTATGCGGGTATTGGCTACGGCGGATCTTGTTTTCCAAAAGATGTCAAGGCTTTGATGAGCATTGGCCGCGACGCCGGCCACGCCATGGAAATCTTGTCGGCGGTGGAATCGGTCAACGACCAGCAAAAGGGCCTGCTTGCCCGTCGGCTCAACGCGCGGCTGGGAGACCAGTTGGCCGGAAAAACCGTGGCGCTGCTGGGCCTTGCCTTTAAGCCGGACACCGACGACATGCGCGAAGCGCCGAGCCTAACGCTGGTCAAAAAGCTGCTGCGCGCCGGGGCCAAAGTGATCGCTCATGATCCGGTGGCGCAACAAACGGCTCGTGCCGAACTCGGTGACACTATTCAGTATGCTCCGACTTGGCAACGGGCTGTTCAGGGCGCTGACGCCATTCTGGTTGTTACCGAGTGGGCCCATTTTCGGACGATTTCGCCCACCGAGCTTGCCGATGCGACCGCGTGCCGGTTGGTGCTGGACGGCCGCAACATCTGGAATCCAACAGAATTTCGTGCCGCTGGCTTTGAGTACCACGGCGTGGGTCGGCGCTGATGGCTGCCGCTCTGCTCGCTTTGCCAAGGCGACCCATCCGCACGTGCGTTGTCCTGGTCATTTCGCTGATTGCGCTGGCTTGCGCCAAGTCCGCGCCGATTACCGCCCCCAGTTCTGTGGCAACAGCGGCCAATCTAGTCGCGCCACCAGCTCCGGCAGCGGCGATCGCTGCCCCGGCTCCAGCAACGGCAACGACCGAAGCGGCCGATGCCAATTCCGTCACAGTGGAACCTCCAGTTGTGCTGCGCCTAAGCATTGGTTCCGCGGATTTGGCGACTGGGCACTGTGCAGCGCGGGTCGGCACGGCGTTGTGGGTCGCCGCACGTGGGGCAGCTGGCGCAATTGAAGTCCATGAAATTACACCGATTGGTCGGGTGGCAGTTGTCGGCGGCACCGATATGGCAAAACCACAGACAGCGGCCAAACGCGCGGATGCCGATTCGTTGGTGTGCATCGGCGCCGGTAGCACGTTGTGGGTCGCGCCGTACCAAGGCGATCGGATCACTGTCGTCCAGCGCGGTGCGCAACGCTCTTTGGTGACTCGGGGCGCGGTGACTGGGGCGGTGGGTCAGACCGACGGTACAGCCGTCATCGCGGTCACGGCGGCCGCCGCTAGCGTGGATTTGGCCCGGCTCAACGGTGAATTTCAGCCGCTATGGCAGCGCAGCGTGACTTTGCCCGGCGAACTGACCGCAGTCTCGGCAACGCTGCGCGATGACGCGATCCTCGTGGGCAAGACTAGCGGCCAGGCCCGCGACCAGTGGTGGCTGATGCGCGTCGCCGGTAAAGATGGCACGCAAGCGTGGACCCAGCTTTTGGACCCCAAGACGGTACCGCCGCGCGCGTTGTTTACCGGTATTGCCCCGACCCACGATGGCGTGGTTTTGGCTTTTGAATCCACGGCGTTGGCCAAGGATCAGGCTAAGACCGGCTGGTTGCTGGTGCCAGTCGATGCCAATGGCAAGGCCGCGGCGCCCAAAGTGGTGCAGCAACGCTCGCCGACGTTGATTCTTGCGGGCAGCGACGCGACGACCATTTGGGCGCAGGCGCGCGGCAATGGTCTGGTGATTGGTCAGGTGGGCACCGGCGCCGCGTGGGCCGAAGTGGCGGCGCCGTGGCCAACCACCGAGACGCCATTGGCGTTGGCCGTGGCTACCGATGGAGCCTGGTGGGCGCTGTCGCGGGCCAGCCACGCTGACGATTCGCCGGCCAGCGTCCTTGTATCTCGCTTTTCGGCCCGACCAACAGTCTCCACATCGACGCGCGACCCCACCTGCGTCGCCACCTTGACACGCGCTGATGCGACGCGCGAGCCTATGCTTGCTGCACTTGGCAACCAAGCGCCGTGTGGTCCGCGGGCCCAGTGTCGCGACGGCCAGTGTCGGCCTGCGGGCAAATAGCGCCTAAGCTCAATGTCGAATTGATTGAGTTTATTGGGTCGGTCGGGGATCTATACAGGATCGCATCAACCCAGAGACTAGCTCCGGGTTGCGCTCCTCGTTGGCTGGGTGGGTCGCAAGCTCGCGGCGGAGCCGACTCGCCGCTCCGTCACGCGGCGAGGGATGATCTCGCATCACCGCGTCTCTGTTTAGTCCTCCCCAGACTCCGTTTCAACTGAGCCCACGATTTGTGCAGAGCAAGCGCCGGAGCTGTCCGGCCTGCCAATGCCGCGAATCGCGAAGGTCGCAAACGTGCCATCGCAGTCGAAATCCGCGTAGGCGCGCGCAGTAAACTGAGCGGCATCCAAGCTGCCAGACGACTCAAACGCATACTGAAAATGCGACCGCTGGGGATAGGTGAAATGGAGCGCCTGCCATGTCGGTCCGGCCAAAAAAGCCTCTGGATCGCACGCTTTGTCGCCATTTTTGTCCGAATCGGCTTGGCAACAAGACTGCGGCGGATTGGGCCCTGTGCTTGCCGGAAACTGGCAGCCACCCGCTTCGCCATGAATTTCGGGAAAATAGGCAACTGCTTGGCGGGCAATGGTATTAAGGCTCATTCGCGCCTCGGTCTCATTGGCGCGATTTTGGTAGCGCATGAAATTGGGGATAGCGAGCGTGGCCAGAGCCGGACCCACCACCGCGACGCTGCTCCTGAGCAGTGGATCGCCCTCAGAGTGCAGCAAGGCGCCGTGGTCGTCCAAAGTGAGCGCCATACCGGCATAGCGGTCGTTGCCCAGCTTGGCGACCAGCTTGGCCGCGGCTGCCGACACCGCCGCAGGATCACCGACAGCCGCCGCTAGCGAGGTGCCCGCGGTAATTGCCGCATGGACGTCGAAAACGATCGACCAAGCGACGTCACCGTCGAGCAAATCCTTGGCGACGGTGGCGGCGAGTGAATCTGCGCTAGCTCGTCCAATTGCGGCCTCCAGCGCCGCCACACTCGGTCCGAGCATCAGCACGTCATCGATGCGTGCGGCGGCCACGCTCACTGGTCCCAAGGACAACAGCCAGCCTTTGGCAGCACCAACTTTGATTTCTGTAACAATCACACCGCCTTTTCCCTTGGCCAACTCGATCGCTTTGGCCACAAATGCGTCCGCTTTGGGGGCATCGACCACCCCAATCGTGGCTAACCATGCGGGCATTTGCTTGCCGCGGCCGGCCATTGCCGCTGGCAACCCGGCGATGTCGACCGCTGCACAGGTGTGGCCGGAAAACGCGTCGGTGACTTCGTTCCACGCCACCCCCAAGAACCCCAGCATGGCCGTCGACGCGCCAACCGCTGTACGCACCTCGCCTGGAGAGGATGGCGGCAACAATTTGCCAATACCAGCCACGACATCCACTAGATTGACGGAAACGCGGCCAGCCGCCCAGCCGGTCTTGGCAATCAGGCGGGCGCACCGCGGCGGATTGCGCTTGGGCTTGCCAATTTCTGCCAAAATCGCCTTGCCTGCATCGGAAGCGCCCACCCGGACCGCCGTCTGGTCGCTTAGCCACAGCGCGGCATAGGGAAACAGGCCCGCAAAGAACGCGAGATCGGCTTGGGTCTCTTTGCCACGGGCCAACGGCACCAGACCGCTGGCATCAGTCCAACCAAACAGCGTTGAATTGCCTGCCTGCTTGCGCACTTGCTTGTAATTGCTCGCCTCAGCAAGCCGCGGGCCATCGGTGCGCAAGAACTGCTCAAACGCCGTACGCAAGGCCAATGCCTTGTCTTCCGCTGTGCTACGCGAGAAGGGCACCACGGCAGTGTCGTCGCCGCGTTTGCCCATCCACAGGGTTTTGCCACCAATTTCAAGCTCTTGCACCGGCCCAATGATTTTGCCCAACACGACCGTGATCCCAGCCTTGGCCAACCCGGCCTGCAACTTGGCTTGATCGGTGACTCGGGCCATGAAAATGGGCACCGGTTCGCCGCGGTCGCCGCGCATGACCACTACGCGCTTATCGACCGCGATCGCCAGACCGCGCTCGGCGTCTAGGCCCAACGCGGTCCACGTCTCCCGTTTGCTCGGATCGCCGCCGGCGTACTTTTCAATATCCGCGCGCTTGACGGCAATGGCCGTCGGCAAGGTCGGCATCTGCTCCAATTGCTCTAGACCTTGGCCGGCAAGCGTATCCAAATTCCGCAGTTCGACTGCCGCGAGGGTGTGGGTCGCATCCAACTCGCTGAGCATGCTGGGCCCACTGGCCGATCGCCCAACTGCCAACCAAACTGCCGCTGCCGCTGCCGCAGTTCCAAGTAAACCCACTGCAATTGCAGCCTTGTTGATCGCCATTTTGTGATTCCTTTGGTGCTGGTAGCGGGCTGGCTCCGGCCAGAATTCGCCATCCGATCCGGCTAGACGTGGTCCAAACGCACACTCAGTTGTCCAAGCCGATCAAGCGGTCAATGGTGTCCTGATCGGCAGGCGGAAAGCGGTAGTCGCCGAACTCATCGGCGCTGACCCAGCGAAAGTCCCACACCCCGATCCGTTTGGGCGTGCCCGCGGCGATGCGCGCCGCGAAGCTGTGAAAATCGATGCTGTAGCGGTCATAGTCGTGCACCGCTTGCAGCGTCTCGGCGGCAACTTCGATTGTGACATCGAGTTCTTCTGTAATTTCACGGACTAATGCGGCGCGATCGCCTTCGCCCGCCTCGACTTTGCCACCTGGAAATTCCCACATCAGCGGCATGGCGGCGTGGGGCAATCGCTGCGTGATCAAGTATTGACCCTGATCATTGGTAATTTCGGCGGCGACCACGCGGATCATTCGTTTGGGTGGAGCAGACATTGGCGACAACTTTGAACCCGGATTGGTCGACACCGCAGCGATCAGCACGCTAGCCGCGGTGACATTCTGCAACGTGACATTCTGCGACGTGACATTCTGCGACGTGACATTCTGCAACGTGACATTCTGCGACGTGAATGGTGGCGGAAGTGCAGGAGAATCGAACACTTGCAATGTCTCGGAAACCTTGGCGCGCAAATACTTGAAAGAACAACGGTTAGTCGTCGATGGTTGTCGTGCAGCAACCTGTGGCTAGCGGTCTGGCTAGCAATCTGGAGTGGGCTGCGGCGCGTGATCGAGGTCGGCGACGAAGCCTGCAGTGTCTTGGCCGGCCTTGGCCGCGTGACATTATCGCGCTGTTGTGCGGTTGGCGACAGTGCCGCCCATTTGGACGCCGTCGCAGACTGACAGGGTTTGCGGCCAAAAGCGAGTCGCCGATGCACCGACATAGGCCCGATCGACCTCGCCCCGAAAAAGCCTCTTGCCCGACCTCGATACGCCTCGTTTGACCGTACCCGCCTCAGAACCCCTAACTTTACGCAGATCTACACATGCACCCCGGTCGGCACCGATGGGGTGGGCAAATCCGCAAAGCG
>SHZD01000115.1 GCA_009692465.1 Myxococcales bacterium
TGGGGCACGGTGTCTCTACTGGCGCGTCGTCTTTGGCCGCTGGCGCACCACCACTGGCCGCTGGCGCACCACCACTGGCCGCTGGCGCACCACCACTGGCCGCTGGCGCACCACCACTGGCCGCTGGCGCACCACCACTGGCCGCTGGCGCACCAGTGCTCAATCGCATTGTGCTGTTGCACATTGCTGTTCGCAAAGCCCTGCAGAGTCAAGCCCAAGAGTGCAGCGCCCTAAGCCCAGGTCCAGTGGACAAGCTCGCCGCTCACGTTCACGCCTTGCGCAAAAAAACCCGCCAAACCCGGGCGCTAGTCCGACTGATCGGTCCGGCGTTGGTGAGCGACCGCGTAGTCAAGCGGGCTTTGCGCGATCTAGCCTCCGCGTCGCGGCTGCTGTCGCTCGCTCGCGATGCCGAGATGTTGCCGAATGCCCTGGAATTATTGCCTCTTCCACTCCGGATGCGCACACCCTTGTTGACCCAAACGCTGCTCAACCAGCGCGCTGTGGTGGCTGCAGATCCCGGCAGCCAGCTGCTGTTGTCCCAATCCGCACAGGCGGTGCAGGCCGCAACCTTGGCCTTTGTGCAGCAATTGCCAACAACCATTGCCCAAAAGACCATTCTGGAAGGCCTGCGCCAATGCCTGCATCGCGTGCGGTCCTGCCGCAAGCAAGCGGACAAACATCCTCGCCCGGAGGCCTTTCACGATTTACGCAAGGCCTGTAAAGACTTGCGCCATCAACTGGAATGGTTGGGCGTTGATCGCGAACATGTGCTGTACGCGGAACTGGTCCAGTTCGTGCGCGCGCTCGGCAGCGTCACCGACCTGCTGGCCTTGGACATCTGGCTGCGCAAAGCCGGTCAGGGTTGTCCGGCGGCGGAGCAGGCCGCGGTGCGCAAAGCACTGGACAAAAGTCTGGCGCGCTCAACCGGCAAGTTGATTGCCCGCTGCAAAGCGCTGTTGCCCGATAAACCGCGGCGAATGGCTGCCCGTCTGCTGGCTGAGCTCGGTTGGTAGGTGCGGCGAGTTGGTGCTGGTTTTGCGTAGACGCCCCAGCCAACTACCGCTAAACTACTGACCCCGCGCGACATGCCGGCTGCGCAGCCGCTGCGGCCAGCCCTTGCCTGTTATGGAGTAATTTCATGCATTTGCAATTTCTAGTCCCATCGGTTTCGTCACACGCCCGCACCATGGTTGTCGCAGCTGCGATCGCGGCACTGGCCACAGCCTGTGCGGCAACCGGCGGCGGAAGCGCCGGCAGCGCGACGGTCACCGATGCCGCGTCAACTGGGGCCGACAGCGCTAGCGGAACCAGCGATGTCAAACCGACCGGCGACGGGACCACCTCGGCCGGGGAGGAAAAGAACATCGTTGACATTCAAAAGGCATCGGCCGCCTGCCCAACACCAGCGCCGCAGAGTTGGGGCGAAATGTTGGGCGTGACCATTCGCAATGCCGTAGTCACCAGCCCAGGCCGCGCCGAAGGCAGTGCGGGCACGCTGACAGGCCTGTTTGTTCAGCAAAAAGGCGGAGGCCAATTCTCGGGCGTGTATGTGACGGGCAAGAAGGACGGAGAATTAGGCCAAGTCAAGCCGGGTGACGTCATCACGATCACCGGAGATGTCAAGGACTATTACTGCTTCACCGGAATGTTTGCCAAGTTCATCACCATCGAATCGCAGGGCAAGGAACTGGCCGTCCCGGTGACCGTGACCACCGATGACATCGGTGACAAGGCCGGTGGCGAAAAGACTGAGCCGTACGAAGGTGTTCTGGTGCAACTGCAAGATGTGGTGGTGGGCGACGACGCACTGGGCAGCGATAACAAGCCCCATGGCGAGGTCTACGTCGGCAAAAGCGCAGACGACAAGGCCTTGCGCATTGCTTCGTCGTTTTTCAACGTGTATTTGTCGGACAAGACCAAAGGCGCCGATGGCAAGGACGTCTTTACGCCCAAGTACCCCAAAGGCACTAAGTTGGGCACCCTGACCGGCGTGGTGGAATACGCGTTTGGCGTGTATCGTTTAGTGATCACCAAGGACCCGTCGGGCGTCGTCAAGAAATAGACAGTTCCGCATGCCGCCAAATCGGCACCCTGCACGCATCAAACTCATTGAGCGGCAGGTGGAATGTGGGCCGCTAATGCGGACGACCGCGGGGGTTTGGGGGCGGCGCGCCCGCAAGTTTCTGGTTAGGGCACCAACAAAACCTAATCGATTTTGTTTGCGCCCGTTTGCTTGCTGTGTGGATCGCTAAGCTCGCGTCTATTGCGCCGACTCGCCGCTCCGACCCAGACGAGCGTCGTCGAGTTAATTGTGCTGGGGCCCTTAGCCGAGCAAATGGGATTTGCTCGGCGTCTCTTTGCTTGTTGCGTGGGTCGCGAGCGAGCGGCATGGACTCAATGACTCCAAGGTTGGCGTCACGCTGCTGTGGTCGGACTTTTTTCGAATGGTTAGGAACTGTCCCAGAATAAGTTATTCTGGGACTGGTTCCGTTTGCTTGCTTTGTTGGTCGCTAAGCTCGCGTCCTGAAAGGCCGACTCGCCGCTCCTGTGTTGCCCAGATCGATCGAGTTATTTGAGGGCAGTTCCTTAGGTGTTTTGCCCGGCCGAATCTGGCACATCGACCCAAACCCGTGCCAATTACCAGTACCTTGTGCCAGCGAATGGCCGTCTAACTGCTGAGGTTTTCATGGATAAAAGCAACCTATACGCGATCAGCGCCGTCCTCGCCGTCTCCGGTTTTGTGGTCGGCAAACTCGATGCCGCCAGCCGCGCGCCGTCTTCGGCAGTTGCCGCCGCACCGATGGCTGCCGCCGCTGTCGTTGCCCAAGGCGCCAACTCGGCCGCTACCACCGCCGCTCCAGCTGCGGCTGCCGAAGCGGTGCGGGTAGAGCCCGCCGCTGCAGCCCCCCCGCCAGCGGCACCGGTCGCGGAGGCTCCCAAAGCACCAAGCCTGTTGGACTCGCAATCCGACGAAGGCGCCGGCAAGGGCGTCGACATGACCAAGCTGGGCGTGTCGCCCAAAGGCAATGCCAGCGCCTACATCGGCGTCAAGGACCCCTTGGTCGTCGTCAACGTGTACAGCGACTTTCAGTGCCCGGTGTGCAAGCGATCGGGTGACCCGATCAAGCAACTGGCCGCGGACTTTCCGGGCAAGGTCAAGGTCTATTTTCGCAACAATGCATTGGCGATGCACGGGCGCAGCAAGCCCGCGGCACTGGCGGCGTTTGCGGCCAAGAATCAGGGCAAGTTTTGGCAGTATCACGACAAACTATTTCAAACTGGACAGTTGGACGATGGCAGTTTGGAGCAGGCGGCCAAAGACTTGGGCTTAAACATGGACCAGTGGAAAAAAGACCTCGCCGACCCGGCCAACAGCGCGCGCTTGGACCAAGAAGCCAAGTGGGCAGAAGAAATGGGCGCCACCGGCACTCCCGGCTTTTTCGTCAATGGCTTGCGTCAGGTCGGTTGGGGCTCCTACATGGCGCTCAAGTCGATGGTTGCAGGCGAGATTGCCAAAGCGGAAGAAGTGCTCGCTCAAGGCGCCCCGAAGGGCGAAATCGTCAAGCGCCGGGTCATGGCGGGTGCCAGCCAAAATCCCAAGGGCGAGGGCGAAAAGGCCATTGCCGCTGACACCTGGGCCAAAAACCTGACCGCGGACTAGCTGATTTTGCTTGCAAAACGACGTTACCTTGCGCTCGCGAGCGCTTTTCAGTTGGCGCTTGTGCTGGGCGTTTGGCCCGCCGACGCGGCACCCAGCTCCAGCCTAGTCGGCGCCTACACCTGCGCGCTGGCCTCCGGTGAGGTGAACTACCCGGCGCTGGCGTGCAAGATCATCAAACGCAAGGCCAAAGACGGCAGCGGGCGCACTTTGTGGTTTGAAAAATCGGCCGGCTCACAGCGCATTCGCGGCTGGGTTGCCCCGCAAGAACACGGTTTTGACGTCGATGGCGAGTTCTATTGCCCGCGCGGTGCGTGCAGCGAAAAGATCCAAGTTCGCTTTGTCCCGCTCGACGGTGGATTTCGCGGACGATTGGAACATAGCCAAGGCGGAACAATTACAATAGATTTGCGGCGCAAGTAGTTAGGGCTCGAGCAAAATCATGTCGATTTTGCACTTTGGCCCACCGCTTAGGTGGTCGGTCGCTAATTGGCAGCTTTGCAAGCCGACTCGACGCTCCGTTCCTATCGAAGGTCGATCGAGTTGATCTTTTACCCGCCCTTAGAGGGTGTTTATCTTCAAACGCCTGCTGCGCGCAACCCGTCGATGAGTTCGCTGGACTCATCGGCCCCGCCATGCTTTGTTGTCAGCCCTCTTCCTCCTTGCGCCGCACTACAAGTGCGCCGCAGTCGTCAGAGTGCCTCCGCCTCGCCTTGCGGGCGCCTGTTTGCGCTCGCTTGGGCAATGAATGTAAACACCCTCTTAGGAACTGTCCTCAACTAACTCGATCGATCTGGGCAACACAGGAGCGGCGAGTCAGCCATTGAGGACGCGAGCTTAGCGACCCAAAAAGCAAGCAAACGGAACCAGTCCCACAATGACTTATTCTGGGACAGTTCCTCACCAGAGCTCACGGCGCCAGCACGACCTCGACGCAATGCGCCGGATCGACTATCCGTTGGGCCGCGTCGAGCACTTGCTGCGAAGTCACCGCCAACAGGGCCTCGATCTGGCCCTTGTAGGCGCTGCGGCCCAAACCATACAGTTCATTGAGGCACAGGGTCGCCGCCCGTGACGACCGCGGTTGCAGCCCTATCGCAATCGACCCGGCTAGGCTTTGCTTGGCGCGCGCCAGTTCTTCTGGGCCAACGGCGTCGTTGCGCATGCGCTCGATCTCTTCCCACAGGCCGGCCAGCGCCTGCACGACCTTATCGGGCGAAGTGCCCATATACAATGCGAAATAGCCTTCGTCTAGGCCCTCTACGTGCATCGCCGAAACGGTGTAGGCCAGCGACTGCTTATCGCGCAACTGCATAAAAAGACGCCCAGATTGGCCATTAAGCACCGTCGCCAACACATCCAGTGCGTAGCGCATCGGGTCGTGCAGACTCGCACCGACAAATCCAATCGCCAAGTGTGCTTGCTGCTTTTCGGCTTTCGGCCGCAGTTGCACTTTGTCCGCGGGCCGGTTCACCGAGCGCGTCGGCACCGCGGGCAACGGTTGGCGGTCGGTCGGCGTGCGTTGAACTAGCCAATTGGCCAATTGACCGGGGTCGATATCGCCTGCCGCGGCATAGGTCAACCGGCCCGGCGCCAGACGCTGACGCACGTAAGCCAGCAGGTCGCTGCGCTGCAGCCCTTGCACGCTATCGGTGCTGCCCAGCAGGTCCATCGAGTACGGGTGGTCGCCGTACAGGGTCTGAGCCATGGCCCGCATCGTCTGGCGGGAGGGCGCGTCGCTTTGGTGGCGCAGATCCTCCAGCTGGCTTTGGCGCTCCTGTTCCAAGTCTTCCGACGGCAGCGCGGCGTCAAACAGACAATCGCTAAACAAATCGACAATTTGACGCAGGTGTTTGCTTTGCCCCATCGCCTGCAGACCCAGCGAATTGCGCCCAGCCGAACCAGCGAGCCCTGCGGCTAAATTCTCAATTTCGTGGGCAATTTCCTGAGAAGTGCGTCCTGCGGTGCCGCGGGTCAACAGGTTCCCCAGCAAATAGGACCGGCCGTTGCAGATTGCCGTCTCGGCGCGCAAACCGCCGATTGTCGCTGCCCTCAGGCCAAACAACGGCACTGAACGGTCAGGTTGCACAATCAGCAAGTCACCGGACGGCAATTCGATGCGCTCAATGCCATCGAGTACGTCTGGGGTGCGGATTGCAAAAGACGTTATATTTTGAGATGTCCGCGCCAGCAACCGCTGCACATCGGGGAGCGCGGCTTGGGCGCGTTGCTCATCGGTCGCGTCGCGGCCCCACAGCGTCACCACTTGCGCGACTTCGGATCGCAAATAGGACTGCGCCACCCGCTGCACGTCGGCCGAGGTCACGCTGTCGACGCGGCTGGCGTAGGCGCGATCCCAATGCGGATCACCGGTGGTGACCGCGAAATAGCCGAGCGACTGGGCCTGACCCTGCACCGTTTCCAGCTTGTAGGTCGCCTCAGCGAGCACATTGTTCTTGGCCTTGGTCAACTCGGCTTCGTCGATGCCGTGCTCGCGAATCTGCTGAATTTGCTCCAACCCCGCCCGCCGAGCGACGGTCATGCGATCGGCTGAGGTCAACACCGTCAGCGCAAACAGGCCGCCACGCTGCGGAGTCCAACTTGAAGCACCGATGTCGTTGACCAGTTGCTGCTCGCGCTGCACCGTGCGCACCAACCGGCTCGAGTCGCCCTGACCCAGCACCAACGCCAGCACGTCCAAAGCCGGCACGTCGGCGTGCTGCAGGTCGCCGATCGGCCACGCTACCAGCGATCGGCTCTCGCTAAACTTGCTATGGATGGCGGTCTCGCGCGCCGTTTGCGGCTGGGTGGCCCCGGCGGGCCGCGGCGGTGGCTGGCTGAGATTTTGGCCGTCAAACGCCCTGCGAACCACTTGCTCGACATAGTCCGGCTGCACATCGCCGCACACGACGACCGTAGTATTGGGAGCGGTATAGTGTTTGCGCCAAAACGCCTGCATGCGCTCGGACGTCATGCCGCGCACGCTTTCTTCGGTGCCCAGCACCGGCAGGGCGTAGGGATGGTCGCCAAACGCTTGAACAAACATGGTCTGCCAGCCCACTTGACCGGGGCTGTCGGCAGCGCGGCGAATTTCTTCGACCACCACCTCCATCTCGCGGGCCAATTCGCCAGCGTCGAACAGGGAATTGCACACCGCGTCGGCCAGAACCTCCAAGCCCTGCAACCAACTGTGGGCGGGCATCACCACGTGGTAGCAAGTCTGATCGTTGCTGGTCCAAGCATTGACCTGGCCGCCGCAGCGCTCCACCGCCGCCGCAATCTCGCCCACTGGGCGGGTCGGGGTGCCCTTGAACAGCATGTGCTCGTGCAAGTGGGCTAGACCGGCCTCATCGACCAGTTCGTCAAAACCTCCCGACGCAATCCAGACTTGGACCGCGACGGCTGGCGAGCCGCTGACAGGCTCGACCAACAAACGCAGTCCCGATTCAAATGTCTTATCCATATTTTACCCTATAGTTGAGGAGCTTGCGCACCAGCAGTCGCAGCGCTGCGCCGCAACCGCGCCCGGTCCACCATGGCCTGCAGGTCGACGGCAAACGGCGGCCGCGCCACGCCTTCTTCGGTGATAATCGCGGCGATTAAGCTTGCTGGCGCCACATCGAAAGCGGGATTGAACACCCCAACCCCGTCCGCAGCAAAGCGCACGCCCAGCGGGTGGGTCACTTCTTGTGCTGCCCGTTCTTCAATCGGAATCGCGTCGCCATGTGGGCACTGCAAGTCGATCGTGGACGTCGGTGCCGCAATATACAATGGCACACCGTGGTGGGCGCACAAGACCGCGAGCGGGTAGGTGCCGATTTTGTTAGCACTATCGCCGTTGGCCGCAATTCGGTCGGCCCCGACGATGGCGGCGGCAATGCGACCGGTTTTGAGGGCATGGCCCGCCATGTTATCGCAAATCAGGGTGGCGGCGATGCCGTCCTGGGCGCATTCCCAGGCTGTCAGGCGCGCACCTTGCAGAAGCGGTCGAGTTTCATCAATCCAAACATGCAGTTGCTTGCCGTCGGCGATCGCGGTCCGGATGACCCCGAGCGCGGTGCCAATGCCAGCCGTGGCCAGTGATCCGGTGTTGCAATGGGTCAAAATACCACCGCGATCGGGCAAAAGCGCGGCGCCGTGGCGGCCCATGGCCGCACAACAGCTGGCGTCGTCGACAGCGATGGCGTGGGCGGCTGCGACAATGCGGCGGTGACGTTGCGCTGTAGGCAGTCCGGCACTATGGGCAACACTGTCCCGCATCTGCGCAACGGCCCAAAACAGGTTGACTGCTGTCGGTCGGGTTGCCGCAAAGTCGTCGCACAGCGCATCGACGTGGCGATCGATGTCGCCGGTGGCACACAACCCCAACGCAATGCCGTAGGCGGCAGCAACCCCGATGGCCGGCGCGCCGCGCACCGCCAAGGTGCGGATTGCGTCGATGACTTGGGCCGGCTCAGTGCAGCGCAACAGCACCAGTTCGCCTGGAAGTTGGCGCTGGTCAATCAATTCGACGGTCGGGCCCAGCTCGCGCCAGCGCACTGCGGCAATCGTCGTTTGGGCTGGGTGCATCGCCATCCTGTGCTGCAAACTTGCAAAATCGCCGGTGAGCTCAAGGTCGGTCGGCAATTCGGTAGGGTGGTTGAGGGGGTTGCAGCGAACGTCAGTTGCCACGCGCCCTATTTCAGGTTGACGACCCCTGATTGTTCGGCGAATTAGCGACCTGACCAATCAGTGCGGATCGTGATAAATTCCATAACAAAATTAGGCAGCGTGACCCCCCGGGCGATCGCTAGGGACCCACGAAACAAGCAACAAGGCTCCGAGCAATTGGTAGTCGATCGGCTGTGCTGACGCCAAATTCACCACCGAAATTCTCCGCGGCCCCGATTTGGGGTGCCAGTGCCCGGTCGCTCGCTGTCGCTCGACAAGGAGCAAGGAGCTTTTCACTGTGGGGCGTACTCTCGTACGTCCAGCGGTGAAAAGCGACGCAGTGACGCCCAGATGCGCCCAAAGCGGGGGATCGCGGCGACTCAGCGGACCTGCAGGTGACCAATAGTCGCGCGGTTGTCGCCGTGCTTGACGACCCCTTGGCCGCTGGCCGAAATCACGGACAACCGCTGATCATTACTGGGATTATACCAGCCCAAAATGATTTCATTGGGCCCCGAATTAGTGCCTAGCGGCACTTCTTGATCAAACTCGTCGGCGATGAGATCGCCGGCTTGCCAATGACTGGTGGCAAAACAGCCGTTGCAAGCCTTATTGTCGTCTTCGCTCGGATCGGGCTGGGTCAGTGGCCAGCGGTCCAAGTGCAACGGATGGGGATGCATGAACAGTTTCCAACTGGTCGGCGTCGCTTTAATCACCTTCCAATACAGCGTCATCTTGTACTTTTGAGCCCGTTGCACGGAATGATCGGCCAATCGATAGCCAACCAAGTGAATGGTATTGTCGAAATTGACCAAAATCTTGCGCAGACCGCGCAATTTGGCCAGATCATCGGTGGTAATCAGCGACTTCTTAAGCCAATTCGCATCGGTCTGGGCGGCGCGCAGAAAGTTGACCGCCAAAACCAGCCGCGAAGAACTGGAATCGAGGACCGCAATGTGCTGGCCGGCGTGACTTTGGCGCATGGCGTGATTCAGTTCGCTAAACGCCTCCTTGGGCAACACCACAAAGCGTTGGACGGGCTTGGTAGCGGCAAACAATTCCGGCTTGAACGGGTGGTTGGCATCCTTGGGCGTTTGGTCCAACGTCAACCAGCCGCGAGTCGCGTCGTCGGTGGCCAGCTGGAGCGGCGAAGACACCGTGATTTCGCTTGCGGAGTTGTCGACAACGGTGGCGGTCTGGCCGTTAGGGGCGTGAACTGCAGCACCACGCCACTGGCCGGCCTGCCAGGTGGCGCCCTCGACCTTGACCGTGGTGCCCTCGGCGCTAGTGGCTAGGCCAAACCAAGCCGGGTGGTCGCGCAATTGATCGGCCTGCTTGTCGAGGGCCGGATTCCAGCCGGCCAAGGCCAGATTGCGCGTGGCCCCGCCGCCGCCGCCGGTCGCGACTCGAGCGCTGGCATTCTCATTGGCGAGCAGCGCGAGAACTGCGCTGCGATCTTCGATTAGCGGCATTGACTGGGTGTAAAAGTTGTTGTCGTTGCCGGTGCGCGCGCCGTGGGTGAAGGTGCGCGGGGCGCCGCTCGCGTCGTTGCCGGCGCCACCAGCGTCGGCGATGAGCTGTACCAAGTGCTTTTGCGAGAAATGCACGGCCAAATCGGGCAGCAACTTGCCGGCAAACCCTGCGGCGAAAAATACTCCACCGGCAACCAACGCAAGGGCGGCATTGCGCGGTTGTTCGATACGCCCAAGCCAACCCAAACCGAGATCGAGGCGTCCTTGCCACAGTGGCCGCTCGGCCAGCCAGCGATTGACGGCGATCGCACCGGCGCACGCCCACAGCAGTGCGGTATCGGGGGCGGCGAAGAGCACGCTGGCCAAGTACCGATAGCCTTCAGCCGGCGACGCCGCTTCGGCGACCCAGCGACCGGCCAACGGGCCAAACAACACCAGCAAGGCGAAAAAACCAGCTGCAACCGTAGGCCACGCCAGCGCCGCCACCCGACCGCGCGCGTGGGCGACGACGACCAAGACTTGCACAACAGCCAGTGCCCACACAGCGATGAGGTAAATCGGAAAACTCCAAGTGCCGGCGGCTTGCGACGCGCCGATGCCTAGACCAGCCACCGCCAGCCAACCCAAGGCACTGAACACTGCTACGGTGTGATTCTTGCTGCCATCGACCAATGGAGCCAGCAACGACGAGGTCCCGCTTAAGCGCGCCACTACCGATAGCGACAGCCCAGCAGCGATCAGCATCGCGATCGGCGTAGCAAATGCAGAGGAACCCAAGCCCGCCGCCAGAGCGCCTGCCACGCCCGCCTCGGGTTGTAGGTGGACGAAAATGGCCAGACCACTGCCGAATACGGCCAGCGCAGCCACCCCAAGCGCGACTTGGGCATACACCGCCGAGCCGACCAAGCCCGCGCAACGGTTGACGACACGCAGCCACGGTTTGGCGGCCTGTTGCTCTACCGTCCACACCGAGGCGGCGACGGCTAGGGTCACCAGTAGGACGAACGCGGTGAGCGCCGCCAACACCTCAGGACGAGTATCCTGAATGACCACCCACATGCGATCGTAGGCGTAATTGGTTGTTTGCGCTTGGGTTTTAAGGGCGACGTCCAGTTTGGTGCCCAACGAAATCAAGGCGTCACAGGCCCAGATGCAGCCGACCACGCCCAGCGCCCAGCCTGCCGCCATCCGGGTTTGCAAGCGGGCAATAACCGCACGGATCGTCGGCAGCGGCCGCGCCACGCCCAAGGCAAACGCGAGCACGGCGAGCAGGGCCAATGCGCGCAAGCCGCGCGACATCACCAACTCAGTCGGCCACGCCGGATCGCCGGTAGCGCCAGCGGCCGCAATCGGCGGATCGAAGGCGAAAAACCGGGTGACAGCGTCGGCGCCCTTGCCAATTTCGCGATGCAGCAACAGGGTGGACAGGGCTACAAAGACGCCCACTAGTCGACCCGCGACCTTGCCGTGGAGCAGGTCGGCGATCAACGCAGCAGCGGCCACCGCGGCAACCCCGGCGACCGGCAGCGCCAAATGGTGAAATTGGCGCACCAACACGGCAACCACGGCAAACGGCACCAGTAAGCCCAAAACCAGCGCAGCGCCCACCGCAAAATCGCGGTCGTGGGCCCCTTTGCGATCGGCAGTCAGCAGGCGGCCCAACCCCAGCACCACCGCTGCGCCCCACGGGTACAGGCCAAAACCGGCCTGTCCAACGAACCAAGCGAAATCTCGATGGTATTGATCGGGGCCATTGGAAAATGCGTTTTGGGTAAAGCGCCAACCGCGCAAAATGTGCAGCCAGTTGGGGTCCAGATCGCCATCACCGAGCACCCGCCACGTCGCCAAGGCGGCGATGCCCAGCGTGCCGCCGACGCTGGCGAGCATTGCGGGTCGAAAATCAGCGGCAGCGACCACATAGGCGACGGCCATGCCGGCGGCCATGCACGCCCCGCCCAACCCGCGAGCCGCCAACAGGATGGCGCCGCCCACCACAATCCACAGCGGCCAGTCGCGGCCCGTCTGACCGCTAGAGCGCAGGGCGCCCTGAGCCAAGCCGAGCGCGACCAGAGTCGCCCCCAGCATCGGCCCAGCCTCAAAAGTGACCAGACGACCCAGCCCGGCAACCTCAGGCAGGGTCGCAAACACCGCCAGCGCCGCCCAACTGGCGTGCCAACCAAAAACGCGGCGGGTACCCAGCACGACCGCCAGTCCGGCTAGCAAAACCAAAAGGGCGCCGCCCAAGCGCACCCCGGTCTCGGTTGGACCACCCATCGACATCGCAGCGGCGGTAACCGCGGCGTCCAGCCACGGCAGAGCTTGATTTTGACCCTCGCGTTTGTGAACGGGCCACCGCCACGGCGATGGAGCCCTGAGCAGCAATGTGGTGGCGACTTGCTCTGCGGGCACGATGTATTCGCCGCCGACCCACAGGGGCCACAGGGCGTCGGTCTCGCCTTCGCCGTCCAGCCAACCCGCCGTAGCGGCGTTGCGGTTTGCCTGCGCCGAGGCAGCCATGCGCGCCTTGGCCAAGGCAATGCGCAGGCCGGAGTCGTCGGCTTGGGTGGCCAGCACCAGCACCATGCCCCGATTTTGCGCCTCAACCGCGGCCAGTTGAGTGGCCAACTCCGTCCAACCTCCGCCCAATTGCTGACGAATCGCCGCGGCATCGACTACCAGCACATGGGCAATCTCGCGGCTGAGGCGCTGGCTGGCCTGTTGCAGGCTGGCCAGCGCTGAAGCGTCCGCTTTGGCAGCAGCCCGCACCAGAGCCGTCCGATTGCCGATGTCTTTTTGAAGTGAATTTAGGAGCTTGTCGCCGGGACCTTCGACAACGACGGCGCGAACAGCACCGGCCATGCGCCGAGCCACTGCGGCACGATCCATCTCCCAAGGATCGAGCAAACCGGCCGCGCCCAGCGCTGGCAAAAGTACGGTCGCCAACACGCCCGTAGCGATCGCGAGCTGCCAGCGCCGAGCAGACTGTTCTAGGCGACCAAGCCAACCTGAGGCCGGTGGGTGCGCGTGGCCATCCGCGACCGATTGCGCCGCAGCGAGTGGTCCGTCGTTGGCCGCGCTGGCGTCTGGCGCTTCGTCTGGCGCCGTGTGCGGAGCCTTGTCCTGTGCAATTGCGGTGCCGGGTTCGGTCATCACTAGGCTGGCGCTCCCGCGGGCTTCCGCAAAGGGGGCGGCAATCTAGCATGTTGTCCTAATTGCGCCAAGCTTGGCGACAGTGGCAGCTCGGTATTTCGGCAACAGGACTTGACAAACTCAAAGCCTGACCCATATTGTCCGGCCGCCGCAGGCTAAAAACCGCGTGCTGCGCCCGAAAATCTAAATACTTACTTCGCCGCTGGGGCCCTAAAAGAGTGCCGGCACAATAGCAGGGTTTTGCCCTGTATGCGCTGCAGATTTCCGCTCCACCGGCCTGCCGGACGGGTCGCAGCGAGCACAACTCAATCACCGCCGCAGTGAGCCGATCAAATCGAATTTGCTCGGCGTCTCGTTGCTTGTTTCGTGGGTCGCGAGCGTACGGCACTTGTTCAATAGCCTGCGGGTTGGCGTCACGCCGCTCCGGTTTTGTTGGGGAATTCCCTCCGATAGGGCCTTAATTGGTCAAGACTGTAGAGAGCCGATCCTTTGCAGTTGCTTGGGCCTTCTGGCTTGCTTTTAGTAGGTCGCGGGCGTGCGGCACTTGCTCAAACGCCTGCGGCTTGGCCTCGCGTCACTGTAATTTTGTTCGGGATTTCCTCGCCTGTCGGCGATAACTCGTTGAGTTTCCAGCGGCTGCGCCTCGCTAATCGCCGATTTTCGCTAGAGAATCTAGGTGCCGGCGCACGGCCCTGGATGCCGACTAGTCGGTGTCCAAGGGCGACGGCGAGTCGGATCGCCAGCAGGGGTCTGTTCGAGTGACTGCTGAGTGGGCGACCGCGTTCTAGGTTCTTGGCCAGCGGCTGCCCCAGCGGCCAGTTGTGCTACCCATGTTGAGTTGCACGAACTGTCTTGCACTGCAACTTCGAAGACTTTAGGGCAGCCGTCTGCCGCGACACGGAGAGAATCAGGTCAGTGGTCGCCTATCCAGCCGACAACAGTACTCGTGGCATGAGCCGCGCGCCCGCAGCAAGCGGCCGTGGCCGTGGTGCGCGCGGTTTGATCGACCACGACATCGTGCGTCAGGTCGTGGCCCAGACCGACATGCTGGCCGTCGTCGGCGAAGTGGTGGACATCAAGAAGAAGGGCACGTCCTACGCTGGACTTTGCCCATTTCATGCCGAAAAGACGCCCTCTTTTCATGTCAATACCGCCCTGCACGTCTATCACTGCAAGGGCTGCGGTGCCGGCGGCGATGTCATTCGCTTTGTCCGCGAAACCCGAGGGCTGGGCTTTGTCGACGCGGTGCAGTGGCTGGCCGACCGCGCCGGCATTGAGGTCCAGCACCAAGACCTGTCACCGACCGAGCGAGCTCAGTGGGAAGATGAGCGCTCGCAACGGGCGCGGATGTTACAACTCTCTCAACTTGTTCAACAATTCTTTCGCGCTCGATTTTCCGCACCCCAAGGCAAGCTGGCGGCTGACTACGCGACCCAACGGGGATTGGGCCAAGCGATCGCGGTTCGCTACGGCTTAGGCGCGGCGACTGCGGGCTGGAGCGACCTAGCCGACCATTTAAAGCGGCTCAATTGCTCTGAAGCGGACATGCTCGACTTGGGCTTGGTGGCGCCGCGCGCGTCGGGTGGCGTGTACGATCGGTTCCGCAATCGCTTGATGTATCCCATTTTTACCTCCCAGGGCGACTTGGTCGCCTTTGGCGGCCGCGATGTGTCTGGCGATCCGCAAGCGGCGAAATACCTTAATTCGCCAGAGGTTATCGTTGGCGATCAAGATCAGACCAGCAAATTTCGCCATTTCTACAAGAAGGGCGACAATGTCTTTGGCTTGTACCAAGCCCGTGAAGCCGTGCGTCGCAGCGGCAAAGTGATCCTGACCGAGGGCAATCTGGACGTCTTGACGCTGGTGCAAGCAGGTTTTGAAAACGCGGTGTGCGCGATGGGTACGGCGCTGACCGAGGTGCAAGCGCGCGAACTTCGTCGGTTTACCGACTCGGTGGTCGTGCTGTACGACGGCGACAAGGCGGGCCGGGCGGCGGCGCAAAAAGCAGTGCCTCTGCTGTTGGCTTCCGGCTGCAATGGCGTGCTTGTTGCCCTGCCCGATGGTGAAGATCCCGATAGTTTCGTGCGCCAGCGCGGGGCTGCCGCCCTGCAAGCGCTGATCGATAGCGCCCCGCCGATGCTCAATGCCCATTTGGACACGTTGGTTGGCCAATGGGACGGCTCTCTACAAGGCAAAAGTCAGATTCTGCAGGCTGCGGGCCCCCTTTTGGCGCTGATCGGGCAGCACGACGCGATGGCGCGCAATATGGCCTACGACTTCTTGCTCAGCCGACTGGACCCGGACCAGCCGTTGGCTGAAAACCGCGCTGCGCAAGGCCGGTACCTGCCGCGACCGACGGCGGTGCTGCGCGTGGCGGCGGTCAACTCGCTCAATGAGCCTGCCGTCAACGAGCCGAGCAGCGCGGAGCGTGAACTGCTGCTGGCTCTGGTGTGGTACCCGGCCGAGCTGGGGCAGCCGGCTCTGGTCGATGCCGTGGACTACATTGAACACCCCGGCATTCGTTTGGCAGTGCGCGACCTGCTGGCGACCCAACGCAGCCGTGGCTTGGATCTGGCTGGTGTGGCCCAGTGGGCCATTGAGTGGTCCGACCAAACGGTGCGTAATTGGGTGCTGGAGTGGCTGGCAGAAGCCAATCCGGTTGCCGCTGGGCGAGCGGCGGCTCAAGTAGCGCAACTGGTCGATCGCATTGTCTCCGGCCGTGAATTAGACAGCCAAATGCGCGCAATCGCTGGAAAACTGGCGACAGCTGACCCCGAGCAACAGCGGCTATTGGCCGCTCGCCTGTTTGAGCTTCGCAAAATTAAGGGGCGGCGCGGCCGCTAGTATTTCCTACTGGCTCCACCAGTTGGCGTCTCTCACGTTGGTTCATCGAGGACATCCACATGTTCGAAGTTATTAAGGAATCTGAACTCAAATCGCTGGTCCAGCGCGGCAAAGTGCTCGGGCTGATGACCTCTGATGAGGCGCAGCGGGCGCTCAATTTGGGCGAAAATGACCGCCACACGGTAGATGAAGTGTTGGCGGTGCTCGCTGCCAATCTAGTTGAAGTCATGGATACCCGACCGCCGCGCGAGAATCCTTCGGTGCCGCAGCGCCCGTCGAACCAGCCGCAACCGACGCCACGAGTCGAAGATCCGGCCACTTATGGCGAAGACGGCCAACTGCGTACCAACGATCCCGTGCGCATGTACCTGCGCAAAATGGGTTCGGTGGCGCTGCTCAACCGGCAGGGCGAAATTGAAATCGCCAAGCGCATCGAAATGGGCGAGCACGAGGTGCTGGACGCCCTGCTGTCGACCAAGCAGACGTTTGAGATGATTTTGGGGTTGCGCGATCACGCCCGTCAGATCATCGATTGGGTTGAGCAAGACCGCAATTCGCAAGTGCAAATGGCCTCTGAAGGTTTGGACAAAGAAGAGATCTTGGCCCTGCGCGAGAGCCGGCGCGGCAACGATCGGCCGCCGCACTCGCTCAAAGACTTGGTCAAGTCGATGGATGACGGGGTTGGCGGCGCCGATGAGATCGCTATTTGCCAGCAGCTCATTGAAACCATAAATGATCTTGAGGCGTTCGCCGTTGATCAGCAGAAACTGACCGCCGAAATCGCCGGTGCTCGTAGCGACGCTGCCCGCCGCGACATGGTGAGCGCGGAATTGGCGCGCGCGGTGACCGAGGCCTATTTCTGCGAGGTTATGGGCGATTCGCTGGAGCGGATTCAGGCGGGCCGTCTCACGGTCGCCGATCTTGTCGATCTGGCGGCGCCGCGGGCCAAGGGCAATAAGACGCCCGACCAAGTGTCGCTGATGGCCACGCTGGCGCGGGTGGTGCGGATGTACCGCAAGCGGGTGCGCTCGGAGGACGAAGCGGAAGCGGCGCGCGCGGACTTGGCGCGCAAAAAGCCGGTGCGGGCGTTAGATGACTTGCTGCGCGGCATGTTGGAGGACGAAGCGTGCATCAAGGGTCTGATCGAACTGGGTAAAAAGATCGACAGCGACGACATCGATCCTGCCAGTGTGCTCGACAATCTGCCCGAAAAAGGCGGCAGGCCGCACGCCAAGCAGTTTCAAAAGTCGCTGGCGGTGGCTTTTGAGGAAATCGGGCCGACGCTGACCGAGTTGCTGAGCCGACGCGCTGAGTTGGTTTTGGCCGAACCGGCGACGCCAGACTTTCAAAAACTGGTCAAAGCGCGCAACGACCGCATTGCCACTATTGTCAACGATGTCATTGAGCACCTGCTGTGGCTGCCGCGCCAGCGCGGCAAGGGCAAGAACAGCAACCGCCCGCGTCCGCCGGTAGCTCCGGACGGCTTGATGCCCAAGCCAGGGCCGGAACATCCGGAATGGGCTTCGCTGTCGGCGCTTTACACCGAGCGGATCGTGCACGGCGAAGCACGGCGCATTCTGGAAGGGCTGCCGATCTCGGTCAAAATGTACGACATCGTGCGGCGGCGGGCGTTGTTGGAGCGGTTGCTGGACTGTGGGCTGCACCGTAAGCAAATTGATATTATTATTGCGGAGTTTAAGAAAGTGGTCCGCGATATGCGCGACGCCGCTAGCGGGTTGGCCATCGAAGAATCCAAGTTGGCCGAAGTCGCGTCCGAGCGCCTCAAAGTGGCCGGCAAGAGCAAGCCGGAGCTTATGTTCAGCTACAAACGCGACATCTTGGTGTTGATGCGCGAGTTCAAGGACGGCGGTTCGTCGCAGTGGAAAATGCTGGAGCGAAAATTCGGCATTAATTTCAAGGAGCTAACCGACGCGCATCGAATTATGAAGGAGTTGCAGCGCACCATTGATACCCACCTCAAGGCGACCGGGCACAATCAAGAAGCGCTGACCAAGATCTACGAAACGGTGTCGCGGGGCGAGCGCATGGCCAACAAAGCCAAAGCCGAATTGGTCGAAGCCAATTTGCGCTTGGTGGTGTCCATTGCCAAGAAATACACCAACCGCGGTCTGCAATTTCTCGATTTAATTCAAGAAGGCAATATTGGCCTGATGAAGGCAGTGGACAAGTTTGAGTATCGGCGCGGCTACAAGTTTTCGACGTATGCGACGTGGTGGATTCGCCAGGCGATTACCCGCGCGATCGCCGACCAAGCGCGAACGATTCGGATCCCAGTGCACATGATTGAGACCATCAACAAGTTGGTCCGGACTTCTCGGTATTTGCAACAGGAACTCGCCCGCGAGCCCTTGCCGGAAGAAGTCGCCGACAAGATGGAAATGCCGTTGGAGAAGGTGCGCAAGGTCCTTAAGATCGCCAAAGAGCCCATCTCGTTGGAGACGCCGATCGGCGAGGAAGAAGACAGCCATCTCGGTGACTTTATTGAGGATAAACGCGCAGTCAGCCCAGTCGATGCGGTGACTATGGCGGCGCTGGAAGAAAAGGTGCGCAAGAGCTTGGCCTGCTTGGCCCCGCGCGAGGAAAAAGTCATTCGTATGCGTTTTGGCATTGGCGAAAAGAGCGACCACACGCTTGAAGAAGTCGGCCAGCAGTTTGGGGTCACCCGCGAGCGCATTCGGCAGATCGAGGCCAAAGCGCTGCGCAAACTGCGGCAGACTCAGCGGGCCAAGGTGCTCAAGCCGTTTAGCGATGGCTAAGGTCTGAACGGCCCCAAACTGGGTCTACGTAGGCGCTCTGGGTGCTGACACGTCGACGCGCTAGAGACCCGACCAGTTAACGCCGAACCTCAAAGAATTCCCAAACAAAACGGAGCGGTCTGACGCCAACCCGCAGGCAATTGAATAAGTGCCGCACGCTCGCGACCCACAAAGCAAGCACTGAGACGCCGAGCAAATCTTATTTGATGGCCTAACTAGAAACTTGGGGGCGCGCCGCCCCCAAACCCCCGCGGCGGTCCGCAGCTGCGGCCCACATTCCACATGCCTCTCAAGGAGTTTCATGCATCGTGGCTGCCGATTTGGCGGCATGCGGAACTCTCTAGGAGCCTGTCGGAAATCAATCGGTTATGAAATATCTTTGCGGTTATACACAATGAATCTATTGCGATCTGACAGTCTCCTAGCTTCACAGATATTCTCAACTGTCCAAGAACTGCCCGGAGTGAATCCGTGCAGTTTCGGACAGT
>SHZD01000116.1 GCA_009692465.1 Myxococcales bacterium
ATGATGGTGGTTTTGACCACTCGCGGGTCTTTGGCCTTGAGTTTGCTGTTTAGGTCTTGCACCAGCTTCTTTTTGGCGTCGATGTCGATGCTGGCGAAGCGAAAATCGTGGCTGTAGTAGTTGGGCAGCGCCGCCACCTTTAGCGGCTTGACGTCGGCTTTGGCCACCCCGTCGGCGATGGCGGCTGCGGTCGAGGCAGCTTTCTTGATGGCTGGCAATTCAAGAAGTTCACTAAACGCATAGCCAACGCTATCGCCCTTGACTACGCGGACGCCGACTCCCAAATCGGACGAGGTGTAGGCGCGGCTGATGCGGTCGTCTTCTAAGGTCAGCGACACGGCGCGGCTGCGTTCGAAGTACAGGTCGGCAAAGTCGCCGCCACGGCTCAACGCGATGGCGAGTACGCTTTGCAACTCTTCGTAGGTAAAGCCAAAAGCCACGGAGGCCCCGGCAGGAACTGCGCCGAGGACTTCAGTGGTGCCCAAGGTGCCAGCGGCAGCCAAAGAGGCACCGGCGGCGGCGGCCATGCCAATGAAGGCGCGGCGGTCGGGCTGAAAGGGGTCGGCGGGGCTGGACATGGCGAACTCCGAGGGGCGCGCGGGTTGCGTGACAGAAAATGATGTAGGATGCGGCAATTCTTAGGTTTAGTTTCGCGCTGACCAGTAGTCATCGCCGACGGCTGTCTCTGCTTGCTAAGTGGCCCAGAGCTCAAGCCCATAGCCCAATTCGCCGGTCAGGGCCAGTCTCATCGGTCAGGGCCAGTCTCATCGGTCAGGGCCAGTCTCATCGGTCAGGGCCAGTCTCATCGGTCAGGGCCAGTCTCACCGGTCAGGGCCAGTCTCATCGGTCAGGGCCAGTCTCACCGGTCAGGGCCAGTCTCATCGGTCAGCACCCAATTCGCCGCTCGATGCCTGAACAAGCGAATGATTTAGGGCCCAAGCAAGAATTGCTCGATCGATCCGCGATAACGATCCGCGATAACGATCCACGATAACGATCCGCGACAAAAATGGAGCGTCGAGTCGGCTTGCAAAGCCGCGAGTTAGCGACCCACCAAGCAGGCAATGGGCCGGAGGGCAAAATCGACTTGATTTTGCCCGGGCCCTAAGGGTCAAAGCGTTTCTGAATGAAGCGTGCGTCCCACCCAGAACCAACCACCGCTATTGTTCCCAGCCGCCGGTCGCCGTGTCGATGTCGTCGACATACTTCAGTCCGGCCGGTAGCTTGAGCGAGCCCTTAGTGAAAGCGAGCAACACAAGGCGGTGGTAGAAGTTGGCTGGCGCCCAGCCCACCGAAGACGAGATGGCGAACATCACGGTGCTCACTCGGTTGGCAGGGACCGCAAATGTCGGGTTGGCCGCGGGGCAATTGCCGGCATAACAGGCGCTGCTGGAGCTCCAAGTATTGGCCCCGTTTATGGTCGCAGAGCTGTGGTCGCTCCAGTTGCCGCCGCACGAAAACCAGTAAGTCGGCGCCCAGTTGATCGATGACAAGGTACTATTCTGAATTCGGAACATGAAGAAGTAGTGCTCCGACATATTGGAGTCGCTGTATTGGGGAATTACTTGGTTGATCAAGGCGCCGCCCACTTCCGCGCGGCCGCCGTTGACGAAAGTCATGCGCCACAATTCCTTGTCCGCACTGGCGCTGGCGATCACGCCACCGTTGGACCAAGCAGACGGGGCGATGCCCAATGAGTAATCGCCGCTGTTGCCCATGGGCCAGCCGTGGTTGTTGTCGTGGCCCTGTGAGCGCCCCCAGCGGTAGGTGAACGGCTTGAGAATGCTGTTGTTCACCGAGGCCACGTTGAGGTTGCCGCCAACGGTCAGGTCGTTGTCAACGATTACGCTGCCCTTGACCTGAATTTTCTTGCTCGACAGGGTCTGAATCGTGACGTCCCAGCTGAACTTGCCGTCGTTGGCGCCCGCCTGATTCTTGATCGGATCTTTGACCGTAATCGACCACGTGCCTTTGATGTTCTTGCCGATCCAGTCCTTGTTCATGTCGCCAGTCGACAACGCCGTATCCTTGTTGAAGGCCACCGAGAATCCCGTACCCGCTTTTTCGCCATTGTACAGCACGTACGGCGTGGCCATGTTCGGGCCGTAGAGTTCGATCTTGACTTTGGATACGTCGGAGTTGGCCAGTGCCACATTGATCCAAATCGCCTGCGCGGAGCCAATGTCTGGAAAATCAAGCGAGTCGCTTTTGCCGGCGCCGGAGCCGTCGGGAATTGCGTTGTCGACCGTACCGGCTTTGGAATCGACGAACTGATTGAAAATCAAGTTGTTGCTGATTTCGTCGATGAGATCCGGGGCGATTGCCGAGGCCGCGCACTGATAGCTGCCGTCTGCCTTGATGCCGGCCATCACCAAGTTGGTACCGCAGGCTTTGCCCAGTTGCGGCAATACCGGCTTATTGAGCAAGTCACCGTACTCGCCCGTTTTGGCCACGTCGGACACTACCGGCCCATCCTTGATGTCCTTGTAGCTTCCGGATTGGGCGATCGCCGCCAGCGCCGAAACCTTGGCGTAGGCGTTGAGATCAGGGGCATTCTTGATATCGCCGTAATTGCCAGAGGTGGCGACGGCTGCCAATGCAGCGGTTTTTGCATAGGCAGCCAGATCTGGGCCGCCTTTCAGATCCTTGAATTCGCCAGAGGTAGCCACCGGTGACAAGTCGCTCGACTTGGCGAAGCCGGCCAAAAACTTGCTGTCGATCTGCGCAGCACCTACGCAACCCGTGCACTCCAAGCCGTCGGCGATCGCGGCGCGCACCGCAAAAATGGTGGAAGCCAAGGGCTTGCGCGGCAACTCTGGGTCGCTGGCGATCTGCATGCCCAGCCAAAGCGAGGCGCCGTTGAGCACAGTAGCCGACAAGGCTGACTTGCTACCGAGTTGGTGGTGCCACTGGCCGGATTTGACCGCGATCAAAATCGGCCCCTCGGCCCACAGGGGGTTGCCGCCAAGCTCATCTTTGTACAACGAAAACGTGACACTGTAGTTGCCGTCGGTAGCAGCGCCGCCAGCGGTGGCGAACAACACACCTTCCACGCTGCTCATGGAGGGCACAGCTGCGCTGGCGGAAGATACGGCGATTGCCGCGGCCAAGACTGCGAAAAGAGAACTTAATTTTGAAAAGTACCGGTGATTCATGGAAAATCCGATGCCGCAAAGGCGGCCGCTGGGCGGATAGTAAGCGGTCAGCACCTGCCAGTGCCCAAGTCCGAACACGGCAAGGCGAAAAAGCACCTCGCGGGGCCGCAAGCTCTGCCCGCCGCGCACCTTTGCAGGCTACCGTAGCCCGCGACCTGAGTCAATGCCCATATTTCGTTTGTAGTTTCATGCTTTGCCGGGAAATTGACGGCGAGCAACAGCGAGTGCCCTGTGGTTTGGGCGCGCAAAAGAATAACTCGATCGATCTGCGAAAAGTGCGGAGCAGCGAGTCGGGCGTAAAGACGCGAGCTTGCGACCCAGACAACAAGCAAACGGGCACGGTAAGGGCCCGTGCAAAATCAAGTCGATTTTGCACCCCGGCCCATTGCTTGTTTGGTGGGTCGCTAACTCGCGGCTTTTCAAGCCGACTCGACGCTCCGTTCCAGTCGCGGATCGATCGAGTTATTTTTTCACGAGCCCTAAAATGAATGACTTATTGATTTGCGAGCCCCAAGGCTGGTCGTGCCGCGATCGCCCGAGCCTCCATGGGTTCCTATTTCACACACTTGCCATTCAACTTGCCACCCGTCGCCTTGTACCCGGCTACCACTTTGCCGGCCTGAGTCGGGTCGCTACCCGCATTGACAACCTTGCCCGACGGCCAGGCCACTGCCCCTGCTTGCCACATATCGCACTGGTTCAGCGACCGTAGCAGCGTCGCTTGTAAAGCTCCGTTGGCGTACACCCGCAATTTGGCCACCGAGGGGCCCAGCTCGTGGGCGTCCCAATAATGTACGGCCAGTGCGTACTCGCCGCCGTAGCTTGGGGCTTGCAAGTGCAGGTTTTCAGGACCCCAACCGTCGGTGTCGTCCAGATCCAGACTCGGATCGTCGGGCACAGCCGGATCGACGTTGCCCCAATTGGGCTGCGGATTGGCCCAGTAACAGTCGTACAGGGGATGGAAGAACGCATCGGCCTTGCCGTCGCCATCTAAGTCTGGCTGGCACAAGCACGGCTTGCCGCCACACAGGGTCGGCGGGGTGGTGCAAATCTTGGCCTTTTGGGCGTTGGGATGGGCAAAATGCAAGTCCAAATCAGCGCCAGCCCCAGGCCCAGTGTCATGGGTCTTGTCGGCGGGCGTAATCCACAGCAGTTGCACAAACAGAGCGGTGTCCGGCACCACCAAGATCGTAATTGTCGCGGCTGCACAAGCCCCTACCCCGGCGGAATCCGTCACCGCCAGTTGGACCTTGTATTCGCCAGCGACATCGAGCGCCACGATGGTTTTGGCGATTCCGGCTTGCACGACGTTGCGCTGGACGCCCAATTGCGGGTCGGGGGCTGAGGGCGACGGCCAAAAGGCTACCGCGATTGCGCCTTCGGGGGCCGCCAGCAAAGTCCACTTGTAGCTGGTGATTTTCTTGCCGCCCAGCGCATAGCTAGGGCTGCCGAGCAGGTGCATGGGTGACTGTGGCGGCACCGTGGTGCCTTCGCCAGCCACGATGATCGGGGTCGGACAGGCCAACGCACTGCCCCAACAGCTCAAGGCCACGGTCTTGTCCGGCAAAATGCTGTCGTCTGCCAGCTTGAGTTGGCCGGTCCACGGCGCCAACGCACCTTGCGCATCGTGTTTTTCGTTGGGTGGGACACAAGCGACGGTGATGGTGGCGCTTTCGCCAATCGTCAACTCCAGCGGTTGGGCCGCGGTCGGCGGCGGTTGCGGGCCAGCAGCGGTCGACGCACCTTGCAGGCTAAAGGCCGTCGCGTCGCCGGTCAGCTGATGGCCGGTGACATGCACGGCAGTGGCACCGCAATTGATCAATTGCACCGTTCTAGTCGCCGAACCACCTATGTCGAGGTAGCCAAAATCGAGACCGGCGGCCGGCTTGACCAGCAGACACGGCACGCTGGTATTGCCAAGCAGTTGGACGGGCGGGACATTGGGGGCATTGGTGACCAACCGCAGCACCGCGTGGTCGGCATCGCCAGCGTTGGGGGCATACGTCACTTGCGCCGCCAGCACTTGGCCGTGCCCGACCACGATGGGCTGGTCGCTCAGGTTGGCGACTTTGCCACTGCTGAAGGTGCGGTCGCCGACGACCAGAGTGAACGCAGGCGATGCGCCGCCAGGGCTCGCTAGTTTCGCCGAAGTGAAGTCTATGGCACTAATCACCAAATCGGCATCGCCTGTCGCAGCGATAGTCAGGTCGCGGGTGGCGACGCTGCCCAACTTGGTCGCGGCGAAATCGATGAGAGTGGGTTGAATTTGCGCCTTGGCCATTGCCGGTTTGGCGGCAAAATGGACCACAAACGGCACATCCCAGTTGGCACCAGCGGGGCTGTCAAACTTGCTATCGCCGCGCAAATCGAGGCGCAAGTTGGCTGCGTGCGATTGTGCTGCAGCGGGCTTGGTAAACTGGACGCGAATGGTCAGTTCGCTGGCAAATCCGGCGCCGGTGCACACGCCCTTTTGACTTGGCGAGATGAGCGCGGGCAACTGAGTGGCGTCCGCGCAGGCCAGCGTTTGCCCTGCCACGACTACGTTGCACGCAAACGGCCAGTCGGCGGACGGCGGAGAGCCGTCGGCGGGGACCAATTCAAGGGCTCGCAAGGTAAGCGGGACGCCGGCCACGGCTCCGGCGATGTTGCGCAGGGTCAGTTCGGTGGTGACCGTTTGACCGACAGCGGTGAGTGACGGGGCGGCCGCCAAATTGTCGCCCGATTTGGCAGGCAGACCGGTGGCGTTGACGGTGACTTGGGTGGTGGCGCTTTTATCCAAGCCGATGGCGCCGCCGGTTTGTTCGGTGCACGGAGCAGTGGCGGCTGTCGATTTGGCGGGGTCGTCGCTGCACGCGCAGGCAAAGCCAATCACAATTGAGAAGGTCAGAGCGGCCGCGGCGACACGCTGGGCTGGCAGTGGCTGGGGCATGGCGGGTCAGGCTTCCGAAGGCCGACGGCGGGTGCCGGTAGCATGTAGGCTAGCAGGTGTGGTGCGGTGTGCCTACGGGCGCAGGGTCGCCAATTGTAAAGATGTGTGTGAATGTGGCGACGACCTGCCACGCAAGCGGCGGTTTCTGCTGGCTCTGTACCGGGTCGCTCATCATCGCAGTTGTGGCAACTGCCTAATTTGTTGCACTATGGCTTGGCCGGCCTCGCGTTGCCCGTCCTGTTGCCCTACCCAGCCTGTTGCCCTACCCAGCCTGTTGCTCAACCCAACTTAGGACTCATGCCGATGAATTACTCTTGGTGCACCCTGATTTGGCCAGCCCGGTCCGCCGCCCTGTTCGGCGCCCTGGCGCTGGCACTGACGGCCACCCATTGCGGCGACGAAACCGCCCAAACCGGCGTCAAATCAGTAGATATCAGCAACGACAGCGACGTCGGCAACCCCTTCGCCGGCGACGCCCTGCTCGACGTCGCCAGCGCCGACAGCAAGATTTCAAAAAAATCCTGTTCCAAAGACGACGACTGCGCCGGCGCCATGGAGGCATCTGCCTGCGAATACGTGTCCTGCAACGCGACTTTGGGCTTGTGCGTGCTGACCGATCAAGAAGACGGCTCGGCGTGCAAAGACGGTTTACTGTGCACCGGACCCGACTTGTGCGTCGGCGGCCAATGCGGCGGCGGCCCGCTGAACTGCAACGACACCAGCGCGTGCACTCAGGACTGGTGCGATCCCAAGGTCGGTTGCGTCCACAAGGCACTAAGCGAAATCGCGTGTGACGACGGCGACATCTGCACCCAAGGCGAAAAGTGCGCCAATGGCAACTGCGAGGGCGGCACCAAGCTGGCGGATTGCTGTGCGTTCGACGGCCAGTGCACCGATAGCGACCCGTGCACCGACGGCAAGTGCACCACTGGCAAATGCGGGCAATCGTTTAACTTTGCCCCGTGCGACGACAAGAACCCGTGCACGGTCAAAGACCATTGCGATGGCGCCGGCCTGTGTGACGGTTCGCCGCTGGTCTGCAACGACAACAACCCCTGCACCGTGGACTTATGCAACAGCGCGACGGGCACCTGCACCACTACCGCCGCCACCGACGGCACGCCGTGCGAAGATGGCAATCCGTGCACCACTCCCGACAAGTGCGACGGCGGGCTGTGCAAGAGCAGCGGCAGCTTGTGCCAGTGCACCACCCACGCCGATTGCGCGCCGTTAGAGGACGGCGATTTGTGCAACGGCACCCTCAAATGCCTCGATTTCAAGTGCAGCGTCGACCCCATCAGCGTGGTCGCCTGCAATCCCACCGGTGACAGCGCCTGCGCAAAGAACCAATGCGACGCTAAAACCGGCCAATGTAAGAAAAACCCTTTGCAAGAAGGCGGCCCGTGCAACGACCAAAATCCGTGCACCGACAAGGATATCTGCAGCGCGGGCATCTGCTCTGGAGTGGCCAGCAACTGTGACGACGGCAGCATTTGCACCATCGACGTGTGCAACTTGACCGGCGGCTGCGCGCACAGCAACAACAACTATCCGTGCGATGACGGCGACGCTTGCACCGACAACGACCAATGCGGCAAGGGATTGTGCAGCGGAACATTTACGGCCTGCTCCGACAAAAACCCGTGCACCGACGACAGTTGCAAGCCCATAGGTGGCTGCGCCTTTACCAACAATCTGGTCGGCTGTGACGACGGCAACGTGTGCACAGCGGCCGATAAGTGCAGTGGCGGGGTCTGCGTTTCGGGAGCCAACACCTGCCAGTGCCAGAGCGATGCCGATTGCAGTAAGCAAGAGGACGGCAATCTGTGCAACGGCACGCTCAAGTGCACGACCGGCAAATGCGCGGTCAATCCCGCCACGGTGGTCACCTGCAACAGCACTGGCGACACGGTGTGCAGCAAGAGTGTGTGCGGCGCAAACAGCGGCCAATGCAGCAAGCTTGCCACCGCCGATGGCACCGCCTGCAACGACGGCAACAGTTGCAGCAACGGCGACGGCTGCAAAGCCGGGGCCTGCGGCGGTGCGGCGCTGTCCTGTGACGACCAAAATCCGTGCACCGACAACACCTGCGACCCTAGCAAGGGCTGTCTGCTGGTCAACAACGGCTTGCCATGCAACGACAACAGCGCGTGCAGCCAAAACGACGTGTGCAAACTGGGGCAGTGCGCTGGCGACTCCATCAACTGCGACGATGGCAATCCGTGTACCGTCGATGGTTGTGACAAAGCCAAAGGGTGTACCAGCACCTTTGCGGCGGCGGGCACCCCCTGCACCGACGGCAGCGCGTGCACCGGCGGCGACCAGTGCAGCAACGGCGCTTGCTTGGGCAAACCGGTGTTGTGTGACGACAAAAACGCCTGCACTGGCGATACTTGCGACAAGGTGACGGGTTGCGCCAATCCGCCGTTGGCGAAGGGGACGCCTTGCGATGATGGTTCCAAGTGTTCGCAGAACGATCACTGCGACAACAGCAAATGCGTAGGCAATCCGCCCAGTTGTGACGACAAGAATCCGTGTACCTCGGAGACTTGCGACATCGCCATCGGTTGTTCGTACAAAGCGGCGCCATTTGGGACGGCGTGCACCGATAACGATCCGTGTACCGGCGGCGACGCCTGCGACAAAGGGCTGTGCGTACCCGGTCAACCGGTGTGCCAATGCCAAAACGACGGCGACTGCGCCAAGCTGGAAGACGGCGACCTGTGCAACGGAATCCTCAAGTGCGTCCAGAGCAACTGCAAGGTGGACGCGGGCACCGTGGTCAGTTGCGCGCCCTCCGCCGACGCCTGCAAAATCAACTTGTGTGGCAGCAAGACCGGCGCCTGCGCCGTACAAAACAAGGCCATCGGCACTGCCTGCAACGACAACAATGCCTGCACCACCACCGACTTGTGCGACGGCGGGGTGTGCAAGGGCGCGGCGCTCAACTGCGATGACAAAGACGCCTGCACCGTCGATAGTTGCAGTGTGACCGCGGGTTGTGTGCATCAGACCGCCAGCAATGGCACCGGTTGCGACGACGGCACGCTGTGCACCACCACCGACAAGTGCATCAACGGCAAATGCACCGGCACGGCGCTTAGTTGCGACGACGGCAAGGCGTGTACCTCGGACAGTTGCGACCCGGCCAAAGGCTGTGTGAACAGCCCGGTGCTCAATGGCACGCTGTGTTCGGACGGCAACGCCTGCACCGGCAGCGATACTTGCCAAAACGGCGTGTGCACCGGCGGGCCGTCGGTGTGTCAGTGCGGCAAACCGGCCGACTGCGCGGCGCTCGAAGACGGCAACTTGTGCAACGGCACCCTGACCTGCCTGAGCAACAAGTGCAGCGTCGATCCGGCAACCGTGGTGGCCTGCAACACCACCGGCGACAGCGCCTGCGCCAAGAACACCTGCGCCATCAAGACCGGTCTGTGCAGCAAAGTCGCGGTCGGCAACGGCGGCGTGTGCGACGACGGCAATCTGTGCACCGCCAGCGACGTGTGCACCAACGGCCTGTGCGGCGGCACCGCGCTCAACTGCAACGACAACAATGGTTGCACCAACGATGCGTGCTCGCCGGCCAGCGGTTGCACCCACGCCAACACCAGCAATCCGTGCGACGACGGCAACGCCTGCAGCCAAGCCGACACGTGTGCCGGTGGTGCTTGCAAGGGCAGTGCAGTGGTGTGTGAAGACAACAATTCGTGCACCGACAATAGTTGCCTGCCTGCGAGCGGCTGCAGCTACGCCAACAACACGGCGGGCTGCACCGATGGCAACAGCTGTACGACTGGGGACGTGTGCAGTGCGGGCAAATGCGTCGGCGGCAAGAACACTTGCCAATGCACCACCGACGCCAATTGCGCGGCGCTTGAGGACGGCAATCTGTGCAATGGAACGCTCAAGTGCGTGAGCAATGCGTGCCAGGTCAACGCCGCCAGCATTGTGGTGTGCAACACCACTGGCGACACGACTTGCGCGCAAACGGTGTGCACGCCAGCGAGCGGGGTGTGTGCTAAGAAGAACAGCGCGGACGGCAGCGTGTGCAGCGACGGCAACGCCTGTAGCGCCAGCGACGGGTGCAAAAGCGGGGTATGCAGCGGCAGCGCCGTGACTTGCAACGACGGCAATGGCTGTACCGACGACAGTTGCGACAGCGCTAAGGGCTGCGTGTTTGCCTTCAATGCGATCGCTTGCAACGACGGCAACGCCTGCACCGGCAACGACTTGTGCGCCAACGGCTTGTGCGCGGGCACCACGATCGCTTGCGATGACGGCAATCCGTGTACCGTCGACGGGTGCGACAAGGTCAAGGGCTGCCAAAGCACGCCGGCCATCACCGGAATCGGTTGTGACGACGCCAATGCTTGCACTGTCGCTGACAAATGCAATACTGGTGTGTGTGGGGGCACGACGGCGAACTGCAATGACTCCAACGTGTGCACCGCAGACACCTGTGTGCCCGCCAGCGGTTGCAGCAACAAGAAGGTCGCCGATGGCACTCCGTGTGACGACGCCAGCGCCTGCACCGGCGGCGACAAGTGCAGCAATGGGCTATGTGCGGGGGCGGCGGTCAACTGCAATGACAACAAGCCGTGTACCGCGGACTCTTGTGACGCCATCAAAGGCTGCACCTACGCCAACGCCAGCAACGGCACCGCCTGCGACGACGGCAACGCCTGCACCGGCGGCGACAGCTGCCAAACCGGGGCCTGCGTCGGCGGAGCGTCGGTGTGCCAATGCGTCACTACTGCCGATTGCGCGGCGCTCGAAGACGGCAACGCCTGCAACGGCACGCTCAAATGCACAGCCAACAAGTGCAGCGTCGACGCGACCACGGTGGTCAGTTGCCCGCCCTCGGCGGTTGCCTGCAAGGTCAATCAGTGCGTGGTCGCCACCGGCAAGTGCGCTTTGCTCAACGGCGCCGCCAACAGCGTGTGTGACGACGGCAACGGCTGCACCGTCAACGACACCTGCGACGCCAACGGTATCTGCAGCGGGGCGGCCAAGACTTGCGACGACGGCAATCCGTGTTCTGCTGACACTTGTGCTGGCGGCGCCTGCCAAAGCGCGGCTGGCTTTGACGGCACGCCGTGCGCCAGCGACAACAACTCGTGCACCATCGACGTTTGCCAAAAAGGCCTGTGCGCCCACCCCGGGCTGGTCGACGGCACCGCCTGCGCCGATGACGGCACCAACTGCACGACCGACGCCTGCGGCGCTGGAGTCTGCAAACACCCGCCGATCCCCGATGGCGCCGCCTGCCAAGATGACGGCAATCCGTGTACGTTTGACCAGTGCAAGACTGGCGTCTGCCAGCACATCAGCAATGATCCACCGGCAGTCGCGGCGGGCCAATGCCTGGCCGTCAATGCGGTGACCGCCAATACCGGCAAAATCACTGGCAAATGGACCGACTGCGGGGTCGCCGACAAGACCGTCTACCAATGCAAAGGCCCCAACTGCAGCTACACCGGCGCCATCAGTTCGTGGTCGTGTTCGGCGCCCAACTTCTTGTACAACGGCGCCAACACGGGCTACGAGTACACCTACCAGTTCACCGCGCCCAGCGACGGCGTGTGTACCTTGCTGGAATACAACGAAGGGCTACCGCAACCGGGCGGCAAGTTGTTTGGGGTGGTCGATTGGTTTGTCGTCAGCGGCGCCGGCGCCTGCCAGTCGAGCAGTTGCCAAGCCTACATGTGGGACAACAAGTACGGCGACCCGGTATGTGGCGGCCAGACTTGCAGTTACGTGTCGTTCAATGCCACGGCGGGCCAGAAGTTTTACTTCGTCGCGGATATTTTCGATGGTGCCGGGGCGCATGCAGGCTATAAGTTTGGCGCGGGCTGGAGCATTGAGGTTAAGTGCGATAGCAAGCAGAAATTGCTGATTAACGAAGATTTCAACGACGAAAAGTGCGACAACTGCACGCTACAGGTCAATGCCGACAAGTCGTGCAAGAACTTTGGCTGGTGGCCCGTCGGCGGCTTTGCCAACATCGTCGCCGGGTGGTACGTCGGGCAACTGACGGCCAATACATTGTCTGGGTACGATTGCGGGGCTAATTCAGCGAGTACCGCGTTTGCGCCCGCAGTGCTGCCGGCCACGGCCAAGGCGTGTACCTTAAGCATGGATTATTATGCGCAGATTGCCGCGGCCGATGATGGCAACTGCGTCAATGATACGCTGACGGTGATGGTGGCGGTCAATGGCGCACCGCCGAGCAAGTTAGCGGGCGATGGGTGTGCGGCTAAGACGGCGAGCAGTAATCCGATGGGGTGGAGTCAGCAGCCGACTAGTAAGAAGATGGCTTGGGATCTCACAGCATTGGCGGGTAGTACGGTTGGGGTTTCGTTGGTTTGGGCCAATAATGCGACGGGCAATGCTGGGTTGGGGGCGATTGTCGATAATGTGGTTTTGAGTTGTGTGGTGCCGTAGCTTTGGAAATCCGAGAGACTGTCGAGGACCAGCCGCGGTTTTGGTTATTGACGGCTTGGCGGCCGAGGTGGTGGCCGGGGGTGCGGATTTCGCCGATGATTGGCGGATTGTTGGGGCCGTTGACAGTGAGCGGTGTCGATGGCGAATTGCGGTTGAAATTAGCGCGCGGCGCCGGATGTGGATAGGTTCCCTGACCAAGGCTTGCGGATTAGGCGAGTTGCGATAGGGGCAAAATGGGCTTAAAAAATGCTCGAACTTCTCGGGCTTGCGACCCATGCGCGGTTGTTGGCATCGCTGGCCCTCGGCAGGTGCCAAACCGTCCAGCCAAGCGAAAGCTGCCACCACCGTAATAGCTGAGGATGCGGGTCATGCCGGGTTGGTGAGCTTAGGATGTGTCCTTAAATAACTCGATCGACTCGCGCAACACTGGAGCGGCGAGTCGGCGTTTGAGGCTGAGAGCTTAGCGACCCACAAAGCAAGCAAACGGAACCAGTTCCACAATAACTTATTCTGGGACAGTTCCTTACTTGCGGCTACGGCCCCAACCCATCGTGGTCGGCCACCGCCCCAAACAACTGCACGGTCGCCCCGCCGGGAACATGCAGGCGACCGCCAACCACCGCGGCACCGTTGCCATGCCGCGGCACGGCCATATCTGGGAGCCGAATCCACGCGTCGGCCGCCAAGTCATACGCCTCCACCTCGGCGAACACACCAGACTTGGTGGCCTTGTTGCCCTCGCCGCCCGCCACCACTAGCCGGTCCTGCCACACCGCAGCCGCCACGCCGCCGCGCGAGACCGCCATCAGTGCGCGCGACTGCCAGGCGCCACCGGGTGTGGCCAAGGTCCAAGTCTTGGGCGAATGGTTGCCAACGCCACCGTTGCGGCCACCGGCGACCACCAGTTGGTCGGCGACGACCCCGCAGGCTAGGTGGTCGCGCGCTTCGGGCAGGGCGGGCCCAGCGACCCAAGCTTGAGTGGCAACGTCGAACCGATCGACTGACGCAACTGACTTCAGGCTGCGCAGACCGCCAAGCACCCACAGCTGCCCCTTCCACGCCGTCGCACAGCCGCCGCCGCGGGCAGTCGCAGCGGGCAGGCCCGGCATCGACGTCCATTTGGCGGTGGCTTCGGTCAGCGTCCAGCCGCGCCCGTCGTGGGCGAAGTCGAAACCGGTCAAGAAGCCCGCCACGTACAGCTTGCCGTCCAGCACCGCGGCGTGGGCGTGGTGCAGCGCTTCGGGTAAGTCAGGCAGCGCGGTCCAGTTGGCGGCGCCCGACTGCCATGCCAGCACCGACGTGGATGGAGGGCCAAAGCCAGTGCCAGCGTAGCCGCCGACCACAATCAGGCGCTCGTTCCACGCCACCACGGCGTGCTCCTGACGCGGCGCAGGCAGGGGCGGGAATGCTTGCCAGCTCAGCGTCGTGGCATCGGCTTTGAGGTCAGGGCTGGAGGCGCCCGAATCGGCTGGTGTGTCCTGAACAGCGATGTCAAGGGTCGCGGTGCCAGCCGAAATATCGGCGCCAGTCGAAACATCGGTGACGGCCGCTGAATCGGTGGCCGCCGCCCGTTGCTCACTGCAGTGCGTAGCCAGCACCCACGCGGCCCCAAGGAGGGCGCCGCGCAATGCAGATCCGTTGGTGCCCATGGGTCTCCTGCCCTGTCCGACGCCGCCGCGCTCGCGGCTGGTCACTACAGCTACGGCGCCTTGTCGGCAGGCGCCGCAGGGTAGCAACAGGGGCGGGGTTCGCAAAGTGCGAGCGGCAAACTGGAGGCGACCAGCAGCAATCCGCTGCAGCGGCGGGCCAAGATTCGGCGGATTGAGTCCAAGCTGCGGTAGTGGGCCTCTCAGCACCGGGCTTTCCGTCCTGGTCGCTTGCTCCGGTGACCAAGGTCAACTCAATCGTCATCAAACGGATACGGCGGCGCCAACTTACCCAATTCGCGGTACTCAGCTGCCGCGGCGTCGTAGGTCATGCGCATGCTCAACGGCCGATCGAGGTCGGCGGCAATCATGCCCGCGCGCAACACGGCATTGCGGATGTGACCGCCGGTCAGGTCAAAACTCTCGCCCAGCCACTCAAAGTCGATGCCCTCGTCGTCCACCGGCATACGCGACGGCAACAGCACCTCCCACAGCCGCTCGCGGTCTTTGCTCGTCGGCATGGGGAATTGCACACGAAAGCGCAGCCGCCGCAAAAACGCGCTGTCGATCGAGGTGGCAAAGTTGGTCGTTAAAATGACAACCCCATCGAAGTCCTCCAAGCGCTGCAGCAGGTAGTTGACCTCCAAGTTGGCGTAGCGGTCATTGCTCGACTTGATTTCGGTGCGCTGGCCAAACAGCGAGTCGGCCTCGTCGAATAGCAGCGCGGCGCCTACAAGGCTGGCTTCGCTAAACAGCGCGCCCAAGCGCTCTTCCGTTTCGCCAATGTACTTGCTGACCACCCGCGATAGATCGACGCGGTACAGTTCGACGCCCAAATCTTTGGCAATGAGCCCGGCCACCATCGTTTTACCGGTGCCGCTCGGACCCGAGAACATCGCCGACAGCGCGCGACCCTGACCCAGCTTGTCGCCAAAGCCCCAACTGTCGAACAAGCGGTCGCGGACGCGGGCAAAGCGCGCCAGATTGCGGACTTGGTGCAGCGGTTCTTCGGCCAAGACCAGATCGGTCCAGTCGGCCAGCACTTCAACCCGCGAACCGTATTGCCGCAAGCGACTGGTCATCGTGGCGCTACAGGCAGCGCGCAACTCGGTCATGGTCGGCGTTGCCATGCTGGGCGATTTGCCCACCGCTGTCGCTTTGGCTGTACGCTGCAAGGCCTTTTGCACCGCGAAGGCCACGGCGGCTACCACCGACTCCACTTCCAGATTGGCGTTACAGGTCGCAACGGCCAGCGCCTCCGCGGTCGGGTCATCAACGCCTTGCATGGTCAGCGCCGCGCGCAACAACACTTTGCGGGCCTCAACCGGCAGGGCCGGCAGTTCAAAATTGGGCAGTCCGGCCTCTTGAGCCAGTCGCGCGCCGACATCGGCAGACAGCGGGCCGGCGTGGAGCAGTACGACAGGCCGACCCATGGCCACCAGCGCCGCCACCAAGCGGCGCACCGCTGCAGGGTGTTCGCGCACCACCTTTTCCAGACGCTCGGCGCCAAAAAGTGCCCAAGGCGCCGGACTTAGGCGGACTTCGGCGTGCAGTTCTCCCAGCAGTGGTGTCGGCAGGCCGCGCTCCAGGTCAAACACCGCCGCCAGATCGATGCAGCGCACCGCTGGCCCGGCACTGCCAAAAGCGGCCTGTACCAATTCCGGACCGGCAAACCCAGACATGCCAGACAACAACAGCGGCCGGTCAGACTGCAGAGCCGTCGCCAGCACGGCGATCCAGCCGCGCCGCGCCTCGACCAGCGCGGGCAGTAGCGCCGTCGGCACCGTGTGGGCTAATTCAAACGGCTTGAGCGGGCTGTGTGCGGGCAATGCGGACTGCAAAAACGCCTGCAGCGCCAGACTCAGGCCCACTTTGCCGTCGTGCAGGGTCAGTACACCCATACGGCGCAACTGGCCACCGTCGTGCAAAAGGGTGCGCGTCCACGCTGGGCCCAGCCCGGCGGGCTCCAATGCGGCGTCCACCAGTGCAGGATCGGCGCCATCGGCGTACCCCAACCGCGCCGCCACCGCCCGCGCCACTTGGCCAATGCGCGGGTCCAGTTGAATGCACGCGCACAGCCCCAGCGCAAGCCGCGCCGGCGGCGACAGCCCCAACAGGTCGGCGGCGAGATCCAGCCGGTCGACTGGCTGGCCCGGCACCGCTAGGCACTCTTGCAAGGCGTTGCGCGCCGCATCCACGGCACTGTTATCGGGATCCGGGCTGTCGAGCAGCGCACGGGTGGCGGCCATACGCTGGACTTCAAGACGGTCGTCGGCCACCGGCATCGGCGGGGCCCAGCGGTCAAAGGCCAGACGCAACAGCAAATGGGCGCTGGTGCGCTGATGGGGGCCCAAGGCGGGCAGCAGTTCGTCGGTCACGGCAACCTCCAGGTCGGCGACGACACGCCAACGATGCGAGGCGGCGACCATAGCGCAAGCGGCGACCGAGGGCTATGGCAGAGCCTCAGGATTCCCCATCGAAACTCTCCGCGGCCCCCGATTTGGGATGCAGATCAAGGAGCAAGGAGCTTTTCTGTCAGGGGCGTACTCTCGTACGTCCCTGGCAGAAAAGCGACGCAGTGACGCCGAGCTGCGCCCAAAGCGGGGGATCGCGGAGCCGAATCCGGGTTGAATAGGCCCAGCGCCTAGGCCAGCAAGGCTTCAGCCTCGGCCAGTAAAGCCGGATTAGCAGCAAATACCTGCAAAATCAGTGGTTTGGCACCCGAATCGGCGGTCACGAGCGCAACTATATTGCGGGCGCACCACTGATTGTCGAGCTCTGCGAGTGCAAACGTGAGGAAGCGACCGCCACTCGGCGCCAGCGCCACATTCCGCAGTAGTTGATTGCCGGTGTTGACTGCCGATTCGTGGCCTCAGGGCATCGCGATGGCCGCCATGGTGCTACGGCGGGGCCAAATCCAGCAGCGGCGGCCCTTGACGACCATGCAGAGTCTCGAAACGCAGCGCCAGATCGCCGTACGTCGTCAGCGCACTGTCGTGGCTGTGCCGCGCCCGTCTGGTCCAGCCCTTGGGTCGGTTCTTGAGTGGCGTCCGCGCCCACCATGGCGGATTCTGGCGCCACCGGCGAACACAGTCGAGCCAGAGCCAAGCGTCCTGACCGATCAACAAGTAGTCGAGCGCCGCGTAGCCGAGTCCAGCATCGGTTGTCAGTGCCCACGGCAACAGCTCGGCAAGCGCCTGCCCCACCCACGGCACGAACGCCACCTGCTGGACCAGCCAGTCCCAGCCGTGATCGCCTTGCGGAGTCACTGGTCCGCGGCCCGCACGCGCGGTTTGCTCCAAAAGTGCGCGCAATTGTTCGGGGTTGTTCAGCGCAACCATCTGGGTCTTCCACGGCACTTCATGGACCTTGGCCGACCACGCTTCCGCATAGCGTTCTTGATTAGCCAGGACATGGTCTAACCGCGGCGCGGTGCTCGATCCACCCCAGCCGGTGCCCGACCGCGTGCCAGTCCAGTCGCCATGGCCCAGCGCCCAACCCGCAGTCCACGGCAAAAGGCGTACCGTTGCCGTTTCATTGGCCAACAAGTCTACCAGAGCCTGGTGTTCCATCGGCGTGCCGTTGGCGATGACATCGCGCAGCGCCGCGGCCACCGCGGGGAGCCAATCGCTGCGCAATAGGCACACCTCGCCGAGCCACGACCACGCTGCAATGTCGACATCGCGGCCGACAAGCACGTTAGGTCCGCCCAAGTATTCGGCATCTCGCAAGCAGGTACGCATTGCGCCGCGCAGGTCGCTCGCGCTGCGCAGGTCGAATTGCCAACTGGCGAAGTGCACGGAAAGCGTCATGACGTTCGCTCCTGACTGCCCAACCGCGCTTGCGCCGGGATTAGGTGGTGACTTTGGCTTGTGACATTGCCATGTTGACCGCTGGGAACAAAATGAAGCCAACGCGACGTCAATGAAGCCAACGCGACGTCAATGAAGCCAACGCGACGTCAATGAAGCCAACGCGACGTCGCATGAACCCAGCGTACTGCGTATTTCAGAAAGCGACCTAAGCCCATGCAGCAGTTGCCCAAGCGAATGGGCTCTTTGCAGTGTAGTCTGGGTGGCGACCAACGCGCGAATTTGTGGATGGCTGTCAACGGCCGCCGGAATTGGACGCGCGCCACGGCTGGTCACCCCAAATGGTACTGCGTTCATCAAGTCCTTGTCTACCAAGGCACTTTTCACCGCTAGTGACGCATTGGTTGTCGTCGGACCCTGCACTCGACTTGGCGTAGTCTGCGCGGTTTGAGTCGGCGTGCGACCAGCGCTTGCAAATGTCCACTCCGGCCGCGGGTCAGCAAGGCGAACAAGAGTTTGCCGCGGGGGCCCCAAATTCAAGACCGAAATTCCCCGCGACCCCCGATTTGGGATGCCAGTGCCCTGTCGCTCGCCGTCGCTCGACAAGGAGCAAGGGGCTTGACGACTGAGGCGTACTTGCGTACGCCAATGAGACAGTCCTGCGAACTGTCTAGGAGTCTGTCGGAAATCAATCGATTATAAAATGTCTATCCGGTTATACACAATGAATCTATTACGATCCGACAGTCTCCTAGCTTCTCAGATATTCTCAACTGTCCAAGAACTGCCCGGAGTGAATCCATGCAGTTTCAGACAGTTGCCGCC
>SHZD01000117.1 GCA_009692465.1 Myxococcales bacterium
AGACGGCGGCAACTGTCCGAAACTGCACGGATTTACTCCGGGCAGTTCTTGGACAGTTGAGAATATCTGAGAAGCTAGGAGACTGTCGGATCGCAATAGATTCATTGTGTATAACCGCAAAGACATTTCATAACCGATTGATTTCCGACGGGCTCCTAGGGTCAGGCCAACGGACCGCCGACCAGCACTCTTGACCCCTTGGTTGTCCGACCATCGCTGGGTTCGCAAGCGAATTCGCGACTCCTTATGAACTAGCAGGCGTGCTTGAGCCACCACCTTGGAGCGAGCCGCGAGAGAAGGCTACCGTGCGCTTTACATGCCCCAGTTGCTCCAAGACCTACCGCTTGCCGCCCGAACGAATCGGCCCGACCGGTAAGGCTCAGATTTCTTGTCCGAATTGCCGAGCCGTAGTGCTGGTTCGGAGTGGACCAAGCGAGGATCTGGAGTGCCAATTGCTGCAGAGCGGCACCAGTTCTGGAATCGTAGTTGCTGCTCCAGTCGCGGCTGGCAGTGCGGTCGCAGGGCCGCCGCAGCGCCCAGTGTCTGGGGCGTTCGAGCCGGTGGCGGGCCCGTGGTTCGTGGTTATCGGTCGCGACAAAGTGGGACCGCTGACGGCAGTCCAGATTGCGCAACGGCTGACGGCAGGCGAGTTGACCATCCATAGCCTGGCTTGGCACAAGGGGATGGCGAACTGGGCGCGGATCGAGGACTTGCCCGATTTGTTGAAGGCTTTGAGTTCTTCAAGTTCGGCGCAGGCACGCCAGTCGGGTGGGTTTTCGCCGGTGGCACCGGTTATCGCCGGGCCTGCAGCGCCGGTTTCACGGCCAGCTGTGGCCAGCGCAGCGCAACAGCCGTCGACGAGCCTGCCAGTTGCCGCAAATCAGCGCAGACCCGCAGCCCAACCGACGTCGGTGGCCCAACCTAGTCTGGGCGCCAAAGCGGGCTCGGGTCCGTCGCAACCAGGGGGACCACAGCACCTAGGGGCAGTCCCGGCCAATTCTGCGGCGGCGCCCAGTCCTGCAGGGTTACCCAATTCTGCTGGGTCGCCCAATTCTGCTGGGTCGCCCAATTCTGCGGGGTCGCCCAATTCTGCGGGGTCACCCAATTCTGCGGGGTCACCCAATTCTGCGGGGTCAGTGCGCAGTGCTGCTGCGGCCGCGAGTGAGCCAGCAGCCGCAGCCCGCAACACGGGCGGCCTGCAGGTCGTTCAAGCGGTCGGCCGGCCCCGTGCGGCGCAGTCAACCGCCTTACCGATTGCAACGCGGCCTTCGCAGCAAGCTCCGGTCCCAGCGGCGAAACCCTTGCCAAAACAAGAGTTTGACGATGCCGGGCCGACTCTGGAAGCGGCACTGCCGTTGCCATCGGGTCGACCGTCGCCAGGACCCAGTGCCCCGGTCAAACTGCCTACAGTGCCGAACTTGATGGCCAAAACCGGTCCAAGCGGCGGCAAGGTCCGAGATTTGGCGGATGCCCATGGTGACGCTTTTTTCGCGGCTGGCCATGATTTGAGTGACGTTGAGTTTTCTCTGCCAGATGCCAACAGGCACAAGCCTACGAAAGAGGAATACCAGAATCTGATCCAAGAGTTCTCGGTGATGTTTCGGCTGGACAAGCGCTCGAAGCGGCAAAAAGTGCTGATCGGGGTCGTGCTGGCGACTTTGGTGATTGGTGCGATGAGTTTTGGCGTGATATTGACACTGAACGGTCAGGCCAAGCGGCAGCTGATCCGCGATTCCAAAGAGATCTTGGCGGCGTTCGATCTTGGCTATCGCACCGCAGTGGTGCCGTCGGTGCCGGCCGAAGAGCTAGCCGTGGTAGTGGGCAAGCCCGGCGAGCCGGTAGTCGCGGCGGCTAAACCGCAGGAAATCTCCCAGATTGCCGACAAGCTGGTCAACATCTTGGCCAAGAAGAAAAAGCCGAAAGTCGCGGGAGTGGCGGGGTTTGGCGCTGGCGGTGCCGGTGCAGGCCTAAGCGAAGCCCAGGCGGCGGTGGAAGCCAAGCGTTTGGCCGACCTCGAGGCCGACAAGGCCCGTCGGCAACGAGAAGCCCTCGAAGCGGCCAACGCGGCGTTTGGTGGCAAGAAGGAAGAGATGGTGGCCGGCGGTGGCGCGATTGGGGTCAAAGCAGTGGAAGATGCCGAAATTCGCAAGCTGTGTCGCGAAAAAGCCGGTCAAATTGGCGCGTGTGCCGAAAAAGCAGGGGCAAGTCCATCGGCACTCAAAGTCACGATCACCGAATTGGGAGGCGTTGGCCAAGTTGTCGCTCTGGTAGCTGGCAAGCCCAACGACGAACTGGGCGCTTGCATCCGCAGTCGCATGTCTGGGGTGACTTTTGGCCGCCAGCCGACGAAGAAAGTCGTTGAATGCAAGGTCGATTAGCTCGTTTGCACCACTGGAGGTTGAGGTGGCTAACTCCTTACTGAGTACGAACTGGTTACTGGGCAAGGCCTGGTTGGTGAGCACGGTGCGGTGGTTGCCGCTCGCCTTGGTGTTGCTGGCGACGCTGGCATCGTCGGCCTTTGGGCAGGAAATTAACATCGCCTTCAAGATTAGAGGGTTCTCCGCCGATCAAAAGCAGATGCTGGTCGAAGTGGACGACGAAAATGCTTCCGGTCCGGTGCTCAAGGTCTACGACGTCGACACGATCACCCCAGCCAAGAAGTCGCAGCCCATTCCTTTCACCAAAGCCGATGGTCCTAAGGCGATCCGCGAGGCCCGCAAGAAGCTCAAGTTCGTCGATGCCGGGGTGGAGGACATGCTGTTTCCGCTGGACCCCAAGGACGAGAGCAAGTCGCTCAGTTTCTTTGGCTTGATGGCGGCCAAAGATCGCTTCGTGATTGCGGTGACCGACAAGCAGCGCCTGGGCAAGGTCAAGGACGTGCCGATCAAGGTCGACGCCGAAACCAAAATTTTGGCCAAGGCCAATTTGCGCGGGGTGTTTTGGACCACCGATCGCAAACTGATGGTGGCGATCGTCAACCAAAAGATCGAGACGGGCACCTTCACCAGTGAAAAAGATGAGTTTCACGTCATTAAGTTCAAGCCGGCTGATGTTTCGTGGGTGGATCCGGCCCCAGAACCGGCGCCGGCTCCCAAGTGACACACCGGTCCGGTGTGCGGTTTCCTTCGTGACACCAACCGCTTATGTCGTCGGCAGTCGGCGAAAGACTGGCAAGGCGGTCCGGAGCGTCTCGCCGCTGCAGTTTTGTTCGGCAATTCTCGCGCGTGTGGCCCTATTTGGCCCGGTCTGTAGTCGGTTCGGCGGCCTGACGATGTGGATTGGCGACTGAACATGGCCAACGAACCGGATAATCCGCAAGACACGGCGCCCAAGCGTCGCCGGGCGCAAGATTGGCGATTGCTGCGGCGCTATTGGCCGTTTGTACGCCCTGAACTGAGCTGGCTGTGGTTGGGTTTGCTCGCCGTGCCCGTGATGTCGGTGGGTGGTCTGGTTCAGCCGTGGCTGATCAAAGAGGCCATCGATGGCCCGATCACGTCAGAACTGCAAGGGCGGGGCTATGCGGGGCCGTGGACGATCAGCCTGATTGCCGCGGTGTTCTTGACGGCGGTGATCGCTGAATATGGTTTTCGGGGTCTGCAGCTTTATGCGCTGCAGCGGGCCGGCTATGCATCGCTAACCCGGCTGCGGCGCGGCGTTTTTGCCCACGTTTTGCGCCAGAGCGCCAAGTTTTTCGACAAGCGGGCGACGGGCTCTTTGCTGTCGCGCACCACCAATGATGTGGAAGCGCTCGGCGAAGTGCTGACGTTTGGCATCGTCGGGATCGTTGGCGACATTGTAGATATTTTGGCGATTTTTGCTGCGATGGTGATCCTGGACGTCGAATTGACCGGACTGACCTTGTTGGTGGCACCGGCCATTGTGCTGTTGGTGAACTTCTTTCGTCGGCAATTGCGCAAACATTCCACTGAGATTCGGCGATCAATGGCCGAAGCGTCTGGGGCCTTTCAAGAGGCCTTGGCTGGCGCCAAAGTGGTGCAGTTGCATGGCCGCCGCGCGATTACGGTGAGCGAGTACAAGGCACTTAACTATAAGTATCTCAAGGCCTATCAGCTGTCCAATTGGTACGATGCCTCGCTGTATGCCGTTATGGATGGGGTGGCGTCGCTGTCGATTGCCCTGCTGATTTGGTTTGCCGGCGGTCGGGCGGTGCAAGGGGCGGTGACAGTCGGGCTGCTTGTCGCGTTCATTCAGTATATTCAAAGGGTATTTGTGCCGATTCGTGAACTGTCCGGCAAGGTGGCCACGATCGAACGGGCGATGGCGGCGTTGGAGCGCATCGTCGGTCTGCTGGATATCGACGAGAGTTTGCCGCAAGGCAGCCACGCGCCAACCACGGTGGCGGGCGCCATCGGCTTTGCCAACGTCGATTTCAGCTATGACGGCAAGACCCCGGTCCTGCGCGGGGTGACTCTGCAAGTGCCGGCTGGCAAGGTGCTGGCATTGGTCGGGCCGACGGGTTCGGGCAAAACGACCGTGGCCAAGTTGCTGACCAGAGCCTACGCGGGGCCGACAGGAGCGATCCAGTTGGACAATGTGGCGGTTGAGCAGTGGGATTTGCAGGCGCTGCGGCGGTCGATCGGGGTCGTGCAGCAAGATGTGGTGCTGTTCGCCGGCACCTTGGGCGAAAATGTCGACTTGGGGCGCGGGCTGTCGGCGCAGGTGCTGCGAACCGCACTGGAAGATGCTTGCCTGGGCGACGTTCTGGCCCGGGTCGGCGGTCTGGATGCGCCGGTCGGCGAAGGCGGTGCAAGCCTTTCGGCAGGCGAGCGTCAACTGTTGAGTATCGCAAGAATTTTGGCGGCCAACCCAGCTGTCGTGGTGCTGGACGAAGCCACGGCCAGCATCGACACCTTGACTGAGCAGCGGGTGCAGGCCGCTATTGAACGCGTGTTGGTCGGTCGGACGGCGCTGGTGGTCGCCCACCGGCTATCCACGGTCCGGCGCGCCGATCAAATTGCAGTGCTGCGCCAAGGCGAGGTGGTGGAGTGCGGTGATCACGATACGCTTTTGGCCGCCGGCGGCCTGTACGCCCAGTTGGTGGCCGCCGCTGACCGGCAGGGCGCGATCGTCTAGAGAGTTCCGCATGCCGCCAAATCGGCACCCACGATGCATGAAACTCCTTGAGCGGCATGTGGAATGTGGGCCGCAGCTGCGGCCCACCGCGGGGGTTTGGGGCGGCGCGCCCCCAAGTTTCTAGTTAGCCGATCAAATAAGAATTGCTCAGTGCCTCAGTGCTTGCTTTGTGGGTCGCGAGCCTGCGGCACTTATTCAGTGGCCTGCAGGTTGGCGTCAGGCCGCTCCGTTTTGTTTGGGAATTCTTTGAGGTTCGGCGTTAATTGGTCGCGTCTCTAGCTGCAAGCAGCACGGTCAGGGCGCGATCGTGTAGCTGCGATCACCGCGGTCAGGGACCAATCCAGCTGGCAAAGGCCCGAAAGAAGCCGATATTATCATTACCACGCCAAATCTGCCCCCACACAACACCTTCGCCGACGGTGCCCTTGAGCGTGCGCAGCTCGCTAGGCGCCCCTGCGTTGCCTTCGCACGACGGCCGAGCGGCGTTGTACTGCAGTTCTATGCTGCGGCCGTGGCGTTGCACCCCGCACAAGCGAAAGGCCTCGGTGCGGCCGGGGTCGGCCACTTGCAGGCGACCCGTTTGGCCCTGTTCGTCGATCTCGAGGATCATCTGGGCAGCCCGCACCGGCCCTATGTCGGCGGTGCCTTGCCACCGACCCGCCAGCGGCGAACCACAAGCGCAGCCCACCAGTACCAAAACAATTAGTAGTAAGTTCATTGGGAATCCTCCGATGGCCTGTCCACTTCAGCAGCGATCCACAGGGCGTATAGGGCCGTGCGCGCGACCCCAGTGGTGCGCTGGAGCCGCGGCAAGGCGGACTTGCGGTGCTCCCCGGCGGCCTTGGCTGCCGCAACCAGTGCTGCAACGTCAATCGCCGGTGGTTCATTTCCGGCAATCGCCGCCGAAATCTCAACCAGTAACACCGCTTCGCCGCACAAGTGCTGGGGCAACAGGGCTTGCACCACCGCGGCCGGCGTGCCGCGCAACCAACTTTCGTGGATTTTGGTCAGTTCGCGGGCCACACACACCCGCGCTGCGGGCGCCACCTGCACCAGATCGCCAATCACGGCGTCGAGATCGCGACCGGGCACGTAGTAGGCATGGGTCATCGGCCCGTCCACCGCTGTTTGCAGTTGGCGCCGCAAATCGCGCTGGCGCTCGGCCGAGCGTTTGGCGACAAATCCCCAAAATGTAAATGGAATTGGCGTAAGCCCGGACGCGGCAAGCGCCGCTGCCGCTGCAAACGGCCCCGGGATCGTCGCCACTGCGATACCCGCGTGCTGGATCGCATCGACTAAGTCTGTGCCTGGGTCCGAGAGGCACGGGGTGCCAGCGTCGCTGACTAGCGCCAGTTTGGCCCCTTGACGACAGCGCTCCACCAGCGCCGCGGTCTTGGCGTGCTCGTTGTGCGCGTGCAAGGACTCGGTCGGAGTAGAGATTCCCAAGTGCGTCAGTAACTGGCGGGTGCGTCGCGTGTCTTCGCACAACACCGTGTCGGCTGTGCGCAGCACGGTCACTGCCCGCGCGCTGATATCGCCCAGGTTGCCAATCGGTGTCGCCACCACAGACAAGCTGCCAGCGACAGGCGCAACGGCCATTTTAGCTCTTGGACTTCGGCAATTTGCCGCCGTGACGCAGGGCAGCGCCGATAAAGCTGACGAAAATCGGATGCGGTTGCAGCGGTCTGCTCTTGTATTCGGGGTGAAACTGGCAGCCTAAAAACCAAGGATGCTCAGGCAATTCGCACATTTCCACCAGTTTTCCATCAGGGGAAAGTCCCGACAGCTTGAGACCAGCGGCTTCCAACTGCGGCCGGTAGCCGTTGGCCACTTCCAACCGATGGCGGTGGCGCTCGCTAATTTCAGCTATTCCGCCATAGACTTTGCGGGCCAACGAATCTTGAGCCAACGCGCACGGCCACGCGCCCAGGCGCATCGAGCCGCCTTTTTGGGTCACGGCGCGCTGGTCGAGCATCAGATCGACCACGGGGTGCGGGGTCTGTTCGTCGAATTCTGTCGAGTGGGCGCCCGTCAAACCGGCGACATGGCGCGCGAACTCGACCACGGCCAACTGCATACCCAAGCAAATGCCAAAAAACGGGATGCCCCGTTCGCGGGCGTGGCGCACAGCCTTGATTTTGCCTTCAAAGCCACGCTTGCCAAAGCCGCCCGGCACCAGCACGCCGTCGACACCTTGCAGCATCGCCAGCGCATCGCCTTCGAGCAGTTCTTCGGCGTCCAAGTAGCGCAATTCGACCCGCGCATTGTTGGCCACCCCGGCGTGGGCCAGCGCCTCACCGAGCGACTTGTACGACTCTTTGAGTTCGACGTATTTGCCAACGATTCCGATAACTGCAGTGACCGGCGCGTTCACAAAGGTATGGGCAAACCGCGCCCACGGGCTCAGGTCGGGCTCGCGCCAGTGGTCGCGAAACAGGTCTAACGCATTGAGCACCTGGTGGTCGAGCCCTTGCGCGTGCAGAGTCAACGGCAAGTCGTATATGCAGGCGACGTCTTGGGCCAGGATCACGCACTCTTGGACGACGTTGCAAAACAGGCTGATCTTGGCCTTGATGGCGTCATCCAGTTCGTGATCACTTCTGCACAAAATCAAGTCCGGTTGGATGCCGATTTCGCGCAATTCCTTTACGCTATGCTGAGTTGGCTTGGTCTTTACCTCGCCAGCGGTAGCGATGTACGGCACCAAAGTCACGTGAATATTGATGGCATTGCGCGGGCCCACTTCGAGCCGCAGTTGCCGAATCGCTTCCATAAACGGCAGTGACTCGATGTCGCCGACCGTGCCGCCGATTTCGACGATGGCCACTTCTGCGCCGGCAGCCGCAGCACGAATTCGCTCCTTGATCTCGTCGGTGATGTGCGGAATGACCTGCACGGTGCCGCCCAGATACTCGCCGCGGCGCTCGCGCTGAATCACCGCGTCGTAGACTTGGCCGGTGGTGAAATTGTTGGCGCGGGCCATGGCCGTATTGGTAAAGCGCTCGTAGTGGCCCAAGTCGAGATCGGTCTCGGCGCCATCATCGGTGACGAACACCTCGCCGTGCTGGTACGGCGACATGGTGCCCGGATCCACGTTGATGTAGGGGTCGAGCTTGACGTTGGTGACTTTGAGGCCACGGGCCTGCAGCAGCGCCCCCAGGACGGCTGAGGACAGCCCCTTGCCGATGGACGACACCACGCCGCCGGTTACGAGCACATATTTAGTCGGGCGGATGGCGGTAGGCGCAGCTTTGGCCATGGCAACTCCTGTGCGCCATCGGTACACCGGCGCGACGGGGGCCACACAACGCAAAGCCCGAGGCGGGGAGGCTAGTCGGGGTTGATCGGCGGGTCAAGCCAAACGCGGCGCCTGCACTTCGCGAGCACGAATTACCTTGATCGATCGGCGACAGCAACGGAGCGGCGAGTCGGCGCGCAGAGCCTGTAGGTCGCGACCCACCAAGCAAGCAACGGGCCGAGGTGCAAAATCGACTTGATTTTGCATAGGCCCTTACGATTCGCTATCCGATCGGCCAGCGGGCGCACTGCGGTGCAGGCGCAAGTCTGTGCCAGCCAGATCTAGGCCTGAATCGCCCGACGTCTCGGAGAACAGCAACACTCGGCGGTGTCCGGAAGCACGGGCGACATCTAGGGCGATTTCGGCGCGGGTGTACAACTCAAAGCCGTCGTTGGCGTCATCGGGATAGGCGGCGACTCCGGCGGTAAAGGTCGGCGAAATCGGCGAACCACCAAGCAATTCAAGGGTTGCCGGTTCCAAGGTGAACGAGCGCCAGATTTTGTACAGCAGCCGTCGCGCTTCTAGTCCATTGATATGGTGCAAGATAAGTCCAAAACGGTCGTCGCCCAGCCGCGCGACCGTGTCGGAGCGACGCAAGGCTCGTTGCAAATGATGAGCGATATCAATAAGCACTGCCCGCACGCTGGGCCGCCCGGCGGTGCGCTCAAACGCCCGAAACCCGTCCATATCGAGCACGGCAACCGCCATCGGCATCGCGCCGCGTGACGACAACCGCACCATCGGGTCCAAGCGGGTAAAAAACACTTGTTGGGACGGCAATCCTGTGAGCGAATCCGTCAATGCAAGCGCTGCCTTGACGGCGCGGGCGCGAACCCGGGCGGCCAAGCGCGCAGCTCCAAGCGCCGGATCGTCGCCACTGACGATCACGTCGTCAAAACCGATCGCCAGCCACTGCCCTTGCGCAGCCTTAGCGTGTTGCGGCACGACCACCGTTGTGGTCGGCGCCGACGGGCCGGCCCGCTCGGTGATCTCGAGCCACTGCGCTTGGGGAGTGACGACGGTGGGGGCGATCACCAATCCAGCAGCGCCTTTTTCGAAGGCCCGCCACACCGCCCCGCTGGGCGGCACGGACTCAATCTCCAAACCCTGCGCGGCCAGTGCAGCCAGCAGCTGAGCCGTCCAGTCGTCGCCGGCGTCGGCCACAATCACTAGGTTGGGTTGCGAGGCTGCAGAGCGAAAATCCATTACAATCTCCGAGCTTGCGCCCAACTGAGTGCGTTCGGGTGCTCCAGTGTCTGGCGCCTACTGGCACACATTGGGCGCGACGGGCGTGCCGTGGTCCTTGATCACGCATTTCTTGCAAGTGACGCCGGGAGTGCCGCAATCTTCAATCTCTTCGCAGCCTTCATAGATGGAAGCACAGGCGTTATTCGCACATGACGCCAACGATGCGGCCGACGGCGACTTGTCGTACAAAATGCCGTAAATGCACGATTGGCCAGCCGCTGCCCAGCAGTCCTTGAAATCATTAAGTTTGGTGTCGATGCAGCCGTCCTTGGCCATCATCGAGTAGCCGTCGCCCCACGGCCACTCGGTATCCCAAGTCACGGTGTCAATCGTGACACCAGCTGGATTCTTCAAGGTTATCGAGTCTGAACCGTTCGACAGCACATAGCTGCCATTGCTAGAAACGGCACTGTCGCCAAAGCCGTAAATGGCGCGAATGCCGCTATTGATCACGGGATGGCTGTTGCGGGCCAATACGGCGTATTCGCCTGGCTTGATGACAAAAATGTCAAAACCCGCTGTAATCGCTGTGGTTTCTGGAAGCAGCTTGCCGGCTTGGGCACAATAGGGTCCCGAGGCGTTGCCGTTGCCGGCGGTCGCCCAGGTGGCCGCGACGGCTCCGGCGTTGTGTTTGGCGGCCGAACCGTCTTTGAGTGCCGTGCCATTGCCTTCGTCGGTTTGCAGAGACAGCACGTCGCCTTTCAGCGCACTGGCCCAGCGAGCTTGCGGACCAAAGGTGCGAAACAACACTGGAAAATTGACAACCATCCCGTACGACGGATTGGATTTGTCGGTGCCCGACTCATTCTTCTGTTTGCCGGAGTTGACATGGAAACTGGCGACCTTGCCCTTGAGCAGGTGCCCGACTACGCCCGAGGCCGCGTCCTGCTGGCCACCAATCGACACAAAGTCAGCCTTGAGCCCAGCAACGGGCCAGTTCTTGACGGCGGCCGTTGCGGCGAGGCGACCGTTGATATAGCCGCGCAACTGTTGGCCATTGTTCTCGAACGTAACCGCAATGTGGGTCCATTTGCCCAACACAGCCGGTCCAATCTCGACAGTAGTTTCTCCTGCAAATGCCACGAGTTTATTACCAATCGACCGCACGCCTACCGCGTACTTGCCTTGCTGGCCGTAGCTAAATAGATCGCTACAGGCGACGTTTTTGCCATCGACGACGCACACGCCACCGGCGGTTGCCGCGTCGAGCAAGAACCAACCATGAATGGTCAAGGCGGGGTAAAACTGCAGCGGCAACTCGGCGTTAACAGCCCCAGTCACGCCGACGTAGGCGGTCTTGCCGTCCAAAATGAGGGCAGCGCATTGGCCCTCGACTTCGCACAGGTTGGAGCACCCATCGCCGTTGAGGGTATTGCCGTCGTCGCAGTTTTCGCCACCGTGAACATAGCCATCGCCACAAAGCTTATTAATTTTATGCTCTTCGCTGCCGGTGCCCGCCAAAATCCAGCCGGTCAAGTCGATCGGAGCCTTGGTTGGGTTGTACAATTCAAACCACTCGCTATCGACATCATTGACCGCTTTGGGATTGACCTGCACTTCGCTGACCACCAACGTACCAGCGGCGGCCGGTGGCGGCTCAATCTTGCACTTGGCGTCGCAGCCATCGCCGGGCAACAGGTTGCCGTCGTCACACAACTCATTGTTTTCGCTTTCTAATTTGGCATTGCCGCAAATTGGCACGTCGACGCACTCGCCGACCTTGCACCACATGCCATCGCCGCACGGCTCCTTGTCGGCCTTGTTGGTGACTTTATCGGCTTGCTTGCACGGGTTAGCGCACGGCGGATTGGCCGTGGCTGGCGAGCCAAAGTCGCCGGCGCTGCCAATCCACAGTTTCTTGCCAGTACACCAGTTGACCGAAGTGTCATTGAGTTTATGGTCCAAAGTCTGGACATCGAGCGTCACCGACTGGCCGTCAACGATCGAAAACCCTTGCGGGTCTAAGTTTTTCGAAGTGTAGTTCACTTCGTCGATCACTTTGCCATTCCAGACCAAAGTGATGCTATCGCCCAGATTCGACAGGGTAAAGTTGGAATACACGTAGCTGGGCTTGACCCCGCCGTTGACCTTGATGTCAGCACTGACGCCCAACAAGATGTAGCTCTTGGGCGCCACCAACAATCCGGTCGCGGCGTTGATCTTGTGGTTGTTGGTGCCGTTGTCTTTGAGGGTCCAGCCGTTCAAATCGACAGTTTGTGTTGTAGTATTATAGAGTTCAATCCATTCTCCCGCTGACTCGGCGACCGCTTTTGGCTTGACCAAGAACTCAGTGACAATCATCGATCCTGACAAAATCACTTCGACTTGGCAGTTTGGGGTGCAGCCATCGCCGGCGTCGATGTTGCCGTCGTCGCAGTCTTCAAAGGCATCGACTTTGCCGTTGCCGCAGGTAAGTGAATCGCAAAAATCGCCGAACCCGTCGGCATCACTGTCTTTTTGGTCGGTATTGGGATATTTGGGGCAGTTGTCGCACACTTCGCCGACGCCATCGCCGTCCAAGTCCTGCTGGTCTTTGTTGAGCACTGTCTTGCAGTTATCGCAAGCGTCGCCCAGAGTGTCCTTGTCAGCGTCAGTCTGAGCGGCGTTGCTCAAGAACGGGCAATTGTCCTTTTCATTGGCGATGCCGTCGAGATCCTTGTCTTTTCCAGCGACGACGCAGGTCGGATTTTGTTTGCCTGGGGTTCCGGTGTCGCCGCCATAGGGCAGCGGCGTTTCCGCATAACACCAATACAAGGCCTGATCGTTGAGCGACACCGACAATTTGGTCGGATCGAGCTGCAGCGCCAGCCCAGTTTCAACTTTGGGGGTGTTCTTGCCATACTCAACCTTGTCGATCAACAGGTTACTGTTGTAAAGCTCCACCGAGCCTTGGACTGGGTCCAAAATCAGACCTTTGGTCCACTCCACGTCAAAACTCATGCCGCCGTTGAGCAATTTGTTTTTCGACGCGGCCACCACCAAGTACTGGCCGGCGCCAATGGTCAGTGGCGGATTGGCCGGCATTACAAAATCACCCTTGCCAGCGAACACCAGCTTCCAGCCGCCGATGATCACGGCCTTGCTGTCGGCGTTGTACAGTTCGACCCATTGGCCATAGGCGTCATCCAGTTGGCCGGTATGGGCAAAGATTTCGGTAATGACGATCTTGGCCGCCACGATCGCCGCAATCTTGCAATCGGGGGTGCAACCGTCGTTATCGACCTTGTTGCCGTCGTCGCAGCCTTCGCCCAGATCGAGTTCTGCATCGCCGCACACGGCCGCGTCGCAGACGTCGCCAGTTGCGTCGCCGTCGGCGTTCTTTTGGTCGGTGTTGGCGGCGTTGGGGCAGTTGTCACAGACGTCGCCGACCTTGTCCTTGTCCTTGTCGGCTTGGTCGAGATTGGCAATTGCCAGGCAATTGTCTTTGCTATTGGGCAGGCCGTCCTTGTCGTCGTCGGCTGGCTTGGGGCACTCCAGATTGCTAAACCCGGGCGAGCCCAGATCGCCGGCCGAGCCGGGCCATTGCGAACTGGCTTGACACCAAAAATCAGGATTGTCGTTGTCGCCTGCGGTGAAGTGGCTGGGATCCAAGGTGATCGACTTGCCTTTGACATTGGCGATGGGCCAGTTGGCGTTCCACGCGACTTCGTCCAAAACTACGCCATAGGCGATCAACTTGAGTTTGTCAGCGGTGTCGTTCAGCTCGATGCTGTCGTATACGTAGTCAGCAGGCACGCCGCCGTTGAGCGCCTTGTCCCCGAACTTCGCCAACGCAATCGCGCCCTTGGGCGCTACGATCAATGTGCAAGACAGCACCGTCGTCTCGTCGGCCTTGTCGTCGGTAATGATCAGTCCGTACAGCGGAATGACGTCGTCGGTGGTATTGTAGATCTCAAACCACTCGCCAACCGAATCATCGGCCTTGCCGGAAGACATCATGATTTCGCTAATAATTAGCGCACCGGGAGCCAGCGTTTTGGGCAGTTTGGCGCAAGTGCCATCGGGAATATCAAACTGGACGTCGGGCTTGGGCGGCAGTTCAGCCACCAGGTCAGGCGGCACGTCGATGGCAACTTCGGGCGCAACATCTGGCGGCACGTCCTCAAGTTGGATGTCCTCCACGTCCTCTTGAAGGACTTCGTCGTCGGCGTCCGATTCGGTGTCGTCCACCTTAGCTGGCAAGTCGGCGTTGCCGGCGTCTTTGACGTCGGCTGCATCGGCCTTGATGTCGGCGGTATCTTTGCTGTCGGTGCCCGATTTGGTATCGCCAGCGTCGGCCTTGATGTCGGCGACTTCCGCCGCCGCAGTATCGGTCGACGGTTCGCTGTCAGCTAGCTGGTCAAGTTCTTCAGCAACTTCAACACTATCCGCTTTGGCGGCCACAGCGTCAGCGCTGACCACTTCTTCGCCGCAGGCAACCACGGTTGCGGCCCAGCAACCGGCGGCAGCGCCAAAAATCCAGTGCCTAACCCCAGTCCTCAACATGCGACCTCACCGATTCTGATTCACCACCATGCCTGTGCAAGAAAGCAAAGGCATCGCCTACGGTTGCCCGAGCAACCAAAGTGTGCAGAGTACGCAGTTGCCCGGTGTTGCGCAATGGCGACCGCTCACCGCGATTCCCCGCATTCGGCGCAACTCGGCGTCCGTGCTCCAGTCCGCAGTACTTAGGAACTGTCCAGAATAAGTCATTGTGGGACTGGTTCCGCTTGCTTGCTTTGTTGGTCGCTAAGCCCGCGTCCTCAAAGGCCGACTCGTCGCTCCTGTGTTGCCCAGATCGATCGAGTTAGTTGAGGACAGTTCCTTATCCGAGCTGGTGCTCAACGGCCCAGACGACCGTTTCCGTAGCGCGGGAAATCAGTTCGCAGGACTGATTTCATGATCCGCGCCCATTGGTCTTCACTTCTCCTTGACTTGCATCCGAAATCGGGGCTCGCGGAGATTTCGGTGGTGAGTTTGGGCTCGCGGCAGCCGCTTCGCTCGCCCCGTGCCCCTTGCACTTCGCCGCTATTGGCGCAACGATAGCGGACCGATCGCAGCGCGACAGAGCGCTCAAGTGGCGGCGCGCGCGCGCGTATAAGGGGAGTGCAGGCGATGTATCTGGAGTGGCGTGACGTCAGCGGAAAGATGATGCACCTGCAAATGGCGCCAGACATCGAACCGGTGACGATTGGGCGTAAGCCGAATGTGTCGCGAATTTTCTCCAATGAAACGACGGTCTCGCGCGATCACGGCCGCATTGGCTACGACGATCAAGAGCGCGCCTACTACATCAAGGACATCGGCTCGGCCAACGGCACCTTCGTCAACGACAAGCCGGTCAAGCGCGCCAGTATCGCGCAAGGTGACGTCGTTCGCTGCGGCGAGCGGTTCGAGATTTTTTTGCGCGAGGGCATGGCGCCGGGCGAACGTGCCAGCACCGGCAACACCGGCCAGCAAGGTGTGGTCGACCGACCGCGGATGGCCAGCCCGACGATGCATCAAGTCGGTGGTTTAGAAGGCCTGCGCGACCAAATCAACAACCGGGCCGGTGCGGCGCCGGATTTGCAACGGCCGGATTTGCATCGGCCGGATGTGCATCGGCCGGATGTGCATCGGCCGGCTCCGCGAGCTGAACCACGGCCAGAACCCCGACCGGAACCACGTTCAGAATCGCGGCCAGAGCCGCGGCCCGACTACGAACTGCGGCCCCAAGTGGCATCGGCGACTGGGCGACAACCGCTTGCGGCTCCAGCTGGGGCCAGCAGTGCGGAATTGGAGACATTTCGGCGCAAAGTTGTTGAGTTGGAACAGGAAAACGGTCGCCTGCTCAGCCGGGTGTCGCAAGCTGAAGGCCGGGTCAAGGAAGTCGAGCGCAACAATGTCGCCGATGAGGGCCTGTACGACAAGTACGCGCAACTCAAGGATCACGCCCAGACTTTGAGCCGCCAGCTGGAGCGCACCCGCGAGGAACTCGCTGTGGAGCAAAACCGCGCTCTTGAGGCCGACGCGCGCGCCCGCGACCTCGATCGACGGGTCAAAGAGGCCGAAGATCGCGGGGCCGACATTCAGGAGCGCATCGCCGGCCTCAAAGTCCGCGTGACGCAAAAAGATCGGCAGATTGAAGAATTACAGCGACAATACGACCAGTTGGACTACGAGAAGCGCGCACTTCAGGATCAAGTGCTATCGCTGGAAGCGCATATCAATGATGGCAGCGGCGAGAACCTCAAGTTTGAGCGCCGCATCAACATGCTCCAAGAGATCATTGAGGAAAAAGAAGGTCTGATTCAGGAAAAGAAAGCCGAGTTGCGGGCCAAAGAAGTCGAGCTGCGCCAAGCCCAGATGGGCGTGGGCCTGTCGGACCTAGAGAGCGAGAAGCGCAAGCTGTTGGAGGACTTCCACAACTCGATCAAGCGCAACGACGAGATGAACGAGCGCGTGAGCCAACTCAACCGCCAGATCGACACGCTCAAAGGCGATCTCGAGCAGGCAAAGCAAGACGCCAATCGCAAGCCCAAAGAAGTCGACGTTTCGGAACACCCTGAGTTTAAAGCAAAAGTTCGCGAAATCGAGCGGATGCGCGAGGACCTGCAGCAGGCTGGACGCGATCTGGCCAAAGCGGAGTTCAAGCTCGAACAAGCGGTGGCGGAAGGGGTCACTACCAAAGGGCTCGAAAAGGACTTGGAGCGCCTCAAGGTGCGCAACGAGTCACTGGAGGACCAACTGCGCGATGCGGAGGCGCGGGTGGCCGAGCTTTTGGATCGGGCACCGGTGGCGTCGAGCGGACTGACCCTAACGCCAGAGATCGTGGCGATGCTCGACGATCTGGCGCAAGCGACCACCGATGCCAAGCGCAATGCGCTGCTGGCCCGCGACACTGCCGATAAGCTCAACCGCCAGCGCAATAAGACTGGCGATCTGGCCGATACCATCGAACTGGTGTTCGACGCCACCGTGGTGTTGGCGCAAGACTTGGGCATGCAAGAGCGCATGATCAAGACTCTGCAGCAGGATCTTGGCGTAACCTAAGGAATTATCCCAGAACCGGTCCGGATGGACCGGTTCGTTTGCTGGCTAGGAGCCTGTCGGAAATCAATCGGCTGTGAATTGTCTATCAGGTTATACACATTGAATCTATTACGATCCGACAGGCTCCTAGCCAGTCAACTATTCTCAACTGTCCGAGAACTGCTCAGAGTGAATCCACGCAGTTTCGGACAGTTGCCGCCGTCTGGCCAGACGGCGCTGGGAGCGCGGCGGAATACTCCGACACGCTCCTAGGTGGGCCGCTAGACTGCCGTCGTGTACGGCCGACTCGCCGCTGCTGTGTTGCTAGGATCGATCGCGTAATTTACGGATAAATCCTAAGCCATTTTAGGCCACTGGAGTACCGCACGATGGCGAACAATCCGATCGTCGAGGCCGCAGCTGCTTCGCCCAACCGCCCGGTGCCGCCGGCTGTCGACGAATTGCACTTCTTAATTCGCGCCCAATACAACTTGGTGTACGTGGTGTCGGCCGAGGAGGAGCGAGTCGAACGCTGGATGCGCGACTTGGCCGTGCTCGATTCGCCCATGTTGCGGGAGCGCTGGGATGTGGGCCAGTGGCAGCCGCGGCAGATGATCAAGTGGTCGTGTTCGCAGGGTTTTCGCTGCGACACCGCCGATGTGCCCGGCGATATTCGCGACCCGATTCGGGCGCTCGATTGGGTGGCCAACAACCTGACCCGCGACGCCGTGGTGGTCCTGCGCGATTTTCATCCGTTTTTCAACGATCCGATGGTTGCGCGGCGGGTGCGCGATTTGCAATACAAGGCGACCGAGACTGCGGTCAAAAGGACCGTGATTTTCTTAAGTTCCATCGTCAAGATCCCCATCGAAATGGAAAAAGATGTGGTGGTTGTCGATTTTGACTTGCCCGATCGCCCGATCATGGAGGATATCGTGCGCGAAATGGCGTTCAACGGCGCCAAAAGTCAGAAGTGGGGCAAAAACTTTGCCAAAATCTTGGAATCGCCCGACCTGCAGCGCGAGGTCGCCGAAGGGGCGCTGGGCCTGACCGAACAAGAGGCGCGCCAAGTGTTCGCCAAGACCAGCGTGCGCGACAAGGGCTTTAATCTCAAGACGATTTTGGGCGAAAAGAAGCACATCATTCGCAAGTCGGGGATCTTGGAGTTTTACGAGACCAATTTCGGCATGGAGTCCGTTGGCGGCCTAGTTTACCTCAAGGAATGGTTAAACAAGCGCCGCCACGCCTTTACTCCGGCGGCGCAGGAATTCGGGCTGCCAGCGCCCAAGGGCATTTTGTTGCTCGGGGTGCCGGGCTGCGGCAAGTCTTTGGCGGCAAAAGCAATTTCGCAGGCGTGGCAAATGCCGCTGTTGCGATTGGACGTCGGCAAGGTGTTTGGTTCATTAGTCGGCTCGTCCGAAGAAAACATGCGGCGAGCGATCAAGACTGCCGAAGCGGTGGCACCGGCGATTTTGTGGCTCGACGAGCTCGAAAAGGGCTTTAGTGGGACCAAAAGTAGTGGGCAGTCCGACGGTGGCACCACTGCCCGAGTATTTGCCACTTTCTTGACGTGGTTGCAGGAAAAGACCTCGCCGGTGTTCGTGATTGCCACGGCCAACGATGTCTCCATGCTGCCGCCCGAGTTGTTGCGCAAAGGTCGCTTTGACGAGATCTTCTTTGTCGATTTGCCCAATCGCGGCGAACGCGAGGAGATTTTGGCGATCCAACTGCGCAAGCGCAAACGTGATCCGGCCGCGTTCGACTTGAAGAAACTGGTCGAATGTTCAGCCGGATTTTCAGGGTCGGAACTGGAAGAAGCGGTAGTCGGCGCGCTGTACGACACCTTTGACGAAGGGCGTGGAGCGACTGATATTGCAACAGAATCATTGGCAGGGGCGGTGCGCGAAGTGATTCCTCTATCGCAAACCATGCGCGAACGCCTAGCGGAAATGCGCGAGTGGTCCAAGTCGCGTGCGCGTCGGGCCAGCCCGCCAGACGACACCCCACAGGTCAGTGCTGAAGCCCAACCGCGGTTGGAGATGTAGCAACGGCCGTGGGCGCGGTGCCCGGCGCCTGCGCTCAAACACCGATAATCCTGCGCTCAA
>SHZD01000118.1 GCA_009692465.1 Myxococcales bacterium
GCTCCTAGCAGTGACGACGATACGGCCGATGTCATTGAAGCAGTGTGGCTGTTGGCCGGCCTTGAGGAGGCTGTCCGGTCGGGCCGGCGTGTCGCTACTGATCCAGCGACAATCGGCGCCGCGCTGGACCCCACCAGTCGGCAGTCTTTGCGGTTATTGTTGGACGCGCTGCAGGAGCGGCAGTCGATATTTGCACAAGCAGCGACGCGCTCGTATGCCCCGACTTTCGGGTTGGCGAGCCGCCTGCTGCAAGGCGCTGACGCCGACCTACTCTTGGGGGACGAACTTATTGAAGTCAAGGCCACGGCCAAGCCGGGCTATTGCTGGCAGCACGCGGCGCAGTTGGTCGCGTACGTCACCCTTGCGGCAATGGATGGCGTGCATTGGCCAATTCGGCGCGCCGGCATCTATCAGGCACGATATGGCCGGATGCTGTGGCTAGATGTCGAAAAGCTGGCAAATTCAAAGGATCTTTGGGCGTTTGGCGACTGGCTAGCCGCGCGGAGTCGCCGTGGATCGTCAGCTTCTCAAGTTGCGCGCCTGCGCGCCAATTTGAGAAAACACCTCCCCCAAAGATCGGCGACTGGCGCCACGGCTGCATCGCTGGCCGCGAAAGCGTCACAGGTAGCTAAAATGCCTATTGTTTCGGACGCACTGGAAAAGCCAATGGCCACTGTGCTGAGAATCTTACTTGAATCTGGCGGCATCGAACTGCATTTGGACGAGCTTTGTGCCAAGAGTCAGGCGCTGCTGCTGCGGCGTTCCGTGATTCAATCGGCTTTGTATCAATTGGCGCGAACTGGTCAGGCGAAGTTCGCTGAACACCCCGGAGATGGCCAGCGGTACTGGTCGGCACTGCGAGCCACTGACGCTCCGCCACCACCACAGCAGCCTGCGGCTATGCTCACCATGTACACGCTGGCCATCGTCGATGTCGAGACCACAGGCCTGTCGGCCAACTACGACCGGGTCGTCGAAGTGTTCGTGCAATTGATGGTCGTCGACAACAAGTGCCAGTGGGTCGATTTCGGCGACAGCTACCACAGCTTGCACGACCCCGGCGTACGCATCCCCAGTGACGCGTTTGCCGTGCACGGCATCAGCAACGCGATGGTCAAGGGCCAGCGCATCGACAACGCCCGCCTTGCCGATGTGCTGGCGCAAGCCGATATGGTCATTGCCCACAACAGCGGATTTGACAAGGGCTTTGTCCGCCACCATGTACCCGACTGTGACACGCTGACGTGGGGATGCTCGTGCCGCGGTATCCCGTGGAGGGCGCTGTATCCGCAGGTCTACAGCGCAGCGTTGCCCGAACTAGCGCGGGTGCTGCGGGTGGCGACCGGCACCGCTCACCGGGCGCGCGGCGATGTGGAGACGACCTGCCGCTTGCTGCTCCAGCAAGGACCTGACGGCCTGCCGCACGGCCTGCACCTGATGCGCAAGAAGTTGGCTAAGCGCTTGAAAAACAGCTAGTTCGTCGTGGACCGGCCCGGGCTACTGGACTCGCAGCCGCCGCATGTCCGGCCCGAACGCCAACGGCGCGATTCGGCGCAGTTGCCTGCGCGCGTCAACCGCTTGTTGCATGTCTGCGTTCGGTTGCAGTCGCGCCTGCGGCGACGGGTTTCGCCGCTGTACTGCGGTTTTTGAAGACCGTTGACGTCGATGACTCCCTGGCCGATGCGCTGGTGGCGGCGCCAGAGGCGCGGGCGAGTTGGCACCTCAACACGGGCGGCACCACGCTGGACCGTGGACAAGGTCATCATCACGGAGTTCGCGCCGGACTTGGCACCGCAACTGCATCAACACAGTGAGGATCACGGGTTTGACTCGATCGCAAATTGGCTGAGCGTGGTGCCCGTTGCCCATGAACCGCCCATGAACTGCCCATGGGCGGCCTGGTGGATAGGTCACAGTATCGTTTTGTGGTTGAAGTACAGTCCAAGCTACTCACTGGGGCCAGAGCCGAGAACAAAAGTGGGCGGTGCAGGCACCGACAACCCGAGTTGGCCCGACCTATTCTGGATCGTATTGCCCAAAATCAGCGAATGCTCTGTCTTGAGCAGTGCCGCGTTTTGCAAGGCGACGCCGTAGGCATTTGCGGTGACCATGGACGAACTCACCAATTTGGCACCGACAGGGTCGTCGCCGTCCAAAAACACGCCAGCCAGAGCATTATCCGCCACAACGCTGTGGCTAATGTGCAGTTGCTTGGCCCCAACGGCGACAATTCCGTAGGCGATTTCTGGCCCCAAGCTACCCGAAGCTAGGGTCGCCTTGCTCGCCAGCGTGCCGACCACCGCCGACGACTCTACCTCCAAGTGCCCGTTCAACATGGAAATGGCCGCGCCGTGGCATGCCTGGATGCGCGAAGCGATGACCTGCAGTTTGCCTCCAAGGCTCCAAACGCCAATGCCATTGCTACCATCGCTGGTCGCTACATCGACTTGGGCAAGACGGACACCGACGAGCCGCGCTGTGCTGCCTGAGGCCAATATACCTTCGCCGGTGGCACCCCAAAGCAGGCCACCATGGACCTCAAGCGCCGCTTGGTCGGACAGTTGCACAAAGCGTGCGCGCCCCAACGCTTTGCCGATCGTCCCTTGCTGGGGAGCGTAATGCTTGGTTGTCGGTCGCTTGTTTCCACTCGAAGTGGCAATTCCTGTAAACATTCTCTAAGAGCGCAACTCAAGTAATTTCGAGGTGATGCGATAGGCGCTGCAGGCTCCCTTACCAGTACAGGCGCCATTTCCGCCCCAACCCAAATACCGCCATTTCTTGCCGCCAGACCCACCAGCAGCGTCGGCTCGCTAGTCTGCCGCGGGCCAAGTATGCGGTCAACAGCCCTATTTCGGTGTGTTTTCGTCATCTAGACCCAACCAACCCACCAGCGCCAGCAAGTGCCTTTGCCTCGGATGGCCGTGCGCAACGGTGGACAGCACTTTCACTGCATCAAACGCAGCCACGACGGATAACGCGGCATCGGGTTCGGCAGACCGGCGCAAGGCGGCGCGGGCAATGTGCATCGCAGATCTGCGGACACGCCACGGCTGCACGGGGGCGAATTTCTCTTTGGCTACGCCTTCTTCCACACCATTAAGCTTGATGGCAAGCGGACAGCACTGCACAAGGTTGCCGTCAATCCAAGTAAATCTGGCTTCAATTCTCTCCGGTTTCTGGCGATATTGGTGTGTTATTAATGAGTATGCCTTGGCAGTGGGAACAAATTCAGTGTAGGCGCATCGTCGATCAAGTCGCGCCCAATCGCCAATTCTGCCTTTGAATCAGACCCAACAGAAACGCTGTTTCCGCCAACTTGGACTCTTTGCTACTTGGGAATGGTCACCGCGCCATCCGAGGCAGTTCGTCGCCACAGCCAAGCCTGAATCGCTGCTCCCAACGGATGGATCACAACCTGCCCAGTCGGCGGCAGCAAGCGCCCTTGCAGCGTGTACCCAGCGAACGTCGGCGGATTCGGCTCGCCGCGGCGCTGGCTGACAATTAGCCAATCAGCTCGGGTAGATGCCAGCGATTTTGCCCGGCTGCCGTCCATGCCAGCCAAGAGCACGTCTTGCCAGGCCATCGAATGCCAACTGGGCTGCACGGCACTTGCCACCCCGTGCTGCCGATTGCGCCAAGCCAAAAAGGGGTAGTCGGGGATCAGGACTTCGCCGGGCAGAGCGGCGATCGCCGCGTGGAGGCGCTCAGCAGCCACGCTATCCGCTGCAGAAACCTGATACTTGGCGATCTTACTGGCTTGAGGCCAAGCCCACAGCAGTTGCACGTTTGCCAACAGCAGGGCCCCTATCAACCACTGCGGATGAGTCGCGGCGATGTGGCCCACCGGTTTGCCCGCGGTCGCCGGTTGTTGGACCGCTCCAAAGTCGGTCGGCACGGGCACAGACACTGACCCTTGCACCGTGCGCAGCCAGTCCGCAACCAGCAACCAGGTTACCATAGGCACCAACAGCAACAGCGCCAGCAAATTGTTCAGATATCCGCCTTGCTTGGCAAACGGCAGCAGGCACCCCGGCAGCGCGGCCACCACCATGCCAAGCCACACCACGCTGGGCCGCGACAGCCCGTGTCTGCGCCACAGCACCCATGCGGCGACCGGCAGAATGACCACTAGCGGGGCAAACTTCGCCACCAACCACAGTCCCTTACCCACCTGCAGCCCATTGACCGGGTGGCGAGCCATCAGCGTCATCCACTGCCAAAACCAGCCGTCCGTCGTCCATTGCGCCCACACCAACGGCACGCCGCCCGTGACCACCAGCAGTAGGGCGAAAAGTCCCGCACGCCGACGATCGGTTAGCCAAATAAAAACAGCAATAAAGGCCACATAACATACGCCTGTTTGCTTGGCGTAGATCGCCAGCGTGCACAGCAAGGCGACCGCCCACGTTTGGCGCCGCGACAAGGGGCCATGGACCACAACTGCGGCAGCAGCGATCGGCAACAGCAGAGCCAAACTGTCGGTGCGCGCGATTTCAAACCAGGCCCCACTTGGAAAATAGGCTGCTGCGGCCATCCCAACGCCACTGCACACGGCCAACCAGCGCAGTGGCTGCGGCGTTGACCGCTTGATCTGCCAACAGATCACCGTGATGGTGGCCACACTGCACGCCAGCGATAGACAGCGAGCGGGCAAATAATCCAGCGGCACCCAGTGACCTAGAGCGGCAAGGACGATAAAGTGCAAGGGTGCGTAGGCAAATGGCGCGTAGTTATTGGTTAATTCACCATAAACCGGCAGCCCCAGCACCAACCGCTGAGCCTGGCACAATTGCCCGCCTTCCATCCAATCGAGGTCAAACGGAAACGCCAGCCGACCGCCCAGGAACTGCGCCACCAGCGCGACGTGGTAGAGCGAAAGCGCCACGCACAACAGCGACAAGACGGCGACGGCGATTCGTTTGCGCGGCGACAGACTAACCAAGAGCTTGGGCCTACCGACGAATGAACCGCCGCACCAAGGACGGACTGTGCTGGGCTTACGGTGCAAGGTCAAATCACCGACCGCAGAGCACGCTGCGTTTCGGCAGCCGTCCACAAGTGCTGAACGCTGTCAAAACCAGCCCAGCAACGTGAACTGTGCACAACTACTTGTGAACTGTGACCTCGCGTTGACCAATCGGCGCCGCCCGTCCAAGATTGGCCCCATGCTGATGGCACTGGCTGGCGCTGTGGTATTGACTCTGCTCGCTTGGTTGCAGTGCGGCGGGCTGCTGGTGCTGGGCGTGGACGACGCCTACATTCATCTGGCCTTAGCGGAGAGTCTGCTAACGGGAACGCCACGGTTAAGTGACGGCGACCCCGCTTTTGCCTCGTCTTCGTTGCTGTGGCCGTGGTTGCTGACGCCAACGGCCCACACCGCGTGGCAGCCAGCGACCGCGTGGGGCATTGGCCTGATGGCGTTGGCGGTAAGCGCCGCGGTGGTCGGGCGCTGGCTGCGGCACCCCAAGTATGTCGGCGTTAGGGCCCAAGCAAGAATTACTCGTTCGATCCGCGATCAAAACGGAGCGTGCAGTCGGCTTGCAAAGCCGCGAGTTAGCCACCCACCAAGCAGGCAATGGGCAGTAGGGCAAAATCGACATGATTTTGCCCGGGCCCTTAACCTCAGGCCCTTGCAGACAAGCATCGCCACACTGGGCGTCGTTGTGGGCGGTGCGCAGCTAGGCCTGCCGTTGCTTGGGATGGAGCACGGCCTGCAAGGTGCGCTAGCCATTGTTATTTTGGCCGCTCGCAGCGGTGCACTCCAGCCGTTCTGGGCCGTTGTTGCCGGCATTTTGCCGCTAGGAGCCTGTCGGAAATCAATCGGTTATGAAATGTCTATTAGGTTATACACAATGAATCTATTACGATCCGACAGGCTCCTAGCCAGTCAAATATTCTCAACTGTCCGAGAACTGCCCGGAGTGAATCCGCGCAGTTTCGGACAGTTGCCGCCGTCTAGCCAGACGGCGCTAGGAGCGAGTCGGAATACTCCGACACGCTCCTAGTCCGGCTGGAAAGCACCCCTCTGACGCTGCTGGCTGTCGCGTGGCTATGGCAAAGTGGTCGCCGCCGCGAGGCCATGATGACCGTGCTGATTGTGGCAATTGGCCTTGGGTGCCACGCTTTGTGGATGCACCATCTCGGCTTGGCGCTGATGCCAACCAGTGGCGGAATCAAGTTAATTTTCTCGCGCTCGATTCAAGTCCATGGTTTGTTTTCAGCGGAGACATTTCTGGCGGTACTTGCCAATACTTTACGCAATTTGGCTAGCTTCGCCGGGATCTTGCTGGTGACCGTCGGCGTGGTCGCCAGCGTAGCGGTGACCCATGCACGGCGGCGATCCAACCAGCCAACGGCGGACCGGTCCATTGTCCGCTGGCTGTGGCTGTGTACGGCAGCGCAATTGGCGGTGGGCTTGGTGGGCTCGCAGCTGCGCTACGAAGCGTGGTTGCTGTTGGGCTGGACGACGGTGCTAACCACTGCGCTGCTGCAAGCGCGACCGTGGGACGGTGTGCGCGCGCTGTGGCTACCGTTCGTGGCGCTCCTACTGCTTCCCGGCACTTGGACGGCAGGGCGGATGCCCAGGCATTCGTTGCATACGTGGTCGCAACACGGACAAATGCGCCGATTTGCGGTCGAAGTGGTTCGCGGCAAAGTGGCTAGCTTTGATATTGGCTTTTTGGCTTGGCAAAATCCCTACGGGGTGGTCGATTTGGCCGGTTTGGCCGACCCTGCCATCGCCAAGTTGCGCATGGAACGCAGCACCAAGCCCAGTGAACTAGACTGGGTGACCCTAAGTTCACCGTTTGTCGACCCAAGCGCACGGCGAACTGAACGCTGGCGGACCTTTGCCGCACCGCTAGCGAGCACCGACTTGGCCAACCTGACCGCCTCGCGCGCCATTAAGGCGGCTACGGTGTATCCAAACTGGTTTAAGGGCGGACTGCCGGCCGACTGGCTGCCGCTGGCGACGTTGTCCAGCCACCGGTGCGTTGGGCCGTGTAGTGTACAGTTGTTTGGAACATCGCAGGAAAACAAGCGGATCTTTGCTGAACGACTGCGCCACTTCTCGACGACCTTGCCGCAAAATACCCGGTTGAACTGAGCCGTGGCGTTTGCCGTGAATTGGACGCAGCAACGTGGCAATTCTGCTTTTCACCCTGAATCCAGCGCAGATCTGGAGTAGCCCGGTCAGGCGTTTTCGTGAGCTTATCGCGAGATTAGTTTAATAAATCCATATAGTTCTGTGACAATACCGCCGCCAACCCAGACGGCGCTAGGTACCCCTGCCTTCTGCCGCTAGACTGCCGCCATGGCCAAGCTTGCACCATCGCCATTTGCCACCGTTTGGACTCTGGTCGCCCTCGCGGTGGCTGTGTTAGCCCTGCCGACTGCCTTCGCCGCTGACACTGCGCGCGGTGCAGAACCGGTCACCGAACCGACGGCCGCGCCTAAACCCCGGCGCATTTGGTCGGTCGCAATCGGCATTTCGGACTATCAGTACAGCGGTCGCGGCATCTCGGACTTGCAGTACGCCGCTGCCGACGCGCAGGCTTTTGACAAGATGGTCGCCAATCCCCGCTTTGGCGCGACTGGCGTGCCTCCAGAACAACGCGTCGTGCTGACGGACAAGCAGGCGACCTTGGCCAACGTGCGCTCGGCGCTGTTGGATTTCTTGGGCAAAGCCGGCAAGGACGATCTGGTGGTGGTGCTGTTCGCCGGCCACGGCTCGCCCGATCCGCTGCGTCCCGAAGAAATGTACCTGCTGGTCGCCGACACCGATCCGACCAAGCTGGCCTCGACCGCGCTGCCGATGGTCGAGATGCGCCGGGCGTTTGAGCGGATTAAGAGCGACCACGTGGTGTTTTTCGCCGATGCCTGCCATTCGGCGGCGATTGCCATGCCGGGGACGCAGTTGCGAGCCACCGATGCGGGCAATCGGATTCATCACACGCTGGGCGACTTGAGCAAGATTAGCCGCAATCGGGTGGTGGTGACATTGAGCGAAGTCCAAGAGAAATCGATGCAAGGCCGGCGCTGGCAGCACGGCGTGTTCACTTGGGCGCTGCTGCAAGCAGTGGATGGGGCGGCGGATGCGGCGGCGGATGCGGCCGGTAATCGCGACGGCGTGATACAACTAAGTGAAGTAATAGAGTTTATTCGCAATCGAGTCGAGGCGGAGACGGGCTTTGCCCAGCATCCGGCGATCATGGTCATAGAGGGCTATCTGGACCGCTTTCGGGTGCAGGCGTGGCGACCGCAGGCGCTGTACCTGCGGGCGTGGCTGGCCAGCGAAGACCCGACTATCTCTGGTTTGCAGCGCGCCAAACACTTTGCCCGCGTGGTCGCTGAGGCCCCGACCATGTTGCGGCCGTGGAACTGCACCTGCGCATTGCCGAAGCGTATTTCGATTCGCTCGAGCCGCGGGTGCAGGTGCTCGCGCGCGAAGCCGTGCTGGCCGCTTTGGAGCGGGCGCCGCTCGGCCACCGCTTTCGCCACGTCGCCAGGTATCTTGCGGGATGGATCTTAGCGCGTCTGGACCGGCGACAAGAGGCCGCCGCGCAGTTTGTGGCTTTGATTGCAGAATCCAAACCAGACAAAGGTGAAGACTACAGCGCGACCGAAGCAGCGACACTATTGGCGCATTTCGTGTTCGAAGCGGGCAGCGAGACGCTGGAGAGTGCTGCCGCCATCGCCGATAAGGCCAAAGCGACAATTTTGGCCGATGCCGCGGACATTGCCCAGCGGGCTGGCGACTTTGAAGTGGGCTTGCGCTGGGCGACGACGGCGGGCCAACTCGATCCGCTGCATGTTCAGGCTCCGCGCCGCCAGCAAATTGGGGTTGCTTGCCTGCTTGGTCTGCGCCGATTTGATGACGCCGCTGCCGCGATGCAAGCCCGGTTCGATCAATTCGGTCCGCGGTCGTTGTGGTACGCCAAGCACAGCGCGCAGTGTCCGCCTGATTTTGTGGATACCTTGGCCCAAGATGCCCAAAAGGGCGCTCAACTGCAGCAGTCAGCCGCCAAGCTTGCCGTGCCAAGCGCCGACGCTCTCGCTTTTGCCCAACTTAAACCTTTGCCGCGGCGGCTGTCGTGGATATTTGGCCAGTGTTTTGCCGAGCAATTGCGCACGGGTTCGAAGCCGCCGCGCGGCAAGGTGACACTGAGGCTCAAGTTGGAAGCGCCAACAGGTCTTGTGGCTGTCGAAGTTGTCGCGGATAGCGTGGGCTCGCCAACGCTAATCCAGTGCTTGCAAAAGCGAATCAGATCCGCCCGCAACATACCAAAACTAAATGCAATCTTACAAGTACCGCTGGTCTTCGGCCGACACGACTGAAGGACTGGGTAGATCCCGGACTTGGTGCGATGTGGACACCAATTACGTAGATTATTCAGTATGTTGTGAAATGGGTGCGTACTTGTTTTTGGGCTTGAGTCTGCGCGCCGATGAGGATACGCTAGCTGGATCAGGGGCCCGTGCAAAATCAAGTCGATTTTGCACCAAAGCCCTTTGCGTGTTTCGTGGGTCGCTAACTCGCGGCTTTGCAAGCCGACTCGACGCTCCGTTCCTGTCGGGGATTGATCGAGTAATTCTTGCACGGGCCCCATGCGTGCCCCAGCGCCCTTGAGTGCAACCAATGATTTCCAAAGCGACAACCCTGCAACAATTCTTTGAAGAACTGCCGGACGACCGGCGGGTCGCTCTACAGGCCGTGCGCGAAACAGTGCTGCGCAACCTGCCTGCGGGCTACGAAGAACGGATGCAGGACGGCGGCATCCTCTACTTTGTCCCGCACAGCCTGTACCCGCACGGCTACCATTGCGACCCCAAGCAGCCGGTGCCCTTTGTCGGCATCGCTTCGCAAAAAAATCACATGGCCGTCTTACATGATCTGCCTTTAGGGCACGGTAAATGAATAAGTCATTCATTTACCGTGCCCGTTTGCTGGCTGCGTGGGTCGCAAGCTCGCGTCTTTACAGCCGACTCGCTGCTCCGTTCTTTTCGCAGATCGATCGAGTTATTCTTTTACACGCCCTTACGTCGACGCCGCGGCCGCGGCTGAATTTGTCCGCGCGTACACCGCGTCGGGAAAGAGACTGGACATGGGCAAGTGTTGCGTGCGCTTTAAGAAACTTGCCGATTTGCCGCTTGAAGTGATTGGTGCGGCCGTTGCCTGGGCACCGGTGGCCGAATTTCTGGCGCACTATGAAGCAGGCATTCCGCCGTCGGCACGCAAACGCTTGCGCAAATGACCGCGCTGCCCATGAGTTGCCACGCACTACGCGCACTTCTGGGTCGACGGCTCAGGATTGCGCTCTGGGTATAGGACCCCGCATGACCACCACCGGTGCCCACAACCAGCCGCAGCCGCTCGCAGCGCTGCCTGAGCTCGATGTCCACGCGGTGCTGACCCGCGAACTTGCACTGACCCCGCAGCAAGTTAGCGCAACGCTAGAGCTTTTGGCGCAAGGGGCCACGGTGCCGTTTCTAGCTCGCTACCGCAAAGAGCGCACGGGTGGCCTGGATGAGGTGCAAATCCGCGACTTGGCCGAACGCAGCGCGGCCTTGGATGAACTCAACAAGCGTCGGCAAAGCGTGTGGGCCAGCATCGTCGAACAAGGGAAGGCCACCGGCCAGCTGCGCACCCAGTTATTGGCCGCACAATCCAAAGCCGAGGTCGAGGACTTGTACCTGCCGTTTCGGCCCAAACGACGCACGCGGGCCCTTATTGCCCGTGAACGCGGTTTGGAGCCACTGGCCCAGCGCATCCTGGCTCAGGGCCCGCACGGCGACCCCCAGCGTGAGGCTGGCAGTTTTGTCGATGTCGACAAGGGGGTGCCCGATGCTCAGGCTGCACTCGCGGGCGCGCGTGACGTAGTGGCCGAAGTCGTGGCCGAACACCCCAAGGTGCGAGCGACGGTGCGCGCTTTGGCGATCCAGCAGGCGGTGGTGACCACCAAGGCGGTGGCAAAACACCACGACCCTGCTGATCGCTTTCGCGAATTTGCCGACTCCGCCGAGGCCAGCGTGCGCATGCCGCCGCACCGGTATCTGGCCATCTGCCGCGGCGAGGCCGAGGGCGCGCTGCGCGTCGCGCTAGAGATTGACCAACCGCGTACTTTAGAACAGATTTTGCCGCTTTTGGGCCTGCAACCGCGCTCGCCGTGGGCCGCGCAGCTGCGTCAGGCTGCCGAAGATGGACTGGACCGCCTGCTGTGGCCATCGCTGCAGACGGAGCTGCGCCAGGACATCAAGCTGTGGGCAGACCGCGCCGCTATCGACGTATTTGCCCGCAACCTTGCTCAATTGCTCATGCAACCGCCGTTTGGCGGCAAGCCGGTGCTGGGCATTGACCCGGGATTGCGCAGTGGCTGCAAGTGTACGGCGCTGGATGCGACCGGCGCTCTGCGCGGCCACGCGACGGTGTACCCCCATACTGGAGGGCCGGCGGCCCAGCGCGCAGGTATGGAATTAGTGGCTATGGTCAAGCACTTCCAGCCGGAGGCCTTGGCTGTGGGCAATGGTACCGGCGGTCGCGAAACCGAGGCGTTTGCCAAGCAAGCGTTGCGCGACGCCGGGCTGACGGCGGTCCCTGTCGTGCTGGTCAGCGAAGCGGGCGCCAGTGTGTATAGCGCCTCTGAGGTGGCGCGCCGCGAGTTTCCGGACTTAGACCTGACCATCCGCGGAGCGATCTCGATCGGTCGGCGCTTGCAGGATCCACTGGCCGAACTAGTTCAAATTGAAGCGAAAGCCATCGGTGTCGGGCAATACCAGCACGATGTCGACCAAAAGCTGTTGGCGCAAAAACTCGATGAAGTGGTGCAAAGTTGCGTCAATCAGGTCGGCGTCGACGTCAACACGGCCAGCGGTTCGTTGCTGACCCACGTCGCCGGCATCGGTCCGGCGCTCGCCACCAAAATCGTCAGCCATCGCGCGGCCAACGGCGCTTTTGCCAATCGGCGGGCGCTGCTCAAGGTCAGCGGTTTGGGTCCCAAGGCTTTTGAGCAAGCTGCTGGTTTCTTGCGGATTCGCGGCGGTGACCAGCCTCTGGATGCTTGCGCCGTCCACCCCGAGCGTTACGCCTTGGTCGAACAAATGGCCGCCGATGTGGGCGTGCCTGTGACCAAGCTGATCGGTAAGCCCGAGGTCATTGCGCGCTTGCAAGTCCAACGCTATGCCAATTCCGAAGTCGGCGAACCGACACTGCGCGACATCGTCGCCGAGCTGGGCCGACCTGGGCGTGACCCGCGCGCCAGTTTTGAAGCCCTCCAGTTTCGGGAAGATGTCACAAGTATCGGCGACTTGAAGATCGGAATGGTCTTGAACGGGGTCGTCACCAACGTCACCGCGTTTGGGGCTTTTGTCGACGTCGGCGTCCATCAGGACGGTCTGGTGCACATTTCGCAGTTGTCGGACCAGTTTGTGCGCGATCCGCATCAGGTGGTGCAGGTAGGCAAGCGACTGCAAGTGCGGGTGCTTGAACTGGATGTGGGCCGCAAACGGATTTCACTGACGGCCAAGACCAACTCCTAAGACTTTAGATTTATCACTATCCATCATTGACGATCACCAGCGAGATTTAATGCCTCCACAACCTACCCAAGCCCCTGAACTGGTTTGGATTGAGAACGATCAGGAGCAGCGCGTCCTGTGGCAGTCGCAGGCGGGTCTAGCTCCGCCGGCGCGAATCGAAGTGATTGACGATACCACCACCGCGGACACCGCCTACAGGCTGGCTTGCGAGGGCACGGCGTTGTTGTGGCGCGGCGATTACCACAACGCCCGGCAGCTGTTGCAGGCGATGACTCGGCGGCTGGAGCGCAGCCACCTACCGGCCAAGCCCTCTTTGCGTAGCCAGTCGCTGTCTCAAGTCGAGCGGTTTCATCTGCACCGCCAAGCACAAGCTCAGCGCGCGCGCACACTTGGGCGTTTGCTGGTGCCTTTTGCCGCCGACCATCAGCTGTCGCTGCGCCGGGCTCCAGTGGTGCGAGCGGCCTGTCTGGCGGTCTACGGTGAGCGCGACCGCCCCTACGTCGCGTCGCTGCGCGAATTGTTGGGCCTACTTGGGGCCCAGCAGTGGCGCGAAAAGGGCGTCCCGGTCGAAGCGCTGGGCCAGCACATTCACCCGCACTACGGCGTTTTTGCACCGATTCGCAGTGAGTACGTGCAGTTGGTGGCTCAGGCCTCGCTACCGGTGGGCGATCTGGCCTTTGACATTGGTACCGGCACCGGAGTTCTGGCGGCGGTTTTGGCGCAGCGCGGAATGGCTCAAGTGGTGGCGACCGAGCTGGATCCCCGTGCGCTTGCGTGTGCGAGCGAAAATGTGGCCCGCCTCGGCTTGCAGCAACGCGTTCTGGTGGTCGCGGCCGACCTGTTTCCGGCTGGGAGAGCGGCGCTGGTGGTGTGCAATCCGCCGTGGCTGCCGGGCAAGCCCAGTTCCAGTCTGGAGCAGGCCATCTATGACCCCGATAGCAAGATGCTGCGCGGCTTTTTGGCCGGGTTGGCTGCGCATTTGCTCCAAGATGGGCAAGGGTGGCTGGTGTTGTCGGACTTTGCCGAGCATTTGGGCTTGCGCAGTCGCGAAACGCTGCTCGGCTGGATCCAGGCCGCGGGTTTGCAAGTGCTGGAGCGGCTGGACGCCAAGCCGCAGCATCCCAAGGCGACCGATCTCAGCGATCCGTTGCACGAGGCGCGGGCAGCAGAGGTGACTTCGCTATGGCGATTGGCGGCAGCCAGCAGCTAAGGATGCGTGACAAAATGACTCAATCGTTCGGCAATGCGCCGGAGCAGAGAGTCGTCTTGCAAAGACGCGAACTTGCGACCCACCTAGCCAGCGAATCGGCCGAATTGGGCGATTTTTCGTGCGCAATTTGGTGCAGATGCGCGCTTTGGCCCACTTTGTCCACACCCGCTACGATGCCAACTGTTGGTCCAGCTCCATCAAACTGAGCTCGTATTCGGCTTTGAGGTCGGCAGACACCTGTCGCTCGGTGAGCCGGGCGCGGCGGCGTTCAATGCAGGCGTTGACCGTGGCGTGCAGCGATGTGGCTTGCACTGGCTTAGTTAAGTAGCCAGCGGCGCCGCGCTTGAAGACATTGATTTCGCTTTCTTTGTCGCAATTTCCGGTCACCCTGACCACCTGCAGGTCGAACAGAATTGGGTCGCGGCGAATCAAATCCAGCAACGCGAAGCCGTCGATCGCAGGCATTGCAATGTCGAGTAGGACCAATTCAAAGCTGCATTGACGCAACTCAACCAACGCCGCCGCCACGCAGTCCGCTTCGGAAACCAGATGACCTCGCGAGGTCAACAAGACCGTCAACAAGCGCCGGTTGATGGCCTGATCGTCGGCTGTCAATATGCGGCCAGCAAGGCAAGCATTTGGCGTCATGATTGATTCCAAAATGGCGTGAGAGGCAAGTGCGAGTACAGTGAGCCGGCATTTCGCTGCTGGCCAGTTTCGCGGCAAAATTTATGCCATGTTGTTGACCGTGCCACCGCATGGGGTGCCTAACTCCGGCACCCTTAGCAACCGGCGCCAAAGTGTCCGAACGGGCGACACAAACTGTCCGGCGTCGGACACAAGATTCACGGTCGTCCGTGGCAGACTGCCGAAACGGCATATCTCTATAGTCATACACAATGAAGCTGCTGTGGTCCGCCACGGTCGTTGGCACCAAGGCTAACTCGGCTACTCAGGCACAGTCTGCAGTTATTCCGCGCAGTTTGTGCAGGTTGCCGTCACCTGTAGGGCTCAAGAACTGGGCGGCACCAAGCGTGCAGTTTCGCCGCCACGCCACTACGGCACCGTCGTTGGCGGATCGCTCAGGTATTCGTGGTACTAAGCCTGACTGGTGTCGTGAAACAGCACCTGCGGCTCGCCAGCCTCTCTAGGAGCCTGTCGGAAATCAAACGCATATTGAATATCTATCCGGCTATACACAATGAATCTATTACGATCCGACAGTCTCCTAGCCATTCAGATATTCTCAACTGTCCAAGAACTGCACGGAGAACTGGCCCAATCAAATTCGTGCAGTTTCAGACAGTTGCCGCCGTCTAGCCAGACGGCGCTAGGAGCGGGTGTCCGCGGTGCTCTCTTCGCTGGCGTCCAGACTGGCGTCCAGACTGGCGTCCAGTTGTGGGCTTACTACAGCCGTATCGGCTTGGACCGATGCAGAAGCGTCAGCGACTTGGGCCACCGGCAGGGCATCGCTGCAGCCAGCCATCGTCAACGCGCAGTGGACGGCCCCAGCCAGCCACCCAACGGCGCTTGCTCGCAAGCTGATCCGTGCCATGGGGATCCTGTGCGGCGGCGTTCTGCCACTGTGCAGTATGCTGCTGCGGTCGCGAGTGGCTGTCAACGGCGGATCGCCTGGCGCACAAGGGCCTGACAACGTTCCAATTGTGGGGATTGAAGTCGCCGTGCTATACTCGATCGCCCACGTCCGGCATCAACCGGACTTGGGCAATCTCATGCTCGTTTCGTGGGTCGCCAAGGTCGCGGCTCAGGGCAGTCGACTCGCGGCGACGGCCGAGAGTTGATCTCGGACTTCGGTTGCCGCGTATAGCATCGCGACCCTGCTGCGCTGAGGATACCGATGCCACCACCCGATTCTGACCGCCTCGCTCAACTGCTTGCTCTGCTGTTTCAAGCCCATCCATGGCACGGGGTGACGCCCGCGCCCGCCGCCGACGGGGCGCTGACGGGCTACATCGAAATCGTCGCTACCGACACCGTTAAGTACGAACTGGACAAGCCGAGCGGCGTGCTGCGTGTGGACCGCCCGAACCGCTTTTCCAGCCAGTGTCCGACGCCGTACGGCTTTGTCCCGCAAAGCTATTGCGCTGAATTTATTGCCGAACGCTGCATGGCGCGCACCGGTCTCCTGGGTATCGTTGGCGACGGCGATCCGCTGGACTTGTGCATCTTGACGGAAAAGTCGTTCACCCACGGCAGCTTTCTGTTGCGCTGTCGACCGATCGGCGGCTTGCGGATGATCGACAGCGGCGAAGCCGACGACAAAATCATCGCCGTGCTCGAAGGCGATGCAGTGTATGGGCACCTGACCGATCTGACCGACGCGCCAGATGGCGTGGTCGATCGGCTGCGCCACTTCTTTTTGACCTACAAACAAGGACCCGCAGCGGTGGTCGCGACGGCCGGGCCCGATGCGCACCGATCCGTGGAAATTGCTGAAATCTATGGGCGTGACGAAGCAATCGCCACCATCAATGCCAGCTACGCCGACTATCGCCGCCATTTTGGCGAGCCCAGTAGCCGCTTGGCTGAACTGCGCCAATTGTTGGCGTCGGGCTAATGGCTTGTCGAAGGGTCAAGTTCATAATCACTTGTTTATATTAAAATAGTTGCACATCCAGCCCAACGATCTTAAAAAAAGCGCTTGACTTGGAGGCGTTGTCAGCGTACCTTGCTGGCCTTGCCGCTGCCGGAAAGTCCGGTGGACGGCGCTGTGGGCTCTCATCGGTGCTCTCATCGGTGCTCGATTTTCCGCGATTTGATTCGCATGTCTGAATCTCCGTACGGCGTGTGCGCACCTGTTGCTCTTCTGCACCCGTTGCGCGTCCTGGCGATTTAGCGTTCTAGCATCCAGCCAAACCACAGTTATCTTAGGTGTTTTGCTCAGTTTACGGATTCGCACTGCACGTTGGCGTTCCGCGTTTCGAGCAAATTGCCCCAGATCCCGTGTCGAACTTGAGTTTCGCGGCACACCGGTTCCGCGTTCCATCGTCGCTTCACGTTGCCTTTTACACCGTTGCGAGCCTTCAGCGCTTCCCGTTGAGCGCGCTCGCTACCCGCTGCGTCCATTGCCGGCATGTCGCTTGGCTGGCCAGTTGGGATCACGTCGCGCTCGGCCGCCTTGGCTCGCAGCGCGCTTTTATGGATACAATGTCAGAAAATACCTGTAATTTTGAGTCTCTTGGCCTGGTCCCGACGCTACTGCGTGCGCTCAAGGATCTCGACTATTTGTCCCCGACCCCGATACAGCAGCAAGCGATTCCGCCGTTGTTGGAGGGTCGCGATGTGCTGGGCTGTGCGCAGACAGGCACCGGCAAGACGGCGGCTTTTGCGCTGCCGGTCCTGCAACTGCTGATGGCGACTGGCAATGTCCCGCCGCGCGAGCGGTTGCGGGCGCTGGTGTTGGCGCCGACCCGCGAATTGGCACTGCAAATCGAAGAAGCGCTGCAGGACTACGGTCGCTACACTTCGCTGCGGTCCACTGTGGTGTTTGGCGGCGTCAGTTTGGGCGCGCAAGTCGCGGCGCTGCGGCGCGGCGTCGATTTCTTGGTCGCCACGCCGGGTCGCCTCTTGGACCTGCACAATCAGGGCCACTTGAACCTGCGGGCAGTTCAGTTTTTGGTGCTGGACGAAGCCGATCGGATGCTCGACATGGGCTTTGTCCGCGACGTGCGCAAGATCGTCTCGCTGCTGCCCAACCGCAAGCAAACGCTGCTGTTTTCGGCGACAATTGAGCCGGAAATCCGCACCTTGGCCGATGAACTGCTGACTAAACCGGTCGAAGTCTCGGTCGCCCGCACTGCGACCACGGTTGAGCAAGTCGAGCAAGCGATTTTTCACGTCGCCAAGTCGGACAAGCGCGAGTTGCTCGAACGGCTGATCAACGAGCCCGCAGTGCAGCGTTGTGTGGTGTTTACCAAGACCAAGCACGGCGCCGATAAGGTGGCGCTGGGGCTGGAGCGGGCGGGGATTCGCTCGGTGGCGATTCACGGCAATCGCTCGCAAAGCCAGCGAATTCGCGCACTTGACAGTTTCAAGAATGGTGAAGCCCTAGTGCTGGTGGCGACCGATATCGCGGCGCGCGGGCTGGACATCGACGGCGTCAGCCACGTCATCAACTACGAGCTGCCCTACGAGCCGGATAGCTACGTGCACCGCATCGGCCGCACCGCGCGCAATGGGGCTACCGGGGTGGCGTGGGCGATGTGCGACCCCGAAGAGTTGCCGCTGTGGCGCGATATCGAGAAGCGCATTCGCTGCAATGTGCCGTGGACGCAGATTGCGGGTCTGACGTTGCCGGCGCCCAAACCGGGTGCTGAACGGCGCAATGAACCGGCGACGCGCAACCAGCATGGCCGCGGTGCGGGCAATTCGCAGCGGTCGCGCCACGCTAATCAGGGCCAGCGCCAACAGCAGCAGCCAGAGCAGCCGCCACCGCCGCCACCGCCGCAGCAATGGCAGCCGCTGGAACGGCGTCAGCAAGGGGCGCCCAATCAGGCCCAGCAGCAGAATCAGGGCCACAATCAGGGTCAGCGCCAGCCGCAGCGTCAGCCAAACCAGCAGCGTCAGCCAAACCAGCAGCGCCAGCCGCAGCGCCAGCCGCAGCACCAGAATCAGTCCCAGAATCAGTCCCAGAATCAGCAGCATCAAGAACTGGGCAGTCAGGCCCGTGAGCTGTGGTCCGGTCGCGATTGGTATTGATAGACGATGGCTTGGTTTAGGCTGAGGGCTTGACGTCTCTCCGTTCCATTTGGGGTGGGGAATTTATGCGGGGTCAGCTAGGAGCGTGTCGGAGTATTCCGACTCGCTCCTAGCGCCGTCTGCCTAGACGGCGGCAACTGTCCGAAACTGCACGGATTCACTCCGGGCAGTTCTTGGACAGTTGAGAATATCTGTGAAGCTAGGAGACTGTCGGATCGCAATA
>SHZD01000119.1 GCA_009692465.1 Myxococcales bacterium
CTCACGCGGTGGTGGCGGAGTCTCGCGCGGCGGCGGAGGCGCCTCACGCGGTGGTGGCGGAGTCTCGCGCGGCGGCGGAGGCGCCTCACGCGGTGGTGGCGGAGTCTCGCGCGGCGGCGGAGGCGCCTCACGGGCTGGAGGCGCTGCCGGAGTTGCACGCTCAGCCGGCGCAGGCCCGGCCGCTGGATTTTCATAGCGCGGCGGTGGTGGCGCTTCGAGGGTTGGGGGCGCAGCTTCCCGTTCGGGGACGGCGACCCCGCCATCGGGAATCCGCCGTGGCTGCGGATCGGGCGCACCGCCGTCAGCCGCCGCGGGTGGGACTGGGCGCGGCGGTCGGGCCGGCGGCTGCGCTTCGGCTGGAATCGCCCGCGGCCGTGAACTGGGAACACTGTCCGCCGGTTGCTCAGCGATCGGCTGGCTGGTCCAAGCGCTGGCCTCTTCGCTGCGCGGGCCGCGGTAATAGGCTTGGGCGCGGCCATCGTGGCCAGCAATATTGCTGCTGTGCTGGATAATCACGGACTGCTGGTAAGTCGACCCAACTTGAGCCGACGGAATCGCGGCGTGCTGCACTGGCCGGTTGACCCAACCGTCTTGGCGGACAAATACCCAGTACGAATAGTGCACGTCGACACTGCCACCCATGGCGTAGTCCGGACCCATCGGGGCCCAGCCAACGCAACCGCCACCGTGGCGCCAAATCACCCATGCCGGTGCCCAAGTGTAGCCGGGGGACCACACCCAGCCGTAGCCGGTGACCCAGCCCCAGCGGCCATAGTGGTAGGTGGTGCCCCAGCTTTCTTCGCTGTGCCACATCCAGCCGTAGGACGTGTAGGCCCAGCGACCGTGAAAGTAGGGGCGCCAACCGGCATTGCGATTGGCGTACGGCACCCACACGCGGCCATATTCGCGCGTATTGGCCCATGAACCGTAGCCCGACAGGTCGGAAAAGTACGGATCGGGCTGAGCGGAACTGGAGTAGCCCGGGCCGTATGCGGCTGGGCCGGTGGCGCCGTAGGCTCCATAACCGGAGTAGCTCTCATCGCGCTCGCGCACGTAGACCGGGCCGCAGGCGCTCGACACGGCGACGCAAAGTAAAACTGCGACCAAAATAGGGTGATCAACTCGGCAAACACGCTGGGCAAACATTGAAAACTCCTCGATAAGCGGATAGGGTTCAAAAACCGCACTGCGGGCCAGCAGGGTCAATTCGGTCGAACCGCCGGTCCGACGCGCCAGTGGGCGGCCACGCCATCAACGCTGCCAGTTTGGCCCCGATTCAGGGCGAGCGCAACCGAGCGAACGGCCGGTCACTTGGCCTAATTTCGCTATGTTGTCGAGACACCTTTGCGGTTTTGTTCAGTGCTTGTCACGCTGTGGGCCCCGGTTTCAGCCCGCTTGGCTGGCTCGTTTGGAAAATGGCCTATATTATCACGCGTTTATGTATTGATTGTCTCGACAAGGGCTGCGTCGAGGTCTGCCCTGTCGACTGCATTTATCAGCAGCGCGGCGACGCCTCGGCAGACCAGCCCAACATGCTGTACATCCACCCGACCGAGTGCATCAGCTGCAGTGCCTGCGAACCCGAGTGTCCGTGGAAGGCCATCTACGAAGACCGCGAAGTGCCAGCCGTTTTTGCCGACGATGCCGCGATCAATGCGCTGTGTGAACAACAACCCTCGCAGTTTGCCGTGGCCACGGTCGCCCGCGATAGCGAAGGCAGGCTGCTGGCCAAAATCAAACCCAGCTCACAGCAAGTCGACAGCAATCGCGCCAAATGGGGCGCCAAGTGAATCCACGACGAAAAGCGCAACCCCGATGTCTGCGGTGGCCCGATCCCGTGGATGTGCCGCAAGTTCGCGTTTTTGGGAACAACGAGTGGGCCTTGCTTGTGGACAAATTTCTGCAACTGCGCGTCGCCGTTGATTTTCGAAAGTTATGGCTGGTCGCGCTTGCCGTGGGCGTGTTCGCTGCCTGTTCTGGCGCTTCGACCCAGTCGACGACGGCCAAGACTCCATTAGAACAGGCCATTGCCCTGCGTGACAGCGGCAAGCTAGCGCAAGCGGAGGCGCAACTGGCCGTGTTGGCGGAGGCAGGGGACGCCGCTGCGCAACTCGAATTGGCTGAGACGATGATGCTGAGCGGAAAACACGCCAAAGCTGCAGCATTGCTTAAGGATCGCTGGAAAATTAACCCCAATGACGCCGCGCTGGCCGACATCATGGCGCGGGCATTGGATGGCGCTGGCGAACCCGAAGAGGCCGCGCCGGTATACGCCAAACGGTTGCAACTGCACCCCAACGACTTGGCCGCCGCCTTGCGTTTGGCGGACTTATTGGTGGGTCGGGGTGACCTAGTGGGCGCGTGCATGATTGCCGAGGAAGCGCTGCGCCAGCATCCGGGCCAGGCCGGGCTGCACACGGTGCTGTCGCGGGCGCTGATCGGCCGTGGTCGGCTGCCCCAAGCCCTTGAGCACGCCAAGCTGGCGACCAACTACGCCCCAGACGATCCGCAAGCGTGGTTGCAACTGGCGCAAGTCCAGATTCTGACGGGCGATCTGGAGGCTGGCAAGGCCTCGCTTGAGCGCTGCGTCAAGATCGACCCCCAAAACATCGATGCCTTGCGCGATTTGGGGGTGGTGATGCTAGAAGTGGGCGATGTCAAACAGGCCGTTGCCTTGCTCAAGCGAGCGACTCAAGTGGCCCCGGACAGTGCCGCTGCGTGGACAGCTCTCGGGGTCGCCCGTCATCGCGCTGGCGATCTGGTCGGAGCAACCGCAGCCTTAGAGCACGCAGCCCGCAAGCAACCCCACGCCGCGGTTATTTACGCCAATTTGGCGGAAGTGGCGCTTGACGATGGCTTTCCGCGGCGCGCAGTGACCGAATCTCGCAAGGCGCGCGACCGCTTGGGATCGACGGCGTCGGCCGATTTTCGTAAAAGAATTGAAAAGTTGAACGTGCGGGCTGTCGTGGTGTCGCTGGTGGCTGACGCCCTGTGCCGCGGCGAAAAAGACAGTGACGCGTTACAAAAAACCGCCGAGCACGAGTTGCATGACGCTGGGCTACAGGCTTACTTTGGTGACATCGTCGCCGTCGGCGCTGACGCAACTGTGCAGATCCGCGCGGCCCAAAGCCGTTGCGGCAAGCGCGCCATCCCAGCTACCGACGAGCGTCGCCCCACCCCTTGACCGAGCGAGAGCAGCCGATGACTCCCAACACCCCTGTATCGTTACAGGATCCTGCCGCACTTTGCGCTCGCATTGTCAACGCCGTCGAACAGGTGTTTGTCGGCAAGCGCCAAGTTGTCGAGCAAGTGATGGTGGCGGTCTTGGCGGGCGGCCACGTCCTGTTTGAAGACGTGCCCGGGGTTGGCAAGACGACTTTGGCCAGATCTTTTGCACAAGTGCTTGGTTTGACTCATCATCGCATTCAGTTTGCCTCAGACCTGCTGCCGGCGGATATCGTCGGAGTCGGCATCTATGACCCGGACAGTCGCCAGTTTGAGTTCAAGCCGGGCCCCGTATTTTGCCAGGTCCTGCTCGCCGACGAGATCAATCGCACCACTCCGCGCACCCAGTCGGCGCTGCTCGAGGCGATGGCAGAGGCACGAGTGACAGTGGATGGGACCACCCACCTCTTGCCGCAACCGCACATCGTGTTGGCGACTCAGAATCCCCGTGAATTTCATGGCACTTTCCCACTGCCCGAGTCGCAATTGGATCGCTTTCTGCTGCGAATTTCGGTCGGGTACCTCGATGCCGACGTCGAAATGGCGTTGATCGCCGCCCATGGTGCCGCCAGCGATGCGTTGTTGCCGGTGGTCGACGCCGTTGCGGTGCAGGCGCTGATTGCGGCTGCGCGGGCGGTCCACATGGCCCCGGATGTGCTGGCCTATTTGCACGCACTGGTGCAGGCCAGCCGCGCCCATCGCAGCGTGGAGCTCGGACTGTCGACTCGCGCCGCGATTGGCTTTTACCGCGCTGCGCAGGCACGGGCGCTGGTCGCTGGCCGGCGGTTTGCTACGCCAGACGACGTTCAGGCGCTGTTTGTGCCGATCGCCAATCATCGCGTGGTCCTGGTGGGTCCTAGCGGCACTGTCGGCGAACGCTCGGCTATTGAAGCCGTTTTGCATCAAATCCTTGAATCTGTTGCTGCGCCGGCCTAAGAACGGTCCCACAATGTGGCATGGTGGGACTGGTTGGGCTTGCTTGCTGCGTTGGGGGCTGAACTCAGGCCCTCAACGGCCGACTCGCGGCACCGATCCATGCCCCTGGCGTTGAGCGAATTGTCCCGGAGGCCCAACTTGCTGGAGAAAGCTATGGAAAGCAAGATTGCCGAAATCCTGGTTGAGCTGGGCGAAGACCCGCAGCGCGAAGGCCTGCTCAAGACCCCGATGCGGGTGGCCAAGGCTTGGCGGGACATGACGGCTGGCTATGCCGAGGACCCGTTGGCCATCATTCGCTCAGCGCTGTTTGAAGTTGACAATGAAGAAATCGTGTTGGTGCGCGACATTGACTTTGCCAGCCTGTGCGAGCACCACATGCTGCCGTTCTTGGGCAAGGCCCACGTCGCCTACCTGCCGCGCGGTCGGGTGGTTGGGCTGTCCAAGTTGGCGCGCGTAGTCGATGTTTATTCGCGGCGGCTACAGGTCCAAGAACGCATGACTACCCAAGTCGCCACTGCCTTGCAACAAGGGCTGCAGCCAGCCGGTGTTGCGGTCGTCATCGAAGCGACCCACATGTGCATGGTGATGCGCGGGGTCAAGAAACCGAACGCCGTGACGGTGACTAGCGCTATGCTCGGAGCCTTTCGCGACGACCCGTCGACCCGAGCCGAAGTGATGAAACTCATTTTCGCGGGGCGCAGTTAGGCTGTGTCCCAAACGGACTCGATGCACCAGTGCCCGCTTAGGGCTCGTGCAAGAATAAGTCGATAGATCCGCGATTGGAAAGGAGCCTGCAGGCGGCTTGCAAAGCCGCGAGTTCGCGACCCACCAAAAGCAATGGGTGGGGGTGCAAAATTGACTTGATTTCGTACGGGCCCTTACGTCTGCGGTGCGACTCTAAGGAATTCACCCGTGGAGGACATGGCCTTGAGACGACGGGTCAAGCGCTCGGCTTCTTTGGTGGCGCCCAGATCCTTATAAAGTTCACCGGCCTCTTCCAGCAGGGACGAAGGCGCACGGTCACTGGTCAATACCCCTGCCTCCAACAGATCGGCAAGTACAACCATGCAGTCGGCGCGCTCGACGGTGGCGGACTCTTGGGGCACCAACTGAAAAGCCTCTTCCATGCGCACGTGGGCCTGGCGCGCATCGCCCGCCGCCGCCGACGCCCGCGCTGCCAACAGCAGCGCTCGAATGTGCAGACCGACGTCGGCGGCCAGTTGCGCTTGCCGCGCCGCCTCTTCCGCAAAAGCCAGCGCCCGTGTGTAAATGCCGTTGGCCATTTGAATTTCGCCACGCTCGCGCAGCGCGTTCGACAATCCTGTCAGACTTGGCAAGGCCGCGTAGGCGCGACACGACTTGGCCAACGCTGCGTCTGCTTCGTCCATCGCTCCGCGGGCGTGCAAGACGTTGGCCAGCAACACCGAAACCTCGGCGGCCAACAATTGGCGGTCAATTCGGCCTAAGGCGTTCAGCGCTTCGCCCAATTGCGCTTCGGCGTCATCCAGTTCACCGACTTCACGCAAGGCCAATGCCAGCGAGCGCAGCGCTTCGACTTCCAGAATCAGGTTGCGCGCATCGCGCGCCGCCGCCAGCGCTTTTCTGGCCGCCGTCACTCCGCGGTCACCGTCGCCAAGCAGGCGATACCCTTCGGAAATACACAACGACAACTCGGCAGCCAGCACCGGATTGTGCAGTACGGCCATGGACTGGGTGCCTTCTACCCACGTTTCCAGAGCCTGTTTGATCTTTCCGTCTGATTTCAGGCACTTGCCAAGCGCCAGTCGCATAGTCGGCGTGTAGTCGATGCCCTTAATCTGGGTGGGACGTTGCTGGATCAGGCCCAACTGCGTTTCCAACGGCGCAATGGCCTGGGCGCCGCGATTGCACGCCACTTCGGCCGTCGCCCATGCCGCTAACAACGGCACCCCCAACCGGTACCAGTCCTCTTCGCGCAGATTGCCTTGCAGTCCGCGCAGCCCTTCGATGCCCTCGCGAGCGCGCTCGCTGGCCAACTCGTGATTGCCCTGCTCGGACAGGCACCGCGACAAGCCGATGACGGTTTCGGCCAAATTGAGTGCGGCTTCGATGCTGCGCCCCTGTGCTTGCAAGGCCAGCCCGTGCATGCGCGAGGTCTCGAATTCGGTAATAGCTTCAGTCAGTCCACCGAGTTGCCGCGTCAGTTCAGCAAACTGCCGGCTATGGGTCGCTGCCATCGCTAGCCCGCCGGCCTGAGCTTCCAGCTCGGCCATGCGCCCGGCCCACACATCCGGACGCGACACCGCCTGGGCCAGCACCCAGGACAACGCCCGCGGAATGTCTAGCTGTTCCTTGTCGATATCGGCTTGAATTGATTCTGGAAAATCGCCGAGCGCGTACTCAACTTGCGACGACAGCCGACTGGCCGGCATCGGTCGCAGGGCGCCAGCGGCCACCAAACGGGCCACCGCGCCGCCAACTGGACTGCCAGTCGCGGCCTCCAGCAAATCCGGCCACAGCGGCGAGCCCAGACGCACGGCGGCAGCCAGCACCCGTCGCGCCGAACCATCGAGCAACCGATCGAGCGCCGCCGGTTCGCGAGCTGGCACCCGCGACACCGAACCCGCGGTCAACAAGCCGGCAAAACTGGCGGGAACCTCATCGTGGCGCGCCACCCACCCGCCGACCACCACTACTGGAATGGTGCCCAATTGGCGAATCAAGCGCCGCACGAAGCTCTGTTCGGTGTCGCTAAGGTGATCGACGCGCTCAAACACCAACACCAGGGTGCTGCGACCGGCGATACCGCGCAACGCGTCGGCCAGAGCGGCGCCACCGGCCATGCGCGCCACTTCCGGCACCGAGCGGGCGTGGCCCAAGTGCGGCGAATCGGGAAATTCCACCCGCAAGAACAAGCCGATCAAGTGGGCCACTTGGCTCGCCCGATCTGGGCGATCCGGCATCAGGCCCTGAACCCACGACAGCAATTTACGCCGGGCCAAGCTCGGCGGGTCGTCGTCAAATAACCCCGCGCGAATGCGAACCTCTTCAAAAATCGCCGCTAACAACAAGCGGTTGCCCGCTGGCGGAACGCGGACCCTGACCACCACCGGCGAATCGGCGCGGGTCTGCACTTCGCTGACAAACGCGTCCAACGCCTCGTACAGCATCGCCCGACTGCGCGCGCACACACCAGCCAGTTCCATGCGCACGCGGTCTTTGGCGCGGTCCATGCGCTCGCCCAGCAAATCCAGCGTCGGGCCAAGCGCGGAGTCCTGTCGGCGAATCGACTTGGGGATGTTGGCGTGCGCTGGCCGCGCCGAGCGCGATTCGGCGGTGATGCCCTCGAGACGATCCAATTCTTGGACAAAGGCGCGGGCGTCTTTGGGCCGCTCGCTCGGCGACTTGGACAGCACTTTGCGAAAAAATGCATCGACTTGCGGCGGAAACACCAGATCAGTGCGGCGCACATTGACGCTGACCGGCGCCTGCAGTTGGTGGGCGCGCAAGAAGTCCTGCGGCGACTCGCCATCGACGGGCAGAAAGCCGGTGGCCATCTCGTACAAGATCACCGCTAGCGAATACAGGTCGCTGGCTGGCCCGACTTCCTGGCCTGCCGCTTGCTCCGGGCTCATGTAAGCGGGCGTGCCGACTACCAGACGCGCCTGAGTCAAACGCGGGCTGGCGGCATCGCCTTGGGCGGCAATGTGTTTGGCCAGCCCGAGATCGACCACCTTGACGTAGTCATCGACCGAGCCCAGTCGGGTCAACAGGATGTTATCGGGCTTGAGATCGCGGTGGATGATGCCGAGCTTATGGGCTTCCATCAACGCTTCGCACACCCGCTGAGCGATGCGTCCGGCGCGCGGCAATTTGAGCCAGCGCTCGCGATCGAGCAGATCGCCCAAGGACTCGCCTTCGATGTACTCCATCGCAATGTAGGTACGGCCGGTCTCAGTGGCGCCAATATTGAACACGGTGGCGACAAACGGCGAGCGGATCCGCGCCAAAATCTTGGCTTCTTGCAAGAAGCGTTCGTCGGCCTGCAGTTGTTTGGCCAAGTCCGAACGCAAGACTTTGAGGGCGACCGGTCGGCCTAGGCGCGTATCCTCAGCCTCATACACCGAGCCCATGCCGCCGCGGCCAATCAAGCGCACTACGCGGTACATGTTGTCTATCAAACTGCTGGGCGGCAGTTCGTCAGCATCGGGCTTGAAGAAGTGTTGTGCAGCCATGGGTGCGCGCGCAGAAACCTGCGTCCCTATGCCTTGAACGTAACGCAAGCCGGTCGATGCTACAAGGTAGCGACCTTACTGCCCGAAATGACAAGGGAGCGCCTACGGTTAGTTTGGCACCGCCATCGCGCGTGCTACGCTCGCTAACGCGACGGCCCACCGGTTTGGGGCAGTGGAATGGTCAACCATGCAAGATTTATCGACTAACGCCGAGGATCATGCGCGCAGTCGGGTGCTCACCGCGTTGACCGCTGGCTTTGTCACTTGCCTGCTGGTGGCCGATATCACCGGCTCCAAGTTTTTTCGCTTGGAATTATTCACGATTGGCGGCTACGAGTTTGTCACCCATTCTGTGGGCATGCTGTCCTTTCCGGTGACGTTTCTGCTCACCGACCTGATCAACGAGTACTTTGGCGCCAAAGCGGCCCGACGGACCACTTATTTGGGTCTGGCCTGCGCGCTGTTGGCGTTCGGCCTGATTTTTTTGGCCCGCCAGCTGCCGGTCGCGCCGCAAAGCCCGCTGCCGCAACCGGTATTTGAGCAAGTGTTTGCCATGTCCAATCGCCTGTACGTCGCCTCGCTGACGGCCTATTTGATTGGTCAACTGTGTGATATTGCGCTGTTTGGTCTGTTTAAGCGCCTGACCAACGGCAAGCTAGTTTGGTTGCGCGCTACGGGTTCGACAGTGGTGTCGCAACTTTTCGATTCACTGGCGGTTACGTTTATCTTGTTCGCCGGTGTCTCTGCCGCAGATGGCAAGGCGCCGCCAACCAGTGCCCTGCTGGAGATTGCGTTCACCGGCTACATCCTCAAGTTCGTGTTGGCCCTGCTGCTGACGCCGCTGATTTACGCCGGCCGGTGGCTGATCGCCGCTCGTTTTGGCTTGACCCCGGCCGCGGTCTAAGCGCAGCCGTCGGTGATGGTAGACAGCCTAGGAGCGTGTCGGAGTATTCCGACTCGCTCCTAGCGCCGCCTGGCTAGACGGCGACAACTGTCTGAAACTGCACGGATTCACTCCGGGCAGTTCTGAAACAGTTGAGAATATCTGTATGGCTAGGAGACTGTCGGATCGTAATAGATTCATTGTGTATAATCGGATAGACATTCAAAATGCGTTTGATTTCCGACAGGCTCCTAGACCGCTGGCTGGCCCGCGCCGCCGCAGGTGAGCATGAACCGCGCTTGCGGCGTCAAGTGCTTGAATCCTTGCATGAGCACCCCAACGTGGATCGCCATCCCCGTTGGCCGTGGCTGCTAGCGTGGCTGGGCGAGTATGCCCATGGCTACGCCGCTCTGTGCCAGTGGGCAACTGCCGGCGATGCCCATTGGTACGCGCAAGCGGTGCGGTTGGCGGATCGCGCCGGATGGCTTGGTTTGGCGATTGACGCTGCGCTGGCGTGGTGTGAGCGTGCACCCACCGCGGCTGAACCACGGGCCACTTTGGTCCGGTTGTTGCTGCGACGGCCCAGCGCACAGCTCACCGAACAGCTCGCCCTGTTAGCTCAACACTCCAACTGGACAGTGCATTTAGACGACACCTCCGTGATCGTCGCTGGTCGCTGGCTTGCCCACGCCGCGATCAGCGGCAATCGGCTGCCACTGACCGTCGCCGCGGATCCGCGGCTGTCCTGCGGCTTGACCGCGGAACACCTGATCATTTCAGGCCAGCTTCTTGAAGCTGAAACGGTTTTAGACCAGGCCTGCGCGGCCAGCACTGCTGCCGCCTCGATCTTGGCGCTGCGTTCGACGTTGGCGCGTTGGCGCGGCCAATGGCAATTGGCAACCGCGATGGCCCAGCGTGCGCTAGTGACCTCGCCAAGCTGCCCGACGGCCCACCTTACGCTGGCGGTGGCCACCTTTGTCCAAGCGGATTACCGCGCGGCGCTCACCGAATTGAACACCGCGCTGGCCGTGGATTCGACGCTGGCGGAGGCCTATGCGTGGCGGGCGCGTTGCTACGCTGAGTTGGGCGACCCCCGCCAGGCCCAGCGCGACTTGGACCTGTGTACGCTGCACAGCGACGGCTTTTCCTTGCCAGCGACTCTGCTGCGGGTGATGTGGACCCCTGTGGCGGCCAACTACGGCCGTTTTGACAGTCTGTTGCCTGCGCTAAATCAGTTGTGGCCGGCGCAACTAGGCAGTTGCACGGGCGAAGAGCAGGTTTGCGCTCAAGCTCAAGCGCTGCTGCAACCGACGCTGGAACTGCTCGGTCACAACTTGAGCACCTTGACGACCTTGGGCAGCGGCCAGACCTTGCGTCGTCAGGCTGTTGCCCCAAGCGCGCGACATTGTGCTCGACAAGCAATAGAATGTGCACGCGATCAGCCGGTTCAGCTGGTGACGCAGGTCCTACACTCGGCGGTCGTCGACCATTCGTATTCGCCCCTGCCGTTGGCCTACGCAGGTGAGTGGCAGTTGTGGCTGGGCAACTACACGCAGGCCGAGCAGGTGTTGCGTCAGGCTCTGCAGCAATGGCCGCACACGCGCTGGCCCCACGCTGGGATGGCGACTTTAGCGATGCTACAGGGCGATCTGACCGCCGGCCTCGCTTGGCTCGACCTGGGCCGTCAACGCTTGGCCAGCGAAGGGCCGGCGTGGCTCATGCTGCGTGGCGAAATTGGCTGGCGCCAAGGTCGCAATGTTCAGGCCGTAGAGTTGCTCAATCAGGCCGTAGCTCGTCAGCCGACTAGAACCGCTGCGCAACTGGCGCTTGGACTGGCGTGCGCCGATCAAGGCGACGAGGCCGGTCTGCTGCGGGCGGTGCAGTGGCTGTCGGCTTGCGTTCCTGCCTTGTTCAGCGACGCCCGCCGACTGGCCGAATCTGAAGCGGCTGGTGCCCCGGCTGGTGACCGCGCAATAGCCACCAAAGCACTGGAAATGGTGCGTGGCTGTCGGTCGTCGTCCATGACGGTCTACGCCGCGCCGTGGCATCCAGATCACCGGGTGATGGCGGTGCGGCCCCAAGTTGGCGCTCAAGCGGGTATGCAGGCCGAAGCCCAACGCTGGATGGCGCGGCTTAGTAACTAGAAACTCGGGGCGCGCCGCCCCACGTGTGCTGCGTAGCCGCGCGGTCGCCCGGAGGCCCGGTCGCCATGCAGCACGCTGAAAAGTTTTATCTATTGAGGGTGCCGCGCGCGGCGTGCTGCAATTCTCTAGAAACGACCGAATAAAAGGCCATTGTAGGACAGGTCTTAGGGCCCCAGCACAATTAACTCGACGACGCTCGTCTGGGTCGGAGCGGCGAGTCGGCGCACTAGACGCGAGCTTAGCGACCCACACAGCAAGCAACCGGGCGCAAACAAAATCGATTAGATTTTAATGGTGCCCTTAGTAGCAAGTATGCTTGCAGACCGTCGCAACGTCGTTGACGCAGGCTTGATCCCACGAAGTGGTACAGCAGAAGGCGTCCGCGTTGCAAATGAGCGTAGCACAGTTGCCCTTGGCGGCGCCGTCGCAACCCTTGGTCACCTTGGCGCCGACGCTGCACAAGCTGTGGCCGCAGGTCCCGTAGGTGCAACCCTGTGATTTGCAAACAGAGAACACATGCCCAAGGCAAGTGACGTCCCAACCCGAACTGCAGCAGAAAGGGTCGGCCTTGCAAATCTGGCTAACGCAACCTGGGCTCGGTCCGACTTTGTCACAGCCGATTTGCAGCGGTCCGGTGGCGGCAACTGTGCACATCGAATGCGCGCACGACGGGATGCACGTGTTATCGACGCATACGGACAACACGGCGTCAACGCACTTTTGGTCCCAACCATTTGCGCAACACCATGGATCTGCAGCACAAACTTTTGCCGAACAGGTGCTGCAGGTTGACTCAAGCGCGGTGCCCGCAGCGCACGAATTGTGCAGGACGGTCTTGGTGCAAGTGCCGTTGGCCGCGCAATAGTTGTCATTGCAGGTGCCGCCGTCTTCGCACTTGGGCGGTGCCGCCCGCTCGCAGACGTAGCCGTCCTGAGGGTCCGTCGCCTTGATGTCACTCCACTTGCCGGTCGGCAACAACTGCACATAGTCCTCGTTGGCGGAATTGTTGGGCTCATTGGTATTCCAGTTGGTGAAGGTAAACGCGCTGCCGTCGTACCACACAAACTTGCCCTCGACGGTGAGGTCATTGCCGCCAATGTGCACTCCGATGTTGCCCAGCAAGCGGTCAGCAGCGGTGCGCACCGCAGTATTTTCAGCCACATCGGCAATGCTGGCCAAGTGACCGCCCCACTGCACGCATGCGGTCTCAGCTGCCGCAGGCGTCAAGGTTTTCTTGAACGGCTTGTAGCAGCGGGTGCCGACCACGGAGCCATCGCAAACCGGCGCGCCGACATTAATCGCGGCATTGGGCGTGAATACGCAACCCTTGACGGCGTCGCAGCTATCGGCGGTGCACACGGTCTTGTCGTCGCACACCAGTTTGGCTCCCGGTACACAGGCCCCAGCAGCGCATTTGTCCGCGACTGTGCAGGCGCTGTTGTCGCTGCAATCCAAAACGTTGTTGGCATTGACACAGCCCTTGAGCACGTCGCACGAGTCCGTAGTGCACGGATTCTTGTCGTCACAGTTGGGCGGCGAGGTGCCGACGCACTTGCCGCTGCCGGCGCACTTGTCCACCGTGGTGCAGGCACTGCCATCGTTGCACGCCGGCGGATCGGCCTTTTCGCACACGTAGCACGGCAAAGGGGTAGCCACAGACAAATCGTTCCACTTGCTGGTGGCCGCAACGGTATGCACCACGTCCTCGTTGTTGGCGTTGTTGGGTTGGTTGGTGCCCCAATAGGTGACCAACACTGCAGTACCGTCTGACCACACATAATTGCCTTCAGTGGCGATGTCATTGAGGCCAATCCAGAAGTCGCTAGTTGCGCCGCACACCGCCGAAGCCTGCCCGCCTGCCGTTTGTTGCTCGGTCAAGTTGTTGATCGAGGTCAAGTTGCCGCCCCAGGTCTTGCACGCCGCCTCGGCCGTTGCCCAGGTGCCGGCCGCCTTGACCGCTTTGAAGCAGCGGCCATTGACCACGGTGCCGTCGCACGCTGGGCCGCTGGCCACCTTGGCATTGTTGACGCAGCCCTTGGTGGCGTCGCAGGTGTCAATCGTACATTCGAGTGCATCGTCGCAGTTGGGGGCAACTCCGCCCTTGCAAGCGCTGGCGGCGCAGGTGTCCAAGGTGGTGCACGCATTGCCATCGTTGCACGCGACGGTGTTTGCCGCGTTGACGCAGCCCAGCTTGGGATCGCACGAATCGTTGGTGCACACGTTGTTGTCGTTGCAATTGGGTGCGGTGCTGCCGATGCAAGCGCCCTTTGAGTCGCACAAATCCACGGTCGTGCACTTGTTGACGTCGTCACACAACACCGGCAAAGCGCGTTTGCAGACGTAGCATCCGGGGCTGGCCGAGGTCACCTCGTCGTCCCAGGTACCGGCAGGATTGGACATTTGACCGGCATCCTGATTGTTGACATTGTTGGGTTGGCCAACCGCCCAATTCTTGTAGCCAAACGCGGTGCCGTCGGTCCACTTGTAGGCACCCTCGACCGCGATGTCATTGAGGCCAATCCACGCATTGACGTTGCCGCAAATGCCGACCGCCGTCTTGCTGACTGCGTTGTTTTCAATGGCCGAAGCGATGCTGGCCAAGTTGCCGCCCCACGCGATGCAGGCTGTCTCCGCGGATTGCCAATTGGCGGTGGCTTTGACTGCCTTGTAGCAGTAGCCATTGGCACTAGTGCCGTCACAAGCAGCGTTTGGTCCACTTGGCTTGTTGGTGTTGACGCAACCCGTGGCTGAAGCGCAGCTATCGGCGGTGCAGAACTTGCTGTCGTCACAGGTCAAGTCCTTGCCAGGCACACACTTGCCAGCTGAGCACAGGTCTTTGTCGGTGCAGGCATTGCTGTCGGTGCAAGCGATGATGTTGTTGACATTGGTGCAGCCGGTCTGCGGATTGCAGGCGTCCGTGGTGCACACAATTTTGTCGTTGCACTCCTTGGCGGGGCCGGGGCTGCACATGCCGAAGGCATTGCAGATGTCAGTCGTGCTGCAGGCGTTGCCATCGTCACACGCGACGCCGCTGGCCTGATTTTTGTAGCTGCACTTGCCAGTCACCAGATCGCAGGAGTCGACGGAGCAGGCATTGAGGTCGTTGCAGTCCGCGCTCTTGGCGCAAGTGGCCGGTACTACGGCGAAATCGTCGATGAACGCGCCAGTCGTGTCGTTGAAAGCGCAGTCGGAAGTCGAGAATTTGAACCGCAAGTGAAAAGTCTTGCCTACCACCGCGGCTGGCAAATCGACGGTGACGCCATTCCACGCCGGCGGTGAGTCGTAGGTCTTGACCAACAACCAAGTCTTGGTGCCGTCGATGCTGTACTCGAGGTCGAGATTGTCCCAGCTGTCATTCTCCCACTTGCCGCCCAACCGAAATGCAACGCGGACAATTGCCCCGACTTTGATGCCGGTGGCGTCCAACTGCGGGCTGCGCGCGGTGCCGCCGACGGCGGTCTCCGTTCCTGTGCACTCAAAATGAGCGCCATTGTTGAAGTTAAGCGAGCACGCCGGCGACCAATAACCCGGTGGATTGGCGGTAGCGTCCACCCCCCATGCAGCAGCGCCCTTGAGCGGAGCGGCACTGAGCGCCCACGAGGCCAAGCCTGGGTCGGCGCAGCTAAAAGTTTGCGCGTATGGCAAGCCTACGCAATCAGCGACTGCAGCGCCCACGCAGCCCTTGACTGGGTCGCATGAATCGGTGGTGCAGCCGTTGCCGTCGTTGCACACTTTGGGCAGGCCCGATTCGCACGCTTTGTCTTTGCAGGTATCCTTGTCGGTGCAGACCTTGCCGTCGTCGCAAGCGGCCACATTGGCCACAAAGCTACAGCCGCCCAACAGCGAGCACTTGTCGTCCGTACACGGGTTCTTGTCGTCGCACTGGGTGCCAGCGCCCACGCACTTGCCGTCCGTGCATTTGTCGCTGACGGTGCACTCGTTGTTGTCGCTGCACTTGAGCGCATTGGCGACGTTGGCGCAGCCTTTGAGCTTGTCGCAGCTATCGGTAGTGCACACAATGCTGTCGTCGCAGGTCAGCTTGGCGCCCGCCACGCATTTGCCGCCGTCACAGCCGTCTTTTGCCGTGCAGGCATCGCCGTCGTCGCACTGGCCCAAGTTGTTGGTGTAGACGCAGGCGCTTTTGGTATCGCAGCTGTCATTGGTGCAGGGGTTGACATCGTCGCACTTGAGCGCCGGGCCTGGTTGGCATTTGCCTAGGCTGCACTTGTCGCCATTGGTGCACGCATCGCCATCGTCGCAGTCCGCGCTGGTGTTGGTCGTGACGCAGCCCTTGGCCTTGTCACAGGCATCGGCGGTGCACGCATTGTTGTCGTCGCACTTGAGCACGCCGCCAGCGACACATTTGCCGTCCGCGCACTTGTCGCCGCCGGTACAGGCGTCGCCGTCGTCGCAACCGACCACGTTGGGCTTGTTCAGGCAGCCATTGGCAGAATCACAGCTATCATCGGTGCACGCGCTCTTGTCGTCGCAGTCCGCCTTGGCGGCCGCTGCACACTTGCCGTCCGCGCAGATATCGCCGGTCGTGCAGGCGTCACCATCGCTGCACGCGGCCTTGTTGGCTGCGCTCTGGCAGCCTTTGACTTTGTCGCAGGTCTCGTCGGTGCACGCATTGCTGTCGTCACAGACCATTGGGCTGCCGGCCGCGCATTTGCCGTCTTTGCAAGCGTCTTTGGCGGTACACGCATCGCCGTCATCGCAACCGGCGCTGTTGTTGGTCGCGGTGCAACCGGTCTTGCTGTCGCAAGCGTCATCGGTACAGGCTTTGCTATCGTCGCACACGACTTTGGAGGCGCCCGCGCACTTGCCAGCGGCGCAAGCATCTTTTTCGGTGCACGCGTCGCCATCTGAGCAGGCCAAGTTGTCGTCATTGCTGGCCGTGCAGCCTTTGGCCACATCGCAACTGTCGGCGGTACACGGATTGGCGTCGTCGCACACCACGGTTGAGCCGCCGCATTTGCCAGCCGCACAGGCGTCGTCTTTGGTGCACAGGCTGCCGTCGTCGCAAGTGCCGCTGTCCAAACTGGTGGCAGTGCAGCCGGCCGCGGCGTCGCAGGCGTCTTTGGTGCAGGCATTGCTGTCGTCGCAGTTTTTGGTGGAGGTGCCAACGCATTTGCCCGCTGCGCAGGCGTCATTGAGCGAACAAGCGTTGCCGTCGTCGCACTTGTCGGCATTGTCGGTGGCCGTGCAGCCTGTGGCCGGCTCGCAGGCATCAGTCGTACAGGGATTCTTGTCGTCGCACACCACGATATCGGTGGCTGCGCACTTGCCGGCGTTGCAGGCGTCGCCTTTGGTGCAGGCGTCGCCATCGTCACAAGCGCCATCTTTGGCCGCGTTGGCGCAGCCCTTGATCGGGTCGCAGGCATCGTCGGTGCACGGGTTCTTGTCATCACAAACCAATGCGGCGCCGCCACACTTGCCGTCCGCGCAGCCGTCTTTGATGGTACAGGCGCTGGAGTCGTCGCAGGGTTCGCTATTGGCGGTCTTGGTGCAGCCAGTGGCTAGGTCGCAACTGTCGGTGGTGCAAGAATTTTTGTCGTCGCACTCGAGCTTAGCCCCGGTGCATTTGCCGTCCTTGCAGGCATCCGAAGTGGTGCACGCACTGCCGTCGTCACAAGCGCCGTCTACCGGCTTGTATTCGCACTTTTCGTCTTTGGGCGCCGGCGCCGTGGCCCCGCACTTGTCTTCGGTGCATTTGTTCTTGTCGTCGCAGGTCTTGTCGTCGGTTTGGCCGTTGCAATCGTTGTCGACGCCGTCGCAAACTTCAGTATCTGGCGTGGTTTTTTCACACGGCTTGGTGCAGACCTTGCCGTTTTTGCCGTCCAAGCACTTGCCTTCGGTGCATTCACTGTCCTGCGTGCAGGCGCACCCCAGCTTGCCGCCACAGGCCGCGGTGTCGGTGGTTCCGCCGTCTTCGGCGTCGGTGGTTCCGCCGTCTTCGGCGTCGGTGGTCGTGCTGCCGTCTTGGGCGTCAGTGGTCGTGCTGTCGTCTTGGGCGTCAGTGGTCGTGCTGTCGTCTTGGGCGTCGGTGGTGGTGCTGTCGTCTTGGGCGTCGGTGGTGGTGCTGTCGTCTTGGGCGTCGGTGGTGGTGCTGCCGTCTTGGGCGTCGGTGGTCGTGCTGCCGTCTTGGGCGTCGGTGGTCGTGCTGTCGTCTTGGGCGTCGGTGGTCGTGCTGCCGTCGGTTGTGGCGGCGATGTCTTCTGGGGCAGCCGTATCCGCGGTGCCAGCATCGACCGGTTCCCCGGTATCTGCGGCCACGGCGTCGCCAGTTGCAACGGCGTCGGTGCCGACCCCCGTGTTGGCCGTCGTATCGGCGCTGACCCCGCTGCCGCCGTCGCCGCCTGCGCTGTCGCCGCAGCCCGCTAGGGCGAGGGTCAAGGTTGCGCCAGCGGCAGTCAGCATGCGTAACAGCTTAGAATGATTACACAAGTTCAAGTTCATGGTCCCTCAAATGGCGAAGCGCATTCATGTCGCGCGCAAAGTCCAGAGCATCGCCACCGGTGGTGGCTTGGGATTGTCAAGGCGTGACAGCATGGTGCAATACCATGAATTCACGCCGCGAATGGTCGTATTTGCTGCCCCGAGCAGCCGATAATTCACGCTGAGCCGCGCGATTCCGTAGGCCGTGATTGTCGCTATTGCCCACGCCAGTGTCCAGTAAACGATCCGATTTTGTAACCTTGCCCTGTCGGTGTTACAACGTGCTCTGGTACACTTGTCGTCGCCAGAAGTAGCACCGGGAGAACAGATGCAAGTGTCTGAATCTGCAAAGGCATCTGTCGTTTCAAACATCGCGGCGCTGGTTGCGCTTGGGCTCATGTGGGCCGACCTGCTGGTGGCGGCTCCGCTCGACTACAGCGTGCATAAGACTTTGCATATTCTTGGAATCATGCTGTTCATCGGCAATTTGATTGTCGGGCCGGTGTGGGTGCTGGCGGCGTAGTACGACGGTGATCGCGCCCGGTTTGCGTGGGCGGCGCAGGTACTGGCCAAAGCGGACATCTGGCTGACCCTGCCTGGGGTTCAGGTGGCTGTTTGGAATGGGATTTGTATGGCCGCGGCCCTAGGAGCCTGTCGGAAATCAATCGGTTATGAAATGTCTTTGCGGTTATACACAATGAATCTATTGCGATCCGACAGTCTCCTAGCTTCTCAGATATTCTCAACTGTCCAAGAACTGCCCGGAGTAAATCCGTGCAGTTTCGGACA
>SHZD01000120.1 GCA_009692465.1 Myxococcales bacterium
CACCAATTTGGCAGCTTCTAACTCAAGCAATCGCTGGAAATACGACTGCAACTGTCATTTTAGTCGATGTTCGCGCCCCGCGAACCGTTGGTGCTTGGTTGGTAGGCGCGGCGTTGGCGCTAGCCGGAGCATTGTTGCAAACGGCGACCCACAATTCGATCGCCGACCCGTATTTGGTGGGCACCAGTGCTGGCGCAACACTGGCGGCGGTGTCTGCCGTCCCGATATTGACTTGGATTGCGACACAGACGGGCGCCGACGTCGGCGAGTATATTCCGTGGTTCCAGCCAGTTGCGGCGTTTGGTGGCGCACTCTTGGCGGTGTCCCTTGCCTTTCGCTTGGCGCGACGCGCGTCGGCCGAACGGGTCTTGGTCGCTGGTTTGGTGATCACAGCTTTCGCCGGTGCCGCCACGTCGTTTGTCCTGACTCAATTGTCGGACATCCGCTTGCGGGCGGCGACCCAATGGTTGATGGGTGGGGTCGCGCTGCCCAATCTCGCAGCCACCGTACCAGCATTGGTGGTCGTGGTCGCTGCATTGGCATGGGCACTGGTTAGTTCGGCGTCATTGCAGGCCTTGTCGCTGGGCGATGAACTCGCCGCTGGTCTGGGCGTCAACAGCGATCGCCTGGGTCGACGCGCAGTCTGGTGGGCCGCGGCACTGTCCGCCGTCGCTGTCTCCGTTGCCGGAATCGTCGGATTTGTCGGCCTGCTGGTCCCAAATGCCCTCAAAATGTGGCTAGGCCGCGATCAACGAGTCCTACTGCCCGCGGCCGTTCTGTTTGGCGGCGGCTTAGTGGCAGCGTTGGATGGTCTGAGTCGAACCGTGGCTGCGCCAGCCGAGTTGCCGCTGGGTGTGCTAACGGCGCTGGCCGGATGCCCATTGCTATTTATGCTCCTACGGCAATCCATGCGCGCTGCGCCGCTGGCCCTTGCAGGCAGTTCTGGGCACGCGCTTGAGCAGGTCAATCTGTCGATGTGCGAGGTTAGTGTGGAGTTTGCTGGCGTTACCGCCGTGCAGGCGGTATCGGCGCAGTGGCAAGCTCCAGCGCTGGTGGCAGTTGTCGGCGCCAATGGCAGCGGCAAATCGACATTGCTGCGCGTACTTGCTGGAGTTTTGCGGCCTACCACGGGGACGGTCGTGGCTGGCGGCCGCCCACCCGCCGCTGCTTTAGCTTACGGCGATCTGGCTTGGCTACCGCAAACTCCGAGGGTCGACGCCGGTCTGACGGTTCGTGAACTCGCGGCGATTGGCCGTCATGCACGCCTCAATCGCAGCTGGGCGTGGCGGGTCCGTGGAGTGCTCCCGGCTGCAGACGCCAACGCCGTCGAAGTGGCGCTCGCCAGCGTCGATCTCATTGACCGCGGCCATGTCGACAGTGGAGCTGTTTCAGGTGGCGAACGCCAGCGCGCCCTTGTCGCGATGATTTTGGCGTTGGCGCCGCGCATTGCCTTGTTTGATGAGCCGACAGCGTCACTGGATCCCCGGCAAGCTCTAAATCTTTTCAATCGCTTGCGCACCTGGGCCCATAGCGACGGCCGCATCGTCCTTGTCGCGACCCACGAACACGCTATTGCCCTGCGCAGCGCCGATTGGATCGTCGTTCTGGCCCATGGTCACGTGGTCGCGCATGGTGGGCCAACGGATAATGCCGTTCTGCAAGCTTTGGCAGGGTCCCAGATCACGACGCCAAGGACCAGCGAGACTTTTAGCAGTTAGCGTGGTAGCCTGTTGGGCTGCCTGCGGCTGGCAAGCGAGGGCAGCCTATGGTTTTGTTGCCGGTTAGTCCCGGTGACGGTCGCAGTTCAGTTGGTGGTCGCAGTTCAGTTGGTGGTCGCAATTCAGCTGGTGGTGCCAGCCCCGTTCGTCTTCGCCGCCCAGTTCGTATTCGTAACCGGGCACAGGTCCCTTTGCTAATCGAGGCCGAGTAACTCATGGATTTAATTCGCCACATTCGATTATCACAACGGCTCCTATCGGTTTGTGCGCTGGCTTCGGTGATCACCTCGGCGTGCAACGACTATCCGGTGCACAGCTTGCTCGATAGCTTTGAAGTGCGCGTAACCCGTCAACTTAGTCGCGACAAAGCGGTCAAGATCGACTTCCTGTGGGTCATCGATCACTCATCGTCGATGTGCCAAGAGCAGCGGGCGCTGGCCAATGGTTTCCAGACTTTTATCCAAAGCCTGCAAGATTACGGGAAGATTAAGCCGACAGATCCGTCATTTATCGATGCACAAATGGCAGTCGTGACTGTTCAGCAAGTCCCGGATGCCAAAAACATTAAGAAAATTGGCGAGTTTGTGCACAGCCCGGCCACGTCGCTACCGCCGAGCTGCATCGAAAAGGTTAAACAGCCGTGCATGGGAAACCTCGACTGCGCCAGCCCAAAGTGCTTTAATTACTCAGTTTTTGACACTAATTCATGCATGTGCCCGCAGAACGGCGAGAAGTGTTTGACCCCAGGGAAGCTGGCCAATGGCGATTGGTTTTGCAAATTCTCTGCCGATTCGACAATTTTCAACAACAATGACAACTGCTCGGTCAATACAAGCTGCCAGTTGAAGTGCACAACCAACTCAGATTGCTATGCAATGTTCGAACCGACGGTGCCAGACGGCAAACACAAGGTCTATTGCAACAACGTGGTCCAACCTGCTGGTTGTATGTTTCCGCCGGAAACGGACGGCTGCCCGGCGCCAGAAAAACTGCCTGGCGTGCTCAAGCAGGCAGTCGCCGCCGACGTGGTCATGCCGGACGGCACCAAGAAAAAGGGCACCATGCTCGACTGGTTCCGTTGCAATGCGACCGTCGGCGCCAATCAGGAGCCTGAAGCGTTGTTTGAAGGCGGACTGCGGTCGGCCTGGTTGGCGCTGGACCCCCATGGGCCCAACTGCCCGCGAGACAAGAACGGCAAGCCAGTCGGAACCTGCCAGTACACGGATCTGGTGCGGCCCGACGCCTATTTGGTGATTGTGATGGTATCGGACGACGATGATTGCTCGATGACCTTTGAACTGGACTCGAACATTGGGGACATTACTTCGGAACAACAAAAAACTCTGGTCAAGGCGTTGTTCTCCAACGAGTTGCAACGGTCATGCCAAAGCTACAATGACCGCGTCGCTGGCAATCGGGACTTGTTGGTCGGCTATTGCGAATATGCAAAGTACAAGGATCCTGTTGGGAAGAAACGCAAATGCCCAGCCGACTGCGAAGCCATAGCCGACAAAGCCGGCCCGGATTACACGACCTGCTCGGCCCAGGCCGAAGCCAACATCGCCCAATTGGTCAAGGACAACCCTCAGGGAATGCTCCAGAATTGGCGGTTCGGTGCTGTATCCGACTTTGTTAATCGCTATCGTTCACTCAAATCCGATCCGGCGCGGGTAATTTTTGCCACGATTACTGGCGACGCACTCACGGCGAATGCTGCTAAGCCCAACTGCAGCAAAGACAAAGACCGCGCGAGCTATTACCGCTCTGTGTTGCGAAACACCGCAGGCGTGCAGTCTGTCTACATTTGCAGCGGCGAGCGCGGCGAGTCCGGTTACGGTTCGCGGTACATCCGCGTTGCGGAGGCATTTGGCGATAACGGACTAGTGGCGAACATTTGCGAGGGCACTGACTTCAGCGTCGCGCTAAACAACGTCGCCAACCTTATTTTGAGCCGGGTCGTCAAGGTTTGCTTGCCACATCCGCCCGGATACGACGACAAGACCAAGTTTCCGTTGATCAAAGTGACTCGGCAGCGTGCAACCTCCAAGAAAGAAATGAAGTACGTGACCGGCCCCAATGAGCAGGGCGCGGACGGCGATGCATACTATGTCAAGGCTACGGCGGACTGCTTGATCGGCAAGTCGAATTTGAGCGCGTTGCAGGGCTCCACTTGCAAGACCACCAAAGACTGTCCGGCCGGTCTTGCGTGCCAAGGCGGGCTGTGCAAAGTATTTGGCGACGCCATTTACTTTCCCGTTACGCCGCAGCAGGGCGACATTATCGAAGTCAATTACCCAGCGGATATCGGCCTGTAAGCCCTGCTCGTCCACGACCGCGGCCGAGCCCTAAGGCGCCAGATTAGTGGACCCCATTTTCTGGTGGTTGAAATTACACGACTCTGCCGCAAGGTGCGCCCGCAGCCCAGCCTAGATCCTCAGATTCGACCCGATCCTCAGATTCGACCCCATTTTCCGCCAGACAAAGGGCGGCTTGATGGCTATCTTGCTGTGGCGGTCGGGCGGCGCTTTTTGCTACAATCGCGCGGGTGGCACTCCCAAAGCCTCGGAGATAGAACCATGCACAACCATGCGCGTGAATTGGCCACACTAGCGCGCCAGCCCGATGAGTCAGAGCGCAACTGTGCACGGCAATTGGCTAATTCTTGGAACACTGCGCGTACCTTGTCAAACGCCGTGTCGTTGGCTTGTGCTGGGCTGGCCTGTGTTGTTTTGACCCATTGCACCGACAGCGAAGTAGCGGTTGTCGGGTTCGCCAATGGCGCCGGCGATGGCGTGTCTTCGGCAGACCTTGCAAGCGTCGACGGCCCAGTCGCTGACAATGCGACGTTGGATACCGGTCCTGGGCCAGCCCAAACCTGCAAAGTCAATGACGATTGCCCCAAAGGCGAGCAATGCGACCCCAAATTGCAGTACTGCTACAAACCTGAATGTCAGGCGGGCGCCAAATGGTGCATGGGACCGTATGCGGTCGAATGCGCGGCGGACGGCAAAGGCCCAGCCAACGCCCAGATCTGCGGCAAGGGCACCGTCTGCACCGACGGCGTGTGCGTAGCCGCTAGCAGTTGTGGCGACGGCGCGTGTGATAAGGCCAAGGAATCGTGCCAAACCTGTCCGGGCGATTGTGGCAAATGCCAGACAACCACTTGTGGCGACAAAGTTTGCAATGGCTTGGAAACCTGTGGAAATTGCGCCAGTGACTGCGGTCCATGCATCGGAAGTGACGGCTGTGTTGCCACGACATTGCCTGGCTGTGGAGGTTGTGGCTGCGAACTGTGTGTTTGCAAAGCTGATCCTTCGTGTTGCACCTCGGCATGGGACCAAGATTGCGTCGAAATGTGCAAGAAATGCGGGGCTACTTGCGGCGCTGCCCAATGCGGCGACGGCGTATGCAACAAGGAAGTCGGTGAAACTTGTGGCAATTGCAGCAGTGATTGTGGCGCTTGTCCGGGCAAATGCGGTGACGGCATCTGCGATGGCAGCGTAGGCGAGTCGTGCGCAACATGCACGGATGACTGTGGAAAATGCGGAGGCGGCTGCGGCGACGGCCAATGTGACCCCAGCGCAGGCGAAAGTTGCAAAAGTTGCGTGACCGACTGCGGAACTTGTCCGACGGTGTGCGGCAATGGCGCTTGCGAAGCCAATGAAAACTGTGGGAATTGTCCAAATGACTGCGGCAAGTGTGTGCCTATTTGCGGTGACAAGAAATGCGACGACGCCTCCGGCGAAAGTTGCTCGGTATGCCCAAGCGACTGCGGCAAATGTGGCGGCGGGTGTGGCGACGGCAAGTGCGATCCACAGGCCGGCGAGTCGTGCAAGAACTGCGCGTCCGACTGTGGAACTTGCCCAGTCGAGTGCGGCAACGGCCAATGCCAAAGCGGAGAAGATTGCGTCAACTGCCAGAGTGACTGCGGTCCATGCAAACCGGTCTGCGGAAACAAGAAATGCGAAGTTGGCGAGAATTGTTCAGCTTGCGGGATCGACTGCGGTCCATGCCCTGGCGGCTGCGGCAACGGAGTCTGCGATCCGGGCGAATCGTGCACAACATGCCCTAATGATTGTGGAAAGTGCCCGTCGACTTGCGGCAATTTCAAGTGCGAGGACAAGGAAAGCTGCACCAATTGCCCCGTTGACTGCGGACCGTGCAAGCCACCGTTGTGTGGCGACGGCAAATGCGACATTGCGTCGTCGTCGGTGCAAGAAAACTGCCAAACCTGCCCAAAGGACTGTGGGCCGTGCAAACCGGGCAGCTGCGTAGGAAAATGCGGTGGCGGTTCAGACGGTTGCTATTGCGACTCGGCCTGCCAAAGCGCTGGCGATTGCTGCGCAGACTTTGCCGCGGTGTGCCCCCAAGTTGCCGCCTGTGGTGACGGCAAATGCCAAAAAGAACTTGGTGAATCTTGCCAGATATGTCCGCAAGACTGCGGCAATTGCCCAGCTGTTTGCGGCAACGGCGCCTGCGAGCCGGGCGAAGACTGCAAAGGTTGCGAAAAAGACTGCGGCAAGTGTTCAAGTTGCGGCGATGGAAAGTGCGACCCCATTTTGGGCGAGTCGTGCAAGACCTGCACCTCAGATTGTGGCGCTTGCCCCGCCGTATGCGGCAACGGCAATTGCGAAGTCGGCGAAAGCTGCAAGATTTGCGACAAAGACTGTGGCGGCTGCCCGACATGTGGAGATCAATTCTGTTCCGCGGCCGAGTCATGCACCACTTGCGCGGCGGACTGCGGCAAGTGCGCTCCAACCTGCGGAAATGGCCAATGCGGGGCGGGTGAAACTTGCAGTAACTGCCCTAAGGACTGCGGACAGTGTTCGTTTTGTGGCGATAAAGCCTGCGACTCCAGCAAAGACGAAAACTGCAAGACCTGTGGCTTAGATTGTGGCGCTTGCTCGGACGGCTGCAAGGACTCGCCGGCGCCAACTTGCGACGGGTGTGCTTGCCAAGACTGCGTCTGTCAACAGGATCCCTTCTGCTGCCAATCCGCTTGGGACGGCCTGTGCGTGCAGGAGTGTGTCGGCTGCGGACAAAAGTGCCCCGGCATCTCGTTGTGCGGCAATGGCGTATGTAACCCCGGAGAATCATGTACATCTTGTGCTCAGGATTGCGGCAACTGCGGCCCGGTGTGCGGCGACGCCGTTTGCGATGCCAATGGCAAGGAATCGTGCCAGACCTGCCCCGTGGACTGCGGGCCGTGCAAGCCCGTGTGCGGCGACGGCGTGTGCGCCAGCAATCCTTTTGGCGGGGCGTTAGAGACCTGTAGTTCTTGCCCCAAGGACTGCGGGCCGTGCAAGCCAACCTGTGGCGACTTCAAATGCGACGCCGCCGCTGGCGAAACGTGCAAGAACTGTACGCAGGACTGCGGCCCCTGCCCTGCCAGTTGCGGCGACGGTGTGTGTTCTGCCCCAACCCCCTTCACAACTGGCGAAACGTGCCAAACATGTCCAAACGATTGTGGAAAATGCGTTGCCAAGTGCGGCGACTTCTTCTGCGACAAAGTCAACGGTGAAGACTGCAAGAGTTGCGTGCAGGACTGTGGTCAGTGCCCGGCGCTGTGTGGCAACAAAAACTGTGAATCTACTGAAAATTGCGCGAGTTGCCAGCTTGATTGCGGCGTGTGCCCGGCCAACGACGGCTGCGTCAATAGCCCAGTTCCCGGTTGCGCCGGCTGTAAGTGCGAAAAGTGCACTTGTGACGGCGATCCCTTCTGCTGCGCCACTGCTTGGGATGCAGCCTGCGTGTCCATATGCAAGAAAAAATGCGGCGGTTGCGGCACAGCCTGCAAGCCCAATTGTACGGGAAAGGGTTGTGGTTCCGATGGTTGCGGCGGCGCGTGCGGCGTATGCAAGGCTGGAGAAATTTGCACGTTTACCGGAGTTTGCGTGATTCCGGCCAAAACATGCGGCGACGGCGTGTGCAAACCCAGTGACAACGAATCGTGCAAAGTGTGCCCGGATGACTGCGGTCAGTGTCCGGCCGTCTGCGGCGACGGATCGTGCGTTCCCGGTGAAACTTGCACAACCTGCCCCAAAGACTGCGGAACTTGCCCGACCCAGTGCGGCAACGCCAAGTGCGAAGCCGGTGAGACCTGCCAAAATTGCGCCAAAGACTGCTGCCCGCCAGCCCAGTGCGGCAACTTCGTGTGCGAAGCCCAAGCCGGCGAATCTTGCACGAGTTGCCCGCAGGACTGCGGCACTTGCCCATGTGTTCCCAACTGTTTTGGCAAGCAATGCGGTGACAACAGCTGTGGTGGATCGTGTGGCAAGTGCACGTCCACCCAATACTGTTCAGCGAAAGGCACTTGCCTTTGCGCGCCGCAATGCGCGGGCAAGCAATGTGGCGAGGACGGTTGTGGCAGCATTTGCGGCAAATGTGACCCCAATACCCTGTGTGTCGGCACCCAATGTGTCAACCCTGCCAAGTGCTTTGCTGACAGCGACTGCGACGACAAGGACGGTTGCACTGTTGACATGTGCTTGGGTGGCCTGTGCGCCCACGAACCGTCGGCCTCTCCCGCTTGTTGCAAGGACCCTGACGGCGACGGCGTGTGTGCAACCAAGGACAATTGCCCAAGTATCGCCAATAAGGACCAAGCCGACAGCGATGGCGACAAAGTCGGCGACGCCTGCGACTTGTGCCCCAAACTGGCCAACAGCGGCAATACGGACAGCGACCAGGACGGCATTGGTGACGTATGCGACAACTGCGTGAAAATACAAAATAAAGACCAGAGCGATCTCGACGCTGACAAGCTAGGCGACCTATGCGACGACGACATGGATGGCGACGGCTTCCCCAACGCCAGCGACTGCGGTCCCAAAGACAGCGCGATGCCGGCTGCCATCGATGTGGCCTGCAACGGCGTCGATGAAAACTGCAACGGCAGCACCGACGAGGGCGGAGTGGTTGCTTGGACCTTTGACGACGGCAGCAATGGTGGCTGGTCGTTGGACGCCGCGCAAAATGGAGTCGGCTGGCAGGTTTACGCCAGCGGCGAAGCCAAGTCGAAGCCCGGCGCCTTGTGGTTTGGCAACCCGAAGACTGGCAACTACAACAACGCCAACGCCGCGGTCAAAGGCAGTGCGCGCACGCCGGTAATCGTACTGCCGACTGGAGGCATGGTTACGTTATCTTTGTGGTATTTGTTCGCCATTGAGGACGGAACGTCGTACGACAAGGTCGATTTGCAGGTGGCCACCGAAAGCGGCTTGTTCAGCAACTGGACGACCATTAAGGCCAAGGATAACACTGCAAAAATCAACGTGTGGGCCAATTCTCTGGTCAACTTGAGTGCCTATTCAGGCCAGCGCATTCGCTTGCGAATTCTGTTCGATTCGGTAGACGGAATCGCTAATTCCACTTCAGGTGTTTGGATCGACAACTTTGCCATTTGGACGACGGCGGCCAAAGTGCCCGACAGCGACGGCGATGGCATCGGCGACGCCTGTGACAAGGACAAGGACGGTGACAACGTCGACAATGCGCTAGATGCGTGTCCGCTGAACAAGGACCCCATTTTGCAGGCGACGGACTCCGACAAGGACGGGCTTGATGACGCCTGCGATCCCGACGACGACGACGACACCATCGCGGATCTCAAGGATAACTGCGCCAAGGTGGCCAACAAGGACCAAAAAGACAGCGATGGCGACGGTCTTGGCGATGTGTGCGACAAGGATCCGCTGGGAACGCCCAAGAAACTGCCATTTTCGGAGAAATTTGACCAGTACCAGCAGAGTTTTGCCGAAGGCGGCTGGCAGTCGCAGACTACTTCTGCTGGCGCGTGGATGCTTGGACCGGCGGTCAATGGTAGCAAAGCCGCGGAGTTGAGTTCGGGTGCCATCGGCATTGGGACGGGAGTGGGGGCTCGGCTGGTTACACCTGTGCTGGATTCAGGTCCGGTGACGACGATTAAAGTAACAGCCAAGGTGAGTTGGCAGTTGCTGCCAACGATGCCGCCGGGGTTACCTGCCGGGGCGTCATTGAGTGTGCAGTTGTCGGTCGATGGCAAGGCGTGGACCACGTTTACATCGGTGTTGTTGCAGCCAGGCCAAACGCAAACGATTTCGCTGGTGATTGGTCCGATTCCACCAAATACAAAGGGCTACATTGGATTCCTGATTGAAAGCTCTGGAATTGGCAATACGTTTACGATTGACGACATCCTGATTTCTCCTTAGTTTTTAGCGGATTTTGGCGAATTCGAGTTTTACCCAATCATCGCCGAAGTCTCGACCAGAGTCGCCGAACGTGGCGACGGAATTCGCTGGCGTGCCGGCCGAAAGAAGGACCCCATATTCCGCATGTGGCTGAGCGGGCGTTGACATGTCCCAAGTCTTAATCCAGCATCACCACACGCTCCGGTAAATTCCGCAGATGGCCACGTTGGTTGGCCGCATACCAGAACCACGGCAAGTGGGGCTGATCCGACGGACCCCATTTTCCGAACTCAATTTGTCGAGGTAGTCGTTATGGAAAGGCCAACAGTTTTGCCGCACAATCCTTGCTTTTCGTCTGGGCCATGCGCCAAGCGCCCGGGTTGGTCACTTCACGCTTTGAGCGATGCAACTATCGGTCGTTCGCATCGAGCCAAGCTCGGCAAGGGCAAACTCAAGGACGTCATAGATCGCAGCAAGGCAATCCTTGGAATGCCGCAAGACTACCGCCTAGCGATTGTAGCCGGCTCGGACACTGGGGCGGTCGAAATGGCCATGTGGACGCTTTTGGGCAGCCGTGGCGTCGACATCTTGTCGTGGGAGGCCTTTGGCGATGGCTGGCATACGGACGCGCTAAAGCAACTGAAACTGAAAGATATTCGGCGATTTCACGCTGATTATGGCCAACTGCCAGACTTGGGCCAAGTGGATTGCAATCGAGATGTGATATTCACTTGGAACGGCACAACATCGGGGGTTCGCGTCCCCAATGCCAACTGGATCGCGAATGACCGCGAGGGCCTGACCATCTGCGACGCCACAAGCGCTGCGTTTGCGATGGAATTGCCGTGGTCCAAGCTGGATGTTGTCACTTGGTCGTGGCAAAAAGTACTCGGCGGCGAAGCCGCTCACGGCATGCTTGCACTGAGTCCCCGTGCGATTGCCCGCCTAGAAGCTTGGACACCGCCGTGGCCACTGCCTAAGACCTTTCGCATGACGAAAGGCGGCACAGTCCAAGAAGGTATTTTCGCCGGCGAGACTATTAATACGCCATCGATGCTGGCAGTTGAGGACGCTCTCGACGGCTTGAAGTGGGCGGAATCGATTGGCGGCCTGCCGGCATTGATCGCGCGAAGTGAAGCAAATCTGGCAGTTGTTTCGCAGTGGGTTGCTAACTCGACATGGGCTGCCTTTTTGTGCGCCGATGACGCGTCGCGCAGTTGCACGTCAGTTTGCTTGACTATTTGTGACCCATGGTTCGCACGCCTTGACGCGGAAAATCAAGCGGTCGTGGCTCGGAAATTGGGGTCCATTGTCGAAAGTGCGCACGCTGGTTACGACATCGGAGGCTATCGCGATGCGCCGGCTGGTTTGAGAATTTGGTGTGGTGCGACTGTTGAGCAGAGCGACGTGCGTGCCCTGCTGCCTTGGCTCGATTGGGCGTGGTCGCAAGTGCGAGCAAACTAGTAAAACCATTAGGTTAAGCCACTAAGGTTCGACTTTGCTTAGGGCGGCGGCGCGTACGTGCAGAAACTGGGCTACCTGGAACGACAACCTCAGCAACAGGCGGGGGATTTTCTTGCCGTCCGTTTGAGCAAGCTGCTTGACAAGCGAGGCAACTAATCGATTGTGAAGGCTTCGCATGGTCGGCATTGACCTGCCAAAGCGTTAGACTTGAGGTGCGCGCTGAGGCTCGCAGCACGAGTTTAGGTTCTGGAGTGCTAAACGGCGGCTGCGGCGGCAAGTCCATCGACGGCGATGGCCTTGCGTGCGGCGTCAACTAGCCTAGCCCAGCGCGGCCCTGATTCGACCGGCGGTGCGCTGGGAAAGCACCACGGCGGAAACACTACAGATTGGGGAGAGAATCCAAGAAAAACGCGCGCCGCCTCTGCGAGTTGTCTGCGCCGAGCATCGTCGTAGCGGTCGTCAAACTCTGCGCGGACCTGTTTAAATTCCATTATTTGCGCCCGTGTTGCTGCGTGAACGAACTTGGGCCTGCACTTCTTTGGTGCTGCCGCGGTTCTTGCTACGACCTTGCCCGTCGCCGTCGTCAAGCTGGAAATTGTCGGCGCGGCCTGATCGCAGTTACTTGCCGAGCCGGAACCAGGCAACGACGGATGTGGATAAATCGCCAGTTCGCAGTCGTCAGTTTCGTCGTCCAGTGGCGAAAATGGGTCGGCAACTACGCAGGCAGCGGCCAGTGGCGAGTTGTCGGCTGCGTGTTCGGCCTCGCTCACTCCTTCCGAAGCGATGTCATTGGCTATGGCTCGGTACAGGGCATGAACTTGTTCCATCGGAAGGTGGGCAAGGGCCGGCAGCGGCGTGAACTTGACCGGAACCGTCTTTGTATAGTCGTCACGTTCCAACTGGATGCTTTTCTGGCGATTATCGAGGCAAAACTGGGTCCGGTTAAATTGCTTGCCGAACACCGGTGTGCCAGCTAATTGCCACGCGAGACTGCTTGCGCCGAGGAAGTCCCGTGGATGCTTGACTTTTTTCGCCCGGACCGCCTGACCCATGACGTAGCGCAGCCGGCTGAGTTGAGCACGCTCATCGGCCACGATCGGCAATACGTGGGCGCGCGGCATCCAGATTGGCCCCACTCGGTCACCCCACTGGTTTGCGATGCGGGCAAGCCCGGCGTGCAAGTGGTTGAGAAATCCCGCCATTGTCGCAGCTTCGTCGCTCGAGTAGATGGCGTGATAGTGATTGTCTAGGAAATGCATGGCGTGAATGCGCACTGGGTACTCGAATTGCGCGGTGCCAAAGGCGCCGAGTATCTCCGCGGTTAGTGCTTTGTTTTCACTAGGATACCGAAGGGCGCCGTCTATCGTGCGCAAGGTAACTTCGTGAATTAGTTGGTTATCGTACATTCGGCGCCCGAAACCTGACATCAATGTCCTCGCGGCGCAGACGGCGCGCCTTATGTCTGTTATCGAAGGCTGGGACGGTTTGCCGCGGCAAAACTCTTGCTGGCCTCAAAATCGTCGCCATTTAGGCCGCCGAGCTGATGGGCAATCGACCGACTTTCAGGCGAAAAACCGAAAATACCCCACAAATTCATAGTCTAGAAAATGGGGTCCATTTGTTTCGGCTTCCGGCAGCGCCGACGATCGACGTGATCGGGGCAAATTTTTTGCGCAAATCCGAAACCGCCGTACCGTCACCCCGCGGGCACACCATGTGAGGCCCAAGGGGCGCGCCACGCGTACGACTAGGTCATGAAGAACTCCCATCTTCAGCCCGATTTACTGTTCTGTCGACAGTGTCGGCGCCATTTCCGCGGCAAGCGCCGCGAGTGTCCGACGGACGGCTCCGAACTGGAATTGGTTACGGCGTTCTTAGGTCAGGCCGGCGACGAACTCGATGAACGCTATGTTCTTATTGAACAAATCGGCGTCGGCGGCATGGGCACAGTATTTCTGGCCCACGACAGGCTGGCCGAGCGCGACGTAGCGCTTAAGCTGTTGCGGGCGGAATATGCCAGCAACGCATCGAGTGCTCAGCGCTTTTTTCAGGAGGCCAAGTTATTGCGGCAGATTCATCACGCCGCAGTGGTCGGACTTCATCGGTTCAGCCGCACTGCCGATGGAATGCTGCTCATCGACATGGAGCTTGTGCAGGGCGAGTCCGTGCGCGACCGCATCCTGACGATGCGTCAGGGATTCGATTGCTTGTCGGCAATGATCATTCTCGATCACCTCTTGGCAGCACTGGCCGCCTGCCATGACGTCGGCGTGATCCACTGCGACGTAAAGCCCGAGAATTTCATGCTACCCAGGGGTGGAATCGTGCCGGGCAAGTTGATCGACTTTGGCGTTGCCCAAGCGGCGGGACCGGTCGTGCAATGCAACGACGTCGGCGTTATCGGCACGCCGGCCTACATGAGCCCAGAGCAGGTCCGAGGCGGGCCCGTAGACGCACGGACCGATCTCTATCTCGTGGGCTGCGTGACGTATGAGTTGCTAACGGGCGAGCCGCCGTTCACCAGCCAGAGCCCGCTGGAGCTGTGTCAGGACCAGATGCTGAGCGCACCTCCGCCGCTAACGTCGCGTATGTCTTCGGATCTAATACCGGCAGGATTCGAGGCTTGGCTGATGCCAATGCTGGCCAAGGATCCCAATCAGCGGCCGAATTCTGCACGGTTGGTGCGCGAACAACTTCGCGTCATTCGGCACGAGGTCCGGCGCCAAGTCGAAGAAGAACGTCGCACGCCGGTTCGCCCACCAAGTGCTACCCTGCTCCGGCGCGACATGCCCAGTTCCGAGCCAACCGCTCAGCCGGCGCCACGCAATGAGTGGATGGTGGAGTCGGTCCGCGCGCTTGTCGAAGTGCGGCAACAGAACTCGAGCACAGGCATGACCTATGGCCCGGAAGCGATTGAGCAAATCCTGCGTCATGTCCTGGCTGGTCCGCTGGCAGAACTGCGGGATATTGGTGCTGAAATTGGCGGTCCGGTGGGTCCGCATGTCGACATTCGGCTGGCGTGTAACGGCGACGAACGCGGAACAATCAGCCACTTGCTTGACACGCTGGCCGCAATTTCGGCCCATCTGAGTCGCATTCCGGAGCCCAAACTTGAGATGCGCGCAGCCGTCGTGGCGGACCTGCCGGGCAATGGGCTGACTTTTGTCCCAGCGCTCGATCCGTTGGCGCTTATGGATCTGAGCCCGCTAACGCAAGTGCGCGTCGATGAACACGTTGCCAAGTGGGCAGGTCGACGAGCTTTGGTCAAGCTGACGAGCTTGTGCTCCGGGCCAGAGTCGCAAACTGTCATCTACGCCGCGAGTTTGAACGCTGCCTGACTTGACGCCACCGCCGCGCCGTCCTTGCCTGTTGGCGCGCCTGTGATTGGCGCTTGAGCCTACAATGCCGCGTCCCATCCTGCCCGACAACCGCATCCACTCCGCCGTCGCCGATCGCTTCACCAGCAAGCATCAAGCGATTTTACAGCAAGTTCAAGAAGCAATCGCCACAAACGACGTCGTCGTGGTGGGCATGGCCATTAATCCCCATCCAGGTCAGGCGCGTCGAGCTCTGGCCGCGGCTGGAATTGCCTTCAAGGCCCTCAACTACGGCAGTTACCTATCGCAGTGGAGACCGCGCCTGGCCCTCAAAATCTGGTCAGGTTGGCCGACGTTTCCAATGGTTTTCGTCAAAGGGACGTTGGTCGGTGGTGCCAGCGACGTGATTCACCTGATTGAGTCCGGCGAGATCAAGGCGCTGCTCGCCGCACCGCGGCCCGAAAAGTGACGGCGATCCTCGCTGCGGCGCATTGTGTGCCGTCGCCGATTCTGCTGTGCACAATCAACGCGAAGTACATCCACGCATCACTTGGTTTGCGCTACCTGTTGGCCAATCTGGGCGACTTGCAGCAAAGTGCCAAAATTGCTGAATTCGTTATCACTCAGCGCCCTTTGGATATCGTTGAAGCCATTATCGCGCATCAACCGCAGGTAGTCGGCCTCGGTGTCTACATTTGGAACGTTGAGCAGACCACTCAAGTTGTCGCGATTCTCAAGCGTGTCGCACCTGAAGTATGTGTAATCATAGGAGGTCCGGAGGTCAGCTACGAGTTTGAGGAGCAACAGATCTTCCAGGAAGCCGACTACCTAATTACCGGTCAGGCAGACTTCGCGTTCGCTCAATTGTGCCGCGCAGTGCTAGCCGGGCACAAGCCGCCGATCAAGGTTCATCTTGGTGGCGAATTGGCCACCGCTGGCTTGGCGTTGCCCTATCACCTCTATGATGAGCAGGACATCGCTCATCGGTTGATTTACGTTGAAGCATCAAGAGGTTGCCCGTTCAAGTGCGAGTTTTGCTTGTCGTCGCTCGACACTACGGCGCGACCTTTTGAGCTAACCCGTTTCTTGGCTGAAATGGACGCCTTGTTTCAACGTGGTGTCCGCCACTTCAAGTTTGTCGATCGCACGTTCAACTTGGCGCCGGCCACGAGTGCGGCGATTCTTCAGTTTTTTCTGGAGCGGGTGGACGAGCGGTTGTTCTTGCATTTTGAGCTCGTCCCCGATCGTTTACCAGCGACTATTGCGCAGCTACTGGCAGAGTTTCCGCCGGGGGCGGTGCAGTTGGAAATAGGGGTCCAATCTTTTAATACATTGATTCAAAGGAGAATTAGTCGGCAACAGGACGACGCGCGCACGGTCGCTAACCTGACATGGTTGCGTCAGCACACCCAGGCCCATTTGCACGTCGATCTCATCGTAGGCTTGCCGGGCGAGGACATGGACAGTTTCGCGGCAGGGTTCGACAAGTTGGTCGCATTGCAACCGCACGAGATCCAGATCGGCATCCTCAAGCGACTGCGCGGCACGCCGATTGGCCGCCACGCAGTGGATTTTGGCATGGTTTTCAATCCCGGCCCGCCGTACAACTTGTTGGCGAGCAACCAGATTTCGTTCCAAGACATGCAGCGCTTGGTCCGTGTGGCCCGATATTGGGATTTGGTCGGTAATTCCGCGCGATTTCCAAACGCCAAAGTCTTGTTGCTCGGCGAGGCGCCGTTTGCGCGACTGTTGGCATTTAGTGATTGGGTCTACGCGCATGTGGCCAAGACCCACGAGTTCGCCGTTGGGCGCCTGTTTCAGGTTGTCCACAACGCGCTGACAGAGCGTCTGGGCGTGTCGGTGGAAGATGCGACGGCCGCGTTGAAGCTAGACAGTGAGCGATTGGGAGTGCGGGATGGGTTTCAAGCACGTCCGCCCAAGCAAGACGGCGGTCAGCCAACCGCGGAAACCCGTGCCGACGATTCCCATCGCACAAGGCAAAAACGATTCGCAATCCAGTAGCTTTCGTGCTTCGGGCTTGCAGGTGATGGTTTTTGGCAATTTTCAATAGTTTCATAGCTTAGAAAATGGGGTCCAATCGATCAACGTCGGGTTGATTACCGCGCAACGCGAGTTTCGTACCGCGAATGCCGGAAAATGCGCTACGATGTTGAGCGTGGACTTTCGCACCGCCAAGAAAACGCTGGCTTTGCCACACCAATTTGGCCGCTATTGAGCCCGACGGTCGTACCTGCGCCTGCTCAAGCGGCACAAGCCGGAGCGAGATCCACAAGGATTTCAATGTATTCGTCTGGCTTGGGAGTGCATCGACGAAACACTGCGTGAACGGCCATGGCTTTGTGGTATTCAGGACGACGCCGTTGACAATGAGTGGAGCGCGGAGGAGCCTGAAGACGACGAGCCTCAGGAGGTCAATGCCGCGGTCTCTGCCGAAGAGCGAACCGGCATCGCTCAACTGCTGGACGATTTGCAGCTGCAACGGGCTGAGATTTCTGGCCGCGAAGCATTGCGCACTATTGACGAGGTCGGTATAGCCGATGAGGGGACCTTGCCCGAGTTGGCTGCGCTGTCGCCTGAGCAACCGAACACTGATGATTTGCGCGCAGTTGCGAGCGAGTCTGAGCAACTGGAGTTAGTGCGTTGCGCTTTCCTGGAACATGCGTACGATCGACCCGTCTACACGGCCTTTGCCCTTGCCAAAGCCCTGACTCTGGCGAGTCGGCTTCCGCAGGCACCGCGGCCCAAGATCGAACAGTGTGTTAGCACTATCAATGAGTTGCTACGCATCGACCATCGGCCCAGCGCTCGGCACTTGGCCACAGCAATGACGATCCGGATCGACGCCAATGGCGGAGAACTCAAAACATTTCGCAGTACCGAGTCGATGCTGCGGTGGTGGACGGCGCGTGAGCACGCGGCAGTGTCTTCGTTGCTGACCCCGCGAGCCCGGCACTTGCTCTCGGAATCGGTCGTAGCGGCGAAGTCCGCGTTGCCAGCGCTTGTGGATGCCTACCTTCAAGACGAACTGAGTACCGCGCCGCAGACTACTCAGGCGTTGCGCTCCGCGTGACCTGCTTCGGCCCAGTCGCGGTTGGCTGCCTTGGAGTCGGCCGTTGCGTCGCGCGCAATCAAGGCGCAGTTGTCGCCTTCACGTCCAATCCCGGCGTGGTCGGTTGCGGCACTTAGCGGCAGGATTGACAAGCCGAAGAGCAGTCTGCATGCCTTTGTGGTGGCGCTTCAGTGGCTGGGCTTCATCGGGCTGTCAACGTCGTTGGTGAGCAGAAACGACTCTCGCGGGCAGATCTCGAAGTATCCGCCACCGACGATGCCAAAGTTCGATTTTGCCGGGGCGATAGGTCGCGATTTGGCATTGCGGCAAATCGACTTGTATAGGGTGCCAACTCTGACGATGCTGGGAGAATTAGCAATCAATAATCAAGGGATGAAAAGTGGACCCCTTTTTCCGAAGTTCAGTTTTCCGTCCAGCGCACTGCAACTTTGCCGCGGTGGAAAGCGTGATGCTGGAGCCGTTGAGAGCAAGCGCGCACTGGCAAGCGTCCGGTCGCTAGCGTGCACTTTCAGCGACAAACACGCCATCGCCCAAGTCCACCAAATGGGCGCCGCAGTTGTCGCAGCCGTATGCGCTCAGGAGTGCAGCCGTGCCGCTGCGGAGGTTGCCATGTTCAACCATCGTTTCGGCACCTTTGCCATCGGCGCAGTTGCAAAGAGCGCCAGTGTGAACAAAGCACGGACGGCCATCATCACCAAGCATCTTGACCACCTAGCCTCCTTTGTCGCGACCTGCGTCCAAGAATCGCCGTCAGGAGAACCACTTTGACCACCATGTCAACAACGCTCGAAAAGTGATCCACTCAACGTTCCAAAACTGATCCACCCCCAGGTCAAAAT
>SHZD01000005.1 GCA_009692465.1 Myxococcales bacterium
GCATTTTGAATGTCTATCCGGTTATACACAATGAATCTATTACGATCTGACAGTCTCCTAGCCATTCAGATATTCTCAACTGTCAAAGAACTGCTCGGAGAACTGGCCCAATCAAATTCGTGCAGTTTCGGACAGTTGCCGCCGTCTAGCCAGACGGCGCTAGGAGCGAGTCGGAATACTCCGACACGCTCCTAGGGGCGTACTCTCGTACATCCCTCGGTGGAGAGCGACGCAGTGACGCACAGATGCGCCCAAAGCGGGGGATCGCGGGGCGGAACTCGGGTTGACGCGACAGTTCCACAGCTTTATCCTCGCTCTATGCCGCTTTCCACCGTCGAACTCAACCGCCGATTGGAAGAGGCCGCCAAGCAAATTGAATGCTTGCGGCAAGCAGCCCGCGAACTCGCCGCTGCCGGCGATGAATTCTTCGCGCAGCGCCGGCGCGACCGTCAGACCAGCGAAACCGCAGCCGAGCCAGCGGTCGATGGCCACTGACCTCGCCGATCCAGTGGCCTTTGGCCTGCTAGCCTACCGGGTTTTGACAGCCGCCGGCCTTCGCTGTTCGCTCTACGGCGGCTTAGCCCTGGGCATCTACGGACGCGCGCGCTTGACTGCCGATGCTGACTTCGCGGTTGCAGCCGCCGATTCAGGCCTGTTGGTCGCAGCATTTGCTGCTCAAGGACTCCCCGCACAAGCGAATTTCGATGGACTGCCCCACGGCGGCTTGTTGTTGTCGCGGGCCACTGTGTTTGGCGTTGGCGAATTCATCGGCAGCAACGTCGTCGATGTGGTGGCGCCCCGCGACAGTGCCTATGGCGAGTTGGCGCTAAACCGCTCGCCGACGGCAAGGTTGCGCGGCAGCGAACTGGCCATTTTGACACCTGAAGACTTTGTGGTGTTCAAAGCTATCTCCGACCGGCCTGTCGATTTAGAAGACGCGGCGTCGGTGGTGGCCCGGATGGCCGGCGACCTCGACATTGGGGGCATCGCTTTGCAGATCAAAAGGTTGGCGCCGCAAGTGAGTTCGGTCAATGTGCTCGACCGCTGGGCCACCATTCAAATGCGGGCGTGCAGCTTCAGGTAGCGATCCCCGCCACCCTCGCCAGGCAGCAGTTGGCGCCGCAGCGCGGGTGACCTCAACCAAACTCTATCGAAACAATCGTATAATTGCGGACCCCCGCCGGAGTCTGCACCCGCACATCGTCGTCCACTTGCTTGCCCAATAGCGCCGCGCCGACTGGCGATTTGTAACTGATCAAGCCGGCGGCGATATCAATTTCGTCCGGACCCACCAGCGTCCACGTCCGGCATTGGCCACTGGCATCGGCTGCAGTAATGGTCGCCCCAAAAGCGCAGCGAGTGTGGTCGCGCTGCTCACTAGGCTGCACCACGACTAGCTGACGCAACCGCGCCTCGAGAAACAGCAAACGTCGGTCAATTTCGCGCAATCGCCGCTTGCCGTAGATGTATTCGGCGTTTTCAGAGCGATCGCCCATCGCGGCGGCATCGGCGACATCGCGGACGATTTTAGGGCGCTCGCGCCGCAGCAACTCGGTATGCTCGGTGCGCAACTGCTCCATACCGTGAATGGAAATGTAGGTGGGACCAGCGGCTTGACCGAGCCGGTCAGCTGGGTCGTCGTCATCGTCCAATACGCTGGAGTCGGCGGTGGTCACGGCGCTTCACGCAGGCGCCCACAGCAAACAAGCGCGCCGGTAGTGTGCCCATTGCGCATACGCTGTCGAGTTTTGGTCCCAAGCGCCGACGGCCGCCAGTGTTGTTGGTTGCCACCTTTGCTAAAAAACCCCAGCCGCCCTACCTTCGGCCCATGCTCGAAGGCCGTGCCGCCATTGTCGCCGCCATTTTCGCCGATTTGGTCGACCGTTTGGGCCGCAACCGGGTGGTGGTGGGCGACGATGCGCGCCGCGCCTGCGGTTGGCCAAGTGGCGGTCGCGACGGCCCGCTGGCGGTGGCCCTGCCCGCCAACGCCGAACAAGTCGAAGCGGTGGTCCGCATCGGCAAGACTCGCCACGCCCCGTTGCTCCCGCGGCTGCGCTTGCCGGTGCAGTACCCCGACGAAGTCCGCGACGTGCTGATCGTCGATTGCAGCGGTCTGCAGGCGCCGCCGATTATCGATATCGGCCGCCGCACCGCCACGGTCGGCGTCGGCACGCCAGCGGCGTTGGTCGATCGGCAGGCCCGGCAAGCGCGATTGTGTCTGCGCACCATGCCGGCGTTTGACGACGGCGCGCGCATTGGCGCGCTGGTGGCGTGTGGCGATCCGGGCGATCTGGGCAGCGGTGCGGGCAGTTTGTTGCAGGACGTGGTCGGCGCCGAAATCGTGACCGGCGGCGGTCGGTTGGTGCAGTTGGGCGCCGCCGACTGGATCGGCCAGCAGCCGTGGCTGCCCGTCGGGCTGGGCAATCCGCTGGGCCAACTGTTGGGCAGCGAGGGCCGGTTGGGGATTGTGTGTTCGGTGACCTTGCGCCTGCACCCGGCGCCCGATACCGCGTGGCTGACCGCGAGCGGGCCGGCCAGTCGCCCAGCGCTGCTCAGTCTGGCCTCGCTGGCTCGACAGGCACTGAGCGTCCAAGCGTGCGACACGGTGCTGGGCCGCGAGCGCGATGAACTCCTGCAGGTGGATGTGCGCGTCGCGGCGTGGGATGCAGCTGACTTGCCAGCGGCGCAAGCGCGCCTGCAGCGCCTGGCTGAACAGCACCAACTGCGCCTGACCACTGCTGTTAGCGAAGGACGGCGCGTCAAGTTGGGTATGCAGCAAGGCCAGTGGCCTGCAGCGGTCGACCATGGCCCGGTCGTCGACGTGCTGGTGGGCTGGCCGGACGTGCCGACGCTATGGGACGTGACCCAAGCGCTGTACGGCGAAGCGGGGCGACCACCGCAGCGGATTTGGAGCTTTGGCCACGACGGGGCGCGCCTGCGCTGCGTGGTCACGGTCGATGCTGCAGGGGGCCAACGCATCGACACTCACCCGATTGTGGCGCGGGCGGGAGCGCTGTTTGACGCCGGCGCCGTGCCGACTCACGTTGGATCGCTGCTGCGACCTGCTGCGCGGGAACGCATGCCGACAGCGGCCAAGGTGCTGGGCGCGGCCTTACAACGAGCGTGGGATCCTGAAGGTAATTTGGCGGGGAAAACAGGGATCTGGTAGGCCAATCAGCGCAGCCAGACTCGCTGCGCTGGAGAGCCGATCAACTAAGATTTGCTCGGCGTCTCAGTGCTGGCTTTGTGGGTCGCGAGCCCGCGCCCGAGGCGTCAGGCCGCTCCGTTTTATTTGGGAATTCTTTGAGGTTCGGCGTTAATTGGTCGAGTCTCTAGAGAGCCGATCAACTAAGATTTGCTCGGCGTCTCAGTGCTGGCTTTGTGGGTCGCGAGCCTGCGCCCGAGGCGTCAGGCCGCTCCGTTTTATTTGGGAATTCTTTGAGGTTCGGCGTTAATTGGTCGAGTCTCTAGCCGTACCGCTAGTTCTCATCCGCCCGCATACTGGGTCCGCCCAAAATTTTGTCCGGCGGCCCATAGCGAACCATGGCGATCGGACGCACCGCCGGCACTCCCGCGCCGGGCCACAGCCCCACAGTGGTGCCCGCAGTCAGGTAAATCCCGTCGTCGATTGGAAAATTGAGGGCGAACGCCGCCTCCAGCTTTTCGTCATTGCGATCGCCAAACGGCTTGAGCAACGGCGTCTCGTGGGTCAGCCCTAAGTCCATCCACACTCCGCTGGGCATCCACGGGTTTTTCCAATTGCCGCGCACCACGGTCGGATTGAGGCTGCCCGCCACGCTCCAGCGAAAGGCCGGGCCGTCGTCGACCGCAAAAGTAGAGCGAGTGGCCTGCAACCGTGCTGCCGCCGACATGGCAATGCGCCACGGCCCAAACTGCCCTGAAACCAACGCAGTCGGCGTAAACGTGGGTCCCGGGCGGCCCAGGTATTGCACCGGATCGCCGGCCGGAATGGTCGCCCACAGCATCGCCGCGTAGCCCCACTCGCCAATGCGGTCGGCACGAAACACATACTTGGCGGCAATGGCAATGTCGGCAATCGCCGGTTCGCTGGGCAGTGGTCCCGAGTCCGGGCCGAACAGACTGGGCCGCTGACCGACTTGCCACAAGCTGACCGGCACCACCACCCCCAACGTAAAGTGATCGAACACCCGCATCGCCAGTACCGCATCGAACTGCATGCGACTTTCGACCAGCGGCCGCAGCACTTTGGACTCGGTGCCGACGACCAGTGGCCGCCACGCAATCTGGCCCTGACCGGCCACTGATAGCCCGTACAACTCCAGCTCGCGCGCCGACTCCGTTAGCGCGATGCCGGTCCCGTCCAACGTCGGCCGCCCGCTAGTGATATCGGGAGGCTGCAAGGCCAGCGCCGGAGCCGTTAGCGCCAGCAAGCTCGCAGCCGTCGCCACTACCGCGCGCGGCAACCGCCGTCGAACCACCACCAGCGCCACCAGCACCAGCAAGATCAACCAGTTGCTGCTGGTGCCGGGACTGGAAGCACTGGCACTGCAAGCAGACAGCGGCGAGGTCCCGCGCAAGTGGGCGCCCTGTTCCAAGGTGTCGAGGTCGTCGCTGGGATCCAAGGGGTTGGTGTTCAACTCCAGGATTTCAATGCCATCGTTCAGCCCACCGCCATCGGTATCGGGGTTGCGCGGATTGGTGCGATACAGCAACACCTCGTCGCCGTCGGGCAACCGGTCGCCGTCACTGTCCGGGTCGCGGTAATCGGGCTTGCCATCGCCATCGGAGTCGAGCGGTTTTTGCAGCAATCCGGGTACGCTGCCGTTTTCCAACTGATCGGGCACTTGATCGTTGTCACTGTCAGGGTCCAAGGCGTCGATCAGCGTATCGCCATCCGTGTCGAGCGGCGCCACCGGATTTTGCACCTCGACATTGTCCCAAATGCCATCGGCGTCGGTATCGGCCTTGAGCGGGTCCAAGCCCAACTTGACTTCGATGGCATTGGCCAACGTATCACCGTCGAAGTCGCCGTCGTTGATGACGTCGTCGGCGGGGTTTTCGGGGTCTGTTTCGCCCTGATCGATGCGCCCATCATGGCTGAAATCCTCTTTGCCATCGGGCAGTCCGGCATGGTCCGAATCTGGCACTCGCGCCAGGGTGCGCGTCTGCGGATCCTTGTCGGCGATGAACACGTTAGACCCCAACGCGGTGTATTTCGGCAGCGGCAGCGTCAATTCGGTCAGGCCCAGCTCGGTGCCGTCAAACAAATCGTCACCGTCGGAGTCTTCGTCCAGCGCATCAATTAGGCCATCCCCGTCGCTATCAAATGCGAAATTGGCCTCGTTGCCGTCGGGCACGCCGTCGTCGTCGCTGTCGCCGTCGCTGATCTTGGTCCCGAGTAACTTTTCGCCGTCGTCACAAATGCCGTCACCGTCGCTGTCTGGCAGCGCGTTTTTCTTGTCGCCATCGCGCGGGTCGCCCTCATTGGCATCCACGTTGCCGTTGCGATTGACGTCTTCATAGCCGTCCGCTTGGCCGTCGCCGTCGGAGTCAGGGGCGCACGGAAACGAGCGCGACATCGATTGGGCATCCGGCCGATAAAAGCCTTTGGCTTCATTAGTTCCGGCTGAACCTGTGCCGGCTTCCACCGGCTTGACGACGCCCATTTCGGTGCCATCCGCCAAGCCGTCGTTGTCGCTGTCCGGGTCGAGCGCCCCCGGCAAGCCATCGCCATCACTGTCGAAAAGGGCGTTGGGCTCGGCGCCGTCGGCGACGCCATCGTCATCGCTGTCGCGGTCGGTGCTGCTGGTGCCCGCGCGCAGTTCTTCAAAGTCGCTCAGGCCATCGCCATCGGTGTCGGCAAATTTGGGTGTGCTCAGTGGATCTTCGGGGTCACTTTCGCCACTGTCGACCTTGCCGTTGCCGTTGAAGTCCTCCAGCCCCTCGCGAAAGCCGTCGCCATCGCTGTCGGCGCGCAGTGGACTGGTGGCGGTGGTCGGATCGGCATCGGCGCTGAAGTTGCGACGCAACAGCCAAGTGGCTTTAGCAGTGGCGGCGACATTGCGCTCAGTGCCGTCGGACAGGCCGTCATTGTCGCTGTCGGCGTCGTTGCCGCACGGGGCGCCATCGCGATCGACGTCGAGACTGAAATTCCACTCGTTGCCATCGAAAATGCCGTCGTCATCACTGTCGGCGTCATAGGGATCGGTGCCAACCTCGTTCTCTTCGAAGTCGGGCAAACCGTCGCCATCGGCGTCGGCCAATGAACCGGACGAAGTCGACAGTGCTGGATTGGTTTCACCATCGGCAACCTGCAGTTTACCATCGTGATTCCAATCCTCAGCGCCGTCACGCACCCCATCACTGTCGGTGTCGGCAGCATCGGGGTTGGTGGTGGCACTAGGATCGGCATCGGCCGCAAAGGCACGGCTCAACAAGTCGGTGTCGCTGTCGATCTTATCGGCGGTCTTGCCGGACTCCACGCTGTCCCACACGCCATCATTGTCGCGATCGGCGTCCAGCGCGCCGATCAGACCGTCGCCATCGCCATCGACCGGCGGTTCCTCGCCGTCGAGCAAGCCGTCATCGTCACTGTCCCGGTCTTTGGGTCCGGTGCCCAGTTCGACTTCTGGACCGTCCATCATGCCGTCGCCATCGCTGTCTGGCTGGGTGCGGTCGGTGCCGTACTTCTTCTCCGCGGCATCGGACAGTTCATCGCCGTCGCTGTCTAAAGCGCGAAAATCGGCCTCGCCATTGCCATCGCTGTCTTTGGGCGCAGTCTTCCAGTCGGCATCGCCGGCTTCACTGGCGTCGTCCCAGCCGTCATCGTCACTGTCCAAGTCCTTGGCATCTTGCTTGCCGTCGCCGTCCGTGTCGACCGCTTGGCCACCTGGCGCCTCGTGACCATCCGCAATGGTGTCGCCGTCACTGTCTGGATTCTTGGGATCCAAACCAATTTTAATTTCAACTGGATTCTTGAGCCCATCGCCGTCCAAATCGCCGCTGGTGTCATCGGCAGGGTCGAGCGGATTGGTGCCGTCTTGGGTTTCGACGCCATCGCCAGTGCCGCCCTTGTCGGTGTCGGCCTTGTTGGGGTCGGTCTCGCTGGCGTCGACAGCGCCGTTCTTGTTTTTGTCTTCGCCAGCGTCGAAAAGGCCGTCGCCATCGCTGTCTTTGGAAAGCGGATTGGTTTGGCTGGTGGGATCCTTGTCGCCGGTTTTGCCCAATTCCAAACCGTCGCCCAAGCCGTCACCGTCGCTGTCGGCCAAGCTGGGGTTGGTCTCGTTGCCGTCCACTTTGCCGTTTTTGCTGGCATCTTCGACGGCGTCGGTCAAGCCATCGCCATCGGTGTCCGCCGCTTTGGGGTTGGTGGTGGTGCTCGAATCGGCATCGCCCTTCTTGCCCAGCTCCAGACCGTCAGGCAAGCCGTCGCCATCAGTGTCCACCACCAACGGGTTGGTGCCATGGAAATTGACCTCCAGCCCATCCGAAACGCCATCGCCGTCGCTATCGGCTGCAGTCGGATCAGTTTCGCCTTTGGTTTTGTCCCACACCCCGTCTTTGTTGGCGTCTTCGCTGCCATCGGCTAGGCCATCGCTGTCGCTGTCGTCTTTCTTGGGGTTAGACTCGCCATTTTCGACGACGCCGTTCTTGTTCTTGTCCTCGACTCCATCGCTAATTCCATCGGCGTCTGAATCGGCGACATTGGGATCCGTACCTTGAAAATTAATGAACTTTCCACCGTATTTGGCGTTGACCTCGGTCTTGTCCAGCAACCCGTCACCGTCGCTGTCCTTGGCGCGCGGGTTGGTGGGGTTGGCGATCGGCAGGCCTTTGTCGTCCGGCTTTTTGACTTGATATTCGCCGATGTTCGTCAGGCCATCGCCGTCGCTATCCAGTCCAGCATCGCTGCCGTCCAGGGGCAAAAGGGGCGGGCCTTCGCCAGCCTTGGCGGCATATTTGGATTCCCAGCCATCATCCATGCCGTCGGCATCGGTGTCTTTCTGGGTCGGATCGGTTTCGCCTAGCGCTGGCTCCCATTTGCCGTTGTGATTGAGGTCTTCCGCACCGTCTGCCAAGCCGTCGCCATCGCTGTCCAAGGTCAACGGCGCCGACGTCGTCGCCGGATCGACATCGGCCTGAAACGCAATTTTAGTCGCCTGCGGGTCCTTGGCCGAAATCTGGACTTGGGTTTTGCCCAGTTCAACGGCATCGCTGAGGCCATCGCCATCGGTGTCAAATAACAAGGGGCTGGTGCCACCTTCGATGGTAACCCCGGTCCCATCGGTCGCGATCCCGCCCTCGGAGCCATCCAAGATGCCGTCATCATCGGTGTCGGCATCTTTGGGGTTGGTGACCAACCGGTCTTTGAGCGCAAAAACCTCCTGGCCGTCGCCGATGCCGTCACCGTCGCCGTCGCCGTCGTTGGCATTGGTTTTGCTGACCTCGGCTTCGTACTTGGTCGACAAGCCATCGCCGTCCAGATCCTTGCCGGTGTCGTCGGCTGCCACTTTGGGATCCGTGCCGTCGCTGACTTCGACCGGATCGAGCACGCCGCCGCCATCCGTATCCGCAATTAACGGGTTGATACCCAACTGCACTTCTTTGCCGTCGCTGAGCGAATCCCAATCGGTGTCCATCACCAATGGATTGGTTTTGTGCAGGTTAACTTCGGGGCCATCGGCCAGCCCATCGCCATCGGTGTCGGCCTTGAGCGGATCGGTGCCCACCGCTTTGCTCACTTCGCTGCCATCGCTCAGGCCATCGGCATCGGTATCAGCAACGTCGGGTTTGGTCTTGTAGACGGTCACTTCCTCGCCGTCGGCCAGACCGTCATCATCGGTGTCTTTGTCAAGGCGATCGGTGTTGTACACATTGACTTCTTTCCAGTCCGACAAGTTGTCGCCGTCGTTGTCCTTCTTGTCGTCGCTGGGATCGGTCGGATTGGTGCCGTCGATCAACACTTCGGCGCCGTCATCGGAAAACCCATTGTCGCTATCGACTTGCAGCGGATTGCTCTTGGTCACTTGCAATTCGACGTTATCGGGCAGGCCATCGCCATCGGTGTCGACCTTAACCGGCGAGGTCTTGAACTTGGTCACTTCGGCAAAGTCGGATAAAAAATCACCATCGGTGTCGGTCTTGAGCGGATTGGTGGCGGCGATACCAGCGACCGGTTCCAGCTCTTCTTTGTCCAAAAGTCCGTCGCTGTCGGTGTCTTTGAGCGTCGGATCGGTGCCAGCGGCCAATTCCTTGTCATTGGCCAGACCGTCGCCGTCCGGATCGCCGGTCGGTCCTTGACCCAAGTTGCCAAAGTAGCTGACTTCCCAGCCATCATCGAGGCCATCGGCGTCGGCATCTGCGGGCATCGCCCAACTAGTGGTAGCCCCACTTAGCGCCACTACGCAGAGCCAAGCCACCGCAACCAAGGCGCGGTGGCGGGAAAGTCGGTCCAAAGTCAGTTTATCAAGATCAGTACGCATGCCTGTATGGTGAACCGCAGCGACCGCCGCAGCAAGTGTCAGCCAAGACATGTAGTTTATTCAGCCTATTGTGACTCAAACTGAGCAAACCGTGGTTTGTGCGTGCAAAGCGACAAGGGGTGGGCCGCCCAAATTTCCCAACCGAAATTGTGCGCGACCGCCGATTTGGGATGCTAGTGCTCCGTCGCTCGCTGGCGCTCGACAAGGCGCAAGGAGCTGAACGATTGAGCCGTACTTGCGTATGGCGATTGAGAGAAGCGCCGCAGCAACGCACAGATGCGCCCAAAGCGGGGGATCGCGGGCCGGGGCTGACCTTGCAATGGCGGATGGCGCGGACCATTCTTGCGCGCCGCGGTCGCCTCAATAGCGAACGCCGTCGAGGCTGCGTGCTGCATCGCGTTATTCCGCTTCTGCTGCTGCTTACTGGTGCGACAGGCTTGCTGTACGAAGTCGTGTTGTCGCGGCTTTTGGCGCTGCATTTGGGGTCCTCAGGGTCCTCCCAGGCCATGATGCTGGCTACGTTTTTGGGCGGTATGGCCGCCGGTGCGTGGCTGGTTGAAAAGCCGTTGCGCAAGCTGGTCATCGCCCTGCCGCGGCCGCTGGTCGGGTATGCAGTGCTCGAAGGCTTCATTGGCGCTTGGGCGTTGGCGCTGCCAACGGTTTCGTACTATGCCTTTGATCTGTTTACCGAAGTGACCAAAGACCTGCCAACAGGCGGCGTGGCGGCGACGGCGGCCAAATTGACGCTGGCGGCGGCGCTGGCTCTGCCGCTGACCACGGCGATGGGCGCCACCTTGCCGGTATTGGCGGCGGGCGTGCAGCGCTTGGCTCCGGCCCACGGCGTGCAATTGGTGTCGCGCTACTACGTGCTCAACGCGCTCGGTGCAGCGATTGGCGCAGCGGTGACCGGTTTTGTCTTGATTGAAGAACTGGGCATCGTCCAGCCGCTCTATCTAGGCGCAGTGGTCAATGGCGCCGTCGCTGCGGTGGCGTGGCTGGTGTCGCTGCGGGCACCGGCGCCGCAATTCCAGTCAGAATCACAGGCCCAGCCAGAATCACAGGCCCAGCCAGAATCACAGGCCCAGCCAGAATCACAGGCCCAGCCAGAATCACAGGCCCAGCCAGAATCACAGGCCCAGCCAGAATCACAGGCACAACTTGAACCCCAACCGCTGACTGAACCCCTTTCGGTGCCCGAGACCGGCTTGCAACGGGGCCGACCAGCGGTGACACCAGATCTGCTGGACATCGACGACAACCGCGACCCAAAGCTGGCGTCTACCACCGGTGATACCCCCAAGTCGTTGGTGCTGGCGGCCTTCGCCACGGGTCTGGTCTCGCTGTGCGCCGAAGTGTTGTGGACGCGAATTGCAGCGCTGGCGCTGGGCTCCTCGGTGTATTCGTTTGCGCTCATGCTCACCGTGGCCATTGCCGGCATCTCGCTGGGCAGCTGGCTGTCGGCGCGAGCGGTGCGCCATCGCGATCCGCAATGGGTGTTGGCGATTTCGCAAGCGGCGGCCGCGACGGCGACAGCGCTGTTGATTTTGCGATTGGACGGCCTGCCGCAGGAGCTTGCGCAAATTCGGCTTGCTATCCATGCCCATCCGGACAACTACCCGGCGTGGCTGTGGCGTGGCAACCTGTATTTGGCGGCCCACTTGTTGCCCGCAGCAATGGCGCTCGGGGCCTCGTTTCCGGCGCTGTTGGCCAGTGCCCAGGCGCGCGGCGCGGCGATGGATCGGGCGACAGCGCGCATTTTGGCCGCCAATACGCTAGGCAACCTATGTGGAGCGCTGGGCGGCGGTTTTATCCTGATGCCGGCGTTGGGCATCGAGGGCTCGCTGTTGGTGACCTTCGTGATTTCACTGGCAGTGGCCCTACTGGTGTTGCCGCGGCCGTGGCAAGGTCACCAATTGCTGCCGGTGGCAGCGGTGGGGCTGGTGCTGACCCCGTTGCTGCTGGTGGCGTCACCCGATGGTTTTGTGCTGACCCGCGGCCTGTTTCGGTTGCGCGATACCAAGCCCGAAGACGTCGGCAAGTTCGTGCAGGCCCGTCGCAAGCAAATCCAGGTGCTTTTTCGCCGCGACGGCAAGGACGCCACCATCACCGTCGACAAGTTTCCGACTGGCTTTTTGAATTTTCGCACCAACGGCAAGAGCGATGGCGGCACCGGCACCGACGTCATTACCCAAGTCATGCTCGGCCAACTCGGCTTGGTCCACCGCCCGGCCGCCACCAAGGCGTTCACCATCGGGCTGGGTACCGGCATGACCGCGGCGGCGCTGGCCAGCCACTCCAAAGTCAGCGTACACGTGGTCGAACTGAGCCCATCCGTTCTCGAAATTGCACCTATTTTCGTCAACTTTAACGGCAAAATCTGGGAGCATCCACGGGTGCACATCACCATCGCCGACGCCCGCGAGGTGTTGCGCACGCTGCCCGACGGCGAGTTGGACATTGTGGTATCCGAACCGAGCAACCCGTGGGTGGTCGGGGTGGCCGACTTGTTCACCGCTGATAGTTTTCAGCGCATTTCGCGAAAGCTAAAGCCCAACGGCGTGTTAGTTCAGTGGCTGCAGCACTATGAGCTGTCCGAACACGTCCTGCGCGCGATTTTTTGCACGCTGCACGGCACTTTTACCCACGTCAAAGTGTACCGCATGTCCTCGGGCGATTTGGCCCTGCTGGCCTCCAATGCCTCACTGGACCTCGATTTTGCGGCGGCAGCTCAGGCGCTGGCCGATCCGGGGGTGGTGGCCCACCGCACCCTGCTCGCCCGCGCCGATCTGCCGGCCTCGCTGGTGCAAGTGCTGGTAGGTCAACTGTGCGGCGACAAGACTTTGCGCCGAATGTGTAGGGATTTTGACCAGCCACTGTTGGAATTGCACCCCAAAGTCGAGTACTTAGCCCCGCGCGATTTTTTTGCACAAACGTCAGCCCGCAACCTGTCGGGCCGCTTGGACACCCGCCGCAGCGACGATCCCTTGGCAGTGGCGGACACCGATCTAGTGCGCTACTTGCACCAGTGGCCACTGGATGATCAAATCCGAGAACAGCTGCACACCTACCTGATTGAAGTCAATCATCCTTTTGACACAAGTTTGACCTCCGCAACGTCTGCGGACGGCAAGTTGCCCAAGACGCTCAGAGCCAAGTTGCAGCAGTTGCCCGAACTGGCCAGTGCGTCGATCGCCCAAAAGGCCATCACTTGCGCGCTGTTACGCAAAGAGGCCACTTGGTTGATGGATTCACCGTACACCGTTTTGGGCCCAGCCAGCCGCGATCCGCTGGTGATGGCGTGGGTCCAAGCCTGTGAGGCCGCACCATGACGACCGCGCTCGCCAGCAGTCCCGTGGATCGGACGCTAAACCGTTTGATTCCAGCGTTGTTGCTGGCCACGGGCGCCACCGGTCTGGTCTATGAAGTCGCGCTGAGCCGCATGCTCAGCCTGTATCTAGGTTCGTCGGGCGCATCGCAGGCGATCACTTTGGCGACTTTTCTGGGCGGGATGGCGCTGGGCGCAGCGCTGGCCGGTCGGGCCCAGCGCGGGGTGCTGTCGCGATTGGGGCGGCCGTTGGTGGCCTACGCCATTCTCGAAGCGTTCATCGGCGGGTGGGCGCTGCTGTTGCCGACATTGACCGACGCGACGATGGGCACGCTACAGGTGTGGCTGACGGGCCGTGACGCCGGCGGCGCGGTGGCGCTGACCGTCAAGCTCGCCGCGTGTGCGGTGGTGGTGCTGCCGCTGACCGCCGCGATGGGGGCAACGCTGCCGGTGTTGTCGGCCAGCATTGACCGCTTGCAACCGGAGCGCGGCGTTCAATTGGTGTCGCGGTACTACTGGCTCAACGCAGCGGGGGCGGCGACCGGCGCAGCGTTGGCTGGGTTTGTGCTGATCGAAGCGTGGGGCTTGGGCGAATCGCTGGCGGCAGGCGCGCTGGTCAATTTCGCGGTGGCCGCCATCGGTGGGTCGATCGCCAGCCGCCACCCGGCGCCGCCGCGAGTCGATAGCCCTGCCTCTAGCGAACACGGTTACGACGGCGCGCCGATCGCCAAGCTGGTTGCCGCGGCATTCTTGACGGGCCTAGTGGCTTTGCTGTGCGAGGTGCTGTGGACCCGTACGGCCGCCTTGTGGTTGGGCGCTTCGGTGCACGCTTTCGCCTTGATGTTGACAGTGACTATCGCCGGGATCGCGCTGGGCAGTGCGTTGGCGGCGCGGGCGATCGGTAAAGGTGCGCGGCCAGAAGTGGTGCTGGTGGCCACCCAAGCCGGAGCGGGTCTGTGCGCGGTGGCGTTGGCGGCCCGCTTGGATGCGGCGGCCATGGACCTGTTGCTCGCCCGCCTAAAGCTAGTGCACGATCCAGATAACTATGGTTTGTGGCTGGTGGTTTCCTCGACTCTGGTGGCGCTGCACCTGCTGCCAGCGGGGCTGTGTCTGGGCGCAGCCTTTCCGGCGTTGTTGGCAGCGGCGCGGCGTCAGGGGGCGCGCATCGATCGGGCGACCGCGCACCTGCTGTCCGCTAACACGCTGGGCAATCTATTGGGTGCCCTGGCCGGCGGCTTTGTGGTCATGCCGACTTTGGGCTTGGACGGAGCCTATTTGGCGGCAGGCGCCGCGTCGTTTGGGGTCGCAGCCTTGGTGGCCCCCAAACCGTGGACGCGGATGGGCACCGCCCCGATTGCGCTACTGGCGGCGTTGGCCGTGCTGATCGCGCTGCAGTTTCCCCATCGCGATCAAGCGCTGACCAAAGGCCTGTTTCGCTTGCATGCCCCGCCTGGCCGCATCGATCCGGGAGCGCGACTGTGGGCCACGGTGGCCGGCGAAGTGGTGTTGCGGCGCGACGGCAAAGACGTTACGGTGACCGTGGAGCGCTTCGCCGGCAATCACTTGATTTACGCCACCAACGGCAAACCAGAAGGCGGCAGCGGCGACGTTCCGACCCAATTGCTGCTCGGCGTCGATGGTTATTTGGCCGTACCACATGCCAAAGACGTGCTGGTCATCGGCTTGGGCACCGGCCAGAGCGCGGCGGCGGTGGCGGCCAAAGCGGACGTGCAGGTGCACGTGGTGGAATTATCGGCGCCGGTGCTCGATGCCGCGGCCTTGTTCAAGGATCTCAACGACGACGTGCTGCACAACCCGCGGGTGCGGGTGACGATCGCCGACGCCCGCGAGATCTTGCGCTCGTTGCCGCCCGCGAGCTTGGACTTGGTGGTCAGCGAGCCGAGCAATCCATGGGTGGCCGGTGTCGCCGACCTGTTCACGGTGGAGGCTTTTGAGCGCGTGGCGTCGCGACTGCGGCCCAAAGGCGCGCTAGTCCAGTGGATTCAACGCTATGAAATGAGCGACCCCACTTTTCGCTCGATCTTGTGCAGCCTGCACAGCGTGATGCCGCACGTCGCGCTGTTTCGGACCATGCCCGGCGATTTGATAGTGATTGCCAGCAAGACGCCACTCGATTCGCCGCTGGCTGCCGCCCAGGCCACCTTTGCGGCGCCGGACCTTGCGGGCTATTTGAGCCGACGCAAAGGCGATTATGTGCCGCAGGACTTTGCGCAGTTGCTAGTCAACCAGCTGTGCGGCTCGGCTACGGTGGCGCAATTTTGCCGTGGTTTTGGCCAGCCATTTTCCGAAAAGCGACCGCAGTTGGAGTTTTCGGCCCCGCGCGACCTCTTTGCCCATGCCGACGCCACCGCGACGCAGCGCTTGTTGGATACGCGCACCACCAAGCACGGCGATACGTGGCTGGCGCAGTGGCTGCTCGATCACCCGCTCGATGCGGCCGGCAAGCGCGCACTGCAACAGTATTTGGAGCGCAGCACCCACAGTGGCGACGCGGCGTTGCAGTTGGCGCTGGCACAGAACTTGCCAGCGCCGGTCAGCGCGACGGTGGCGGCCTTGCCGGCGGTGCCGTTGGCTGATGCCAAAGAGGCGGCGCCGTGGTGCGCATGGCTGCTGGCCGGGGTGCCCCAGCTGATCGAGGCCCAGATCACCATTGTCGGCCCGGTGTTGCCCGATGCCAAAGCCCAGGCGTGGATCGACCGGTGCACCCTCCCCGATATCGCCAACGCCCACCGCGGCGCCGGTTTTGCCCTGCCCGGCCGCGCCTTCGTTCCAGCGCGATGAAGACCGTCGACGTCCAGTTGCCAGCCGTTCATGGCGGCCCGGCACCCGAAGTCGATCCCCAATTGAGGGCGGTAGTGGCGGCGGCGTTGGGCATTTCGCTAGCGGAATTGGGCGTTTGCTGTGTGCGCCGTCGTTCGCTCGACGTCCGCCGCCGCCATCGACCGCAGTGGGTGCTGCGCGTGGACGCCTATACAGTCGCTCAGACTCCTATGGACGACAGCCTGCCGCCGCTGATTCGCCCGCAGCGGTTGGCTAAGACGGTCGGCGATCTGCGGCCGGTGATCGTCGGTATGGGCCCGGCCGGCTTGTTCGCCGCACTCGCTTTTGCCGACGCCGGAGTGCGCTGCACCGTGCTCGATCGCGGTGAGGCCGTCGAGCCGCGCAGTCTCAAAGTGCGCGATTTGCGTGGTAAAGGCCTCTTGGATCCCGAGTCCAACTTGTGCTTTGGCGAAGGTGGTGCCGGCACCTACTCCGACGGCAAGCTGTTCACCCGCAGCAAGCACCCGTGGGTGCGTCAGGTGTATGAGCGGTTGGTTATGCTCGGTGCCGATCGCGACATTTTGGTCGCCGCCCACCCGCACGTCGGCAGCAACTACCTAATTCGAATGATGAAAGCCTTGAGAGCCGCCCTACTGGAGGCCGGCCACGACCTGCGCTTTGGACGGCGGGTCGACGATCTGGTGCTGGACCACCGGGGCTCGGCACCTCAAGTCGTGGGCGTGCGCTGCGACGACGGCAGCGAACTACTAGATAGTCCTGTCATTTTGGCGGCGGGCCACTCCGCACGCGACACCTACGCGATGCTGGCGCGGCACGGGGTGCACATGCAGCGCAAGGATTTTGCGATTGGCGCCCGAGTCGAACATCCGCAGGCGTTGGTCGACGTTATCCAGTTGGGCGATCTGGCCGGCGACGATACCATTGGCGCGGCCGAGTACTACTTGCAACAGACGGTCGCTTCCGGTCGCGGTACTTACTCGTTTTGCATGTGCCCGGGTGGCCAAGTGTTGCCGACCTCGACGGCGCTGGGCTGTCTAAACGTCAACGGGATGTCCAATTCGGGCCGCGGCTCGGGGTTTGCCAACGCGGCGTGGGTGGCACAGGTGCCGGCCCACGAGTTTTTCAACCAGCGTCCGGGTGACCTCGACGACGATGCGCAGTTTGGGCTGCAGGTGGCGGGCGGGGCCTTGCTCGGTCTCGCACTGCAAACCCGCTTGGAACAAGCCTGTTTCGCTGCCGGTGGCGGCGACCATGTTGCCCCAGCCCAGCGCCTGACCGATTTTGTCCACGGTCGGGCCTCGGCCGACCTGCCCGATCGTTACACCTATCGGCCAGGCTTGCGTCTGGGTCGCCTCGACCAGTTGTTACCTAGGCGGCTGGTGGCCGATTTGCAGCAAGGCGCGCGCCAAGTGGAGGCCAAGCAAATGCGCGGTTGGCTGGCCCGCGACGCCGTCATCCAAGGGGTGGAAACCACGACCAGCTCGCCCGTTCGCATCGTGCGCGGCAGCGATCGGCAGAGTGTTTCGCACCTAGGCCTGTATCCATGCGCGGAGGGCGCGGGCTACGCCGGAGGCATCGTGTCGTCCGCGATCGACGGGTTGGAGGCGGCTCGCGCAGTCTTGGCGGCGGCAGGCCTGTTGGCAGCCGACGGCTAGTGCAAGGGTGGCAAGTGACTTTGGCTAAGTGGTCTTACGCCGCTGCCGTTCGGTTCCCGTTGCAATATCAAGCAGTTGCGGCGCCCGCTCACGCACAACTTGCAAGTAGAACTCCGCGGTTTGCAGGGGCGGCAGCTCCTCTTGCTCACATTGCTGTTCCAGCCACAGTTGAATCCGCCCCAGCCACGGTCCCGCTTGCAGGCCGGTCTGGGCCAAGATGAGGCTCCCCAAGCCCTTGGGCAGCGGCGGCACCTTGGCATTTTGTTCCACGATGTCAGCGACATGGCCGGCAAGTTGCGTAGTCAGCGTCTTGACTTCCGCTTGGCGACTCGAGCGCTTGGTGGTGTAGTCTGAGCGCGAAAACGCCAGCACGTCGTCCAAATGCTCGCCCATATCACGGACCAATCGGCGCACCGCACTGTCTGTCCAATTGGCCAAATAAGCGTTGGCGCGGGCGTGGTGGCCGATCACGTACACAATCCGGTCGCGCACCGCAGGCGGCATGTGAAAGCGCCCAGCCACCCCTTCCATCAGCGACGCCCCTAGCGCTTCGTGGCCAAAAAAGTGTACCCGCCCCTTCTGCACGGTACGCGTTTGCACTTTGCCGGTGTCGTGCATCAGCGCCGACCACCGCACGACCAAGCTGTGCGGGCATTTTTCAATGACCTGCAAAGTGTGGTCCCAGATGTCCTTGTGGTGTACGGGGCACGATTTGTGAAAATCGACCAGCGCGGTCACTTCGGGCACCAGCAACTGCAACACCCCGGCCTGCTGCAAGAAACGCAGCCCCACGGAAGCACGCGGCCCAAGCAACACTGCGCCCAGACCGTCCTGCCAGCACTGACGGTCCAGTTGCAGGATCAGCACCGCATCGCGCTGCAAGGCCCGCACGATATCGCGATCGGGGTACAATCCCGTGTGGGCCGCGATCGCCGCTACCTGCAGTGCGCCGCTCAGATCACCGCGCCACAACGCCCTTGGGTCACCGCTCACCCGCAACAGGCCATCGCGCCAGTCTTTTTCGGCGCCGTAGGGGTCGACAATTTGACCATTGGCTAGCACCGCGACGGCCAACGCCCGCAGATGGGTGCGCTCAAGCTCGGCGGTTAGCTCGGCAGCCAGTGCATCGGAAAACACAAGATGCGGTGGTGCTTTACAAATCTCAACACCAGCTACTTGGACGGCGGCATCGGCACTTGCGGCAACTACTGCGCGCTGCACCTGCAACCCACCGGCCCATTGCACCAGCGGATCGCGCAGCGGCTGGTCGGCAGCCAACTGCGGTTCAAAGGCTGCGAGGGCCGCCGGTAGGCCCACCAGCGCCGCGCCGGCAAACTGCAGGTCAAGGTCGCGTAACCACTGAGCAACCGCCACAGGTGAGCGCATCGATTCGGCAACGGGGAGTGCTAATGGCATCGTCGATCAAGCCCAGCGAAGCGGGCGTGGGTGGCGATGTAGCCTTTGCCGCGCCTTGCGGTCAAGAGCGATGTTTCAAGCCGCAGACGAGCTAGCTGCGCAAGGGCGCACAGTCTTGCACTGGCTCGGCTGCAAGTTGACATGGCCGGTGCGCGATGGTACTAGCTCTATTGGGAGTTGCTGTGCTGCGGCTTAATCCCCCAGGCGGCAGGCACAGACATGTATCGAGCGACTCCAAGACTTTAGTGGCTCACAGAATTCAGCAGTGCAATGGCACGAATTCAGCAGTGCACTGGCACGAATTCAGCAGTGCACTGGCACGAATTCAGCAGTGCACTGGCACGAATTCAGCAGTGCACTGGCACGACCGACAGCGAAGTGACGACCCCCCGACACGACGCCCCCAACGACAGAGCTTAGGCAGTAGAACAGTGTCAGGTACTTAAATAGAATCAGACACTTGCTTGAGAATATTCAGACACTGAGCTAGCGCCAAGCCCTACCCATTGAGCCAGCCCGAGAACGACCCACCCGCACGACGAACACCATCCACCCGCACGACGACTGGGCCAATTCTAGAGCCGGAAACAACGATCGAGAATCTGGCGCCGTTTTGGCAGCGACGAGGGGAACCCATGAAGAAGACGCTTCCGAAACTCAAAAAGACCGCAGCCGATTTCCTGTCGCCTGAGGAAGGCGCGATCAGCGAGAAGCAAGAAGCGCGCGTGTCGACGTTCCTGACGCTTTCAGGCAGCGACGGCAGCGTGTTGCCCGCTGGCGATGCCAATATGACCGCCGAGCACTGTAGCCACGGTTCGCACGGCAGCCACGGCTCGCACGGCAGTCACGGCTCGCACGGCTCGCACGGCAGTCACGGCTCGCACGGCAGCCACGGCTCGCACGGCAGCCACGGCTCGCACGGCAGCCACGGCTCGCACGGATCTTGGTAAACGGCTCGCACGGATCTTGGTAACTGGCTGAGTCCGTTCTGGGCCAGCCTGATCCGTTCTGGGCCAGCCTGATCCGTTCTGGGCCAGCCTGATCCGTTCTGGGCCAGCCTGATCCGTTCACGCACAGCTTGCCTGTTCAGGGACAACCTGAGTCGGCGTATCCGTTCCACTTGTGGAATCGGCAGGGTAGTTTTTTCGCCGAAACGCCCAAACCAAGCACCGAACCGTCAAGCGGCGGATCGGTACTCGGTTGGCCTATCCCTGCGCCAGTCTTGCGTGGCCCCGTTCACGATCGTCAGTCGCGCCAACACTTCATGGTAAACAGCGTGTACGGGATCCGGTAGCCGTCATGGCGCAGCGTGGTCTCGATGCGGGCAAACCGCCGGCGCGCTAGGGTCAGGTATTGCTCGGGCGTGCGGACATGCCGCCCCCGATCGCGGCCAATGATCCAGCGGGCCAGCCGCGACTGTTCTGGAACCGAAGCATTGTCGTAGGTCAGCAAAAAGCCACCAGGTTTGCATTGCTGCCACGCGGTATCGACCAACTGCTCGGCCTGGGCATCGTCCAAGTGGTGCAAGATCGCGTTGGCCATCACCGCATCGCAGCCGGCAGTGGCAACCGGGGTGGCGTCGACGTGGCGGGCAAAAAACTGGGCGCGGTGGCCAAAAGTGGCCTGAGCGTGAGCGATGTAGCGGGGGTTCATGTCAAAGCCAACGTAGCGCACCCCGACTGGCAAGAAGGGCAGCATGGTACCCGGCCCACATCCGATATCGAGAATCGTCATATCCGCGCGGGGTTGTAACAGGGTGTCGATGTACCAGCGGCGATAAGCGTCGCCACCAATCAAGGTCTGAAAGGCGTCATACGCTTGCGGCAACGTCAACAGACGGCGCAGGCCACTGTCGTCATGGGCGACGTGCGAACTGGCGGCGGTATCCGGTGGGGGCATGGTTCCTCGGTGTTCGCGCAGACACCTGAGCAGCGTAGCCAAATCACGGCCAATGGACTAGGACCGACCTTGCCGTGGGCGCCCACAATCAGGACGCGCAGCGGACCTTGTGGTCGCGCCCCGTCCGCCGCTATGCTTGTCGGCCTGCCACCCACTGGCTGGTCCGTACGCGATGAAAGCAGTGATTTTAGCAGGAGGATTGGGCACGCGCCTCAGTGAGGAGACCGCCCACGCCCCCAAGCCGCTGGTTGAGATCGGCGGCCGCCCGATTCTGTGGCATATCTGTAAGATTTATGCGGCGCACGGCATCACCGAGTTTGTGGTGTGTTTGGGCTATAAAGGCTATCTTATCAAGGAGTTTTTTGCCAACTATTTCTTGCACACCGCCGACGTGACTTTCGATTTGGCCACCAATAGCGTGCATATTCATCAGGCCATGGCCGAGCCGTGGAAGGTGACGCTGGTGGATACGGGCGCCGAAACGATGACCGGTGGCCGGCTCAAGCGCGTAGCTAAGTATCTGGGCGACGAGACTTTTTGTATGACCTATGGCGACGGCGTGGCCGATATCGACATCACCAAGCTGGTACAGTTTCATCATGCCAAGGGCAAACTGGCGACGTTGACGGCGGTGCAGCCACCGGGACGGTTTGGCGCGTTGGTGATTGCCGACGGCGACGTCTCGCGTTTTGTCGAAAAGCCGCGCGGCGACGACAGCTGGATCAACGGCGGCTTTTTCGTGTTGTCGCCCAAAGTACTCGACTACATTGCCGGCGATAGCGCCAGCTGGGAAGAGGAACCGCTGCGCAATTTGGCCCGCGACGCTGCCCTGTGCGCCTACCACCACCACGGCTTTTGGCAGCCGATGGATACCTTGCGCGACAAGCGGCATCTGGAGACCCTGTGGGCCGGCGGCGCGCCCCCGTGGAAAGTGTGGTAAATCATGGGGCCCGACCCGCAGTTTTGGAATGGCCGCAAGGTGTTGGTCACTGGGCACACCGGCTTTAAGGGCGGTTGGCTGGCGCTGTGGCTGCGCCAAATGGGTGCCGAAGTGAGCGGACTGGCGTTGGCGCCGCCGACTCAACCGAATCTGTTTGATCTAGCGGCGATCCGCGGCGATCTCGACCACCGAATCGGCGACATCGGCGATCCAGCCGCGGTCAGCGCCGCTTTTGCTGCCGCCCAGCCGCAAATTGTCTTTCATTTGGCCGCTCAGGCCTTGGTCCGACCGTCCTATTCGCAGCCGGTGGCCACCTTTGCCACCAATGTCATGGGCACCGTTCAGGTGCTGGAGGCCGCGCGTACCTGTGCCAGCGTTGCCGCCATCGTCGTCGTAACAAGTGATAAATGCTATGAAAACCGCGAGTGGCTGTGGGGCTACCGCGAAGACGAGCCGCTGGGCGGCCGCGATCCCTACAGTGCCAGCAAGGGCTGTGCGGAAATCGTCACCGCGGCCTATCGGCAGAGTTTTTTTGCCAATGGCCCGTGGTTGGCCAGCGCCCGAGCTGGCAATGTATTTGGCGGTGGAGATTGGGCGGCCGATCGCCTGATTCCAGATATCATGCAGGCATTTAGTGCGGGCCGACCGGCGCCAATTCGCCGGCCGCTCGCGGTGCGGCCGTGGCAGCATGTGCTGGAACCGCTCGCCGGCTATCTGACGCTGGCCGAACATCTGGTGCTCCAGGGGTCAGCGTTTGCGCAGGCTTTCAACTTTGGCCCGCCGCCAGACAGTGAGCTACCCGTACTGGCAGTGGCGCAGATGCTGCAAAATGTATGGCCGGACGCGCAGTTGGATGTGGCGCACACGCCGCAGGGTCCGCACGAAGCGGGCCTACTGCGACTAGACGCCAGCAAGGCCAGGGCGCTGCTGCAGTGGCGGCCGCGGCTGGGTCTGGCCGAGGCGCTGGAGTGGACTGCGCAGTGGTATCGGCAATTTTCAAGCGATCCTGCACAGATGCGTGAACTAACGCTAAGCCAAATCCGGCGCTACATCGCCATAGGGCGCGGGTAGCGGCATGATCGTGCTTGTCACCGGCGCCAGTGGTTTTGTCGGCACGGCCGTGGTGCGGGCACTCAGCCAGCGCGGCGATCAGGTGGTGTGCCCATTGCGGCGGCAGGTGCCCGAGCTGCAAAGCCTGCGGCTGGTGACGTGCATGACCGTCGACTGTCTCGACCCCGTGGCCTTGCGCCAAGCGGTACACGCAACCAAACCCAAAATTGTCATTCACTTGGCGGCGTCCGGCGTCCGGCCATCGGAGCGCGATCCAGTGGCGCTGGCCCAAGGCAACGTCGGCACGCTGGCGGCGCTGCTGCAGGCGGCGCAAGACTGGCCGCTCACGCGGTTGGTGCACATCGGCAGCGTCGCCGAGTTGGGCGATCCAGGCGCCTTGCCGTGCAATGAAGATACTCCGTTGGCGCCGATTTCGGCCTACGGTGGGGCCAAGGCGGCGGCGACTACTTTTGGCGGCGGGGTGGCGGCGGCTCTGGGTCTGCCGTTCGTGGTGCTGCGGTTGTTTGGCACCTTCGGAATCGGCGAGGCTCCGGCGCGCTTGCTGCCGCATTTGTGTCGGCATCTGCTCCGCGGTCAGCCGGTACCGTTGACTTCAGGTGAGCAAATCCGCGATTTTACGTGGATCGACGATGTGGTAGCCGCAATCTTGCGCGGCGCCGACGCGGCCTTGCCAGCCGGCTCTCTGTACCACGTCTGTAGCGGCCGCGGGCACAGCGTGCGCCAAGTAGGTGAGCGCATGGCGCAATTGCTCGGCGCCTCGCCCGATCTGCTGCAGTGGGGCGCCGAGCCGCAGCGCAGCGACGAACCGGCGGTCCTCATTGGCGATCCGCGGCGGTTTCTAGCGGCGACGGGCTGGCGGGCCACCACGAGTTTGGACGCGGCGATTGAACAGATGGCTGCGCATATGCGGGGGGCCAATGGCCGAGTTTGACCGCTTTGCCGGCGATTACCGCAGCGTGCTCGACGGCGCCGTCGGCTCGGCACACTACTACGCCCGCGCCAAGGCATTGGCGGCGGTCACCCAACTCGGCGCCGATTTCGCCGGCAAGGTGCTCGATTATGGCTGCGGAGTGGGGCTGCTGGCGGCGGCATTGCTCGAATTGGTGCCCCGCGTGCAACTGACCGGCTTTGATGTCTCGGCGCCGTGCTTGCACAGCATTGGCGAGCCCTTGCGCAGCGCGGCAACTTGGAGTTCCGAGCCGACACAGCTGGCAGACTGCTATGATTTGATTATAATTTCCAACGTGTTGCACCATGTGGTGCCGGCCGATCGCGACATGGTGCTGGGTGAGTTGGCCAACCGACTGAAGCCGGGCGGCAAGCTCTTGGTTTTTGAGCACAATCCGCTCAATCCACTGACGCGCTGGGTCGTGGCGCATTGCGCGTTCGACGACGACGCCGTGTTACTGTGGCCGCGCGAAACGCAAGCGCGGTTGCGCACAGCCGGCCTACACAGCCAAGGCTGCGACTATCTTGCATTCTTTCCCCAAAGATTGGCGCGCTTACAGCCGACGGAGCGCCATTTGGCCGGTTTGCCTCTGGGCGCGCAGTACATGGCAGTGGGGCACAAACCATGAGCCGACAACTGCTGACAATTCTGGTGCCCGTCTACAATGAAGGGCTTAATATTGAACCGCTTTTTCAGGCGCTAGCGCCGGTCCTGACCGAGTTGGAGCACCAATTCGATGTGGAACTGCTGTTTACCGACAACCACAGTGAAGACAACACGTTTGCCCAGTTGCGCGCCATTGGCGAGCGCGATCCACGGGTCCGGGTGTTGCGGTTTTCGCGCAACTTTGGCTTTCAGCGCTCGATTTTGACCGGCTATCTGCACGCCCGCGGCGACGCCGCCATCCAAATCGACTGCGACTTGCAGGATCCGCCGGCGTTGATCGTGCAGTTTGTCCAGCACTGGCAAGCCGGCTACAAGGTGGTGTACGGGGTACGCAAGGGCCGCAAAGAGGGATTTTTCATCACCTTTGCCCGCAAGGTCTTCTATCGGCTGATCGATCGCCTCAGCGACACGCGCTTGCCATTAGATGCGGGCGATTTTCGGCTGGTTGACCGCGTCGTGCTGCAAGAACTGGGCAAGATGGAGGATTTTCACCCCTATTTGCGTGGCGCGATTGCGGCGATGGGGTTTGCTCAAATTGGCATCGCCTACGACCGGGCCGAGCGGCTTCGGGGTGAAAGTAAGTTTAATTTCGGCAAACTCGTCGCTCTGGCCGTCGACGGCATTCTCAACCACAGCGTGGTCCCGCTGCGGTTGGCGACCTACACAGGGCTAGTGGTGTCGGTGCTCACCTTCATCGGCCTAGTGACCTACACGGCGGCGCGGTTGCTCTTTGGCCAAACTTGGCCGGCCGGCTTTGCCACCCTGACGGTGTTGATCTTGTTGTCGCTGAGCCTGAACGCGCTGTTTTTGGGGGTGATCGGCGAGTATTTGGGCCGCATCTACCAGCAAGTCAAGAAGCGCCCGATTGCGATTATTGAAGATCGGGTCAACGACTCGCCGCGCTCAGTTTCCTAAGGAACTGTCCTGAAATAACTCGATCGATCTGGGCAACACAGGAGCGGCGAGTCGGCCTTTGGGGACGCGAGCTTAGCGACTAACAAAGCAAGCAAACGGAACCAGTCCAAGAATGACTTATTCTGGGACAGTTCCTAAAGGCGCTGGCAGCCGCCGCAACCGCGCAGTGAGGCGGGCCGCCAAATCCAAGGCGACCTCGGCGACGATCGGCACTTGGATCCCACGCTCATGCAATTGCTCAGCTATAGAGGTCAGCCGCACTCCGGCTAGGCCGCACGGCCGCATTAAGCCAAACAGAGCCAAATTGGGGTCAACATTGAGCGCGAGGCCGTGAAAACTCCAGCCGCGACGCACACCTACGCCGATACTAGCAATCTTGAGGTGGTCAGCCACCCACACGCCGGTAAAGCCCGAGCGCTGGCGGGCGTGCACCCCAAAGTGCAGGCAACAGGCGATGATCTCTTCTTCTAACGCGCGCACATAAGCCGGCAGATCGCCCATTGAACCGCGACCGATTGGCGGCGCCAACTGCGCCAACTGCACCACCGGATAGGCCACCAACTGACCGGGGGCGTGCATCGTCACGTCGCCGCCGCGGGCCACTTGATGCACAGCGATCTGGACCGGCTGTCCGTCGGCGCCGACGAACTGGGTGGCCAACAGATTGGCCAGGCCACCGCGACGGCCAAGCGTCACAACAGGTGGATGTTCCAGCAGAAAAAGCACATCGCGGGCGGTCGGCGGCCGCTCGACGAGCGCCTCCATCGTTGCCACCGCCAGTCCATAGTCGACCAACTCTGCCGAGCGTGCCTCAGGGTCGGCAAACTCGCCAGAGGCCACCAGCGCCACGACGGCCAGTGAGTCCGGCCCGCAATCGGCCGCCGCATCCGGCAGTTGGCCACGGCCAATGGCGCGCACCACCTCATCGGCTGACGCCACCACCGCCGCTACGACAGCTCGCGCGAAGCGATCAAGGCCTGCATTTCTTCCAGAGTCGTCATCGGTAGCAGTCCGGTCGCAGCATAAGGTCGCTTGTTTGGGCCAGTCGGGCCCGCACGCGTGCCCGTTGCCGCATGACGATTGGTCGACGGCCCTTCGGTGCGGCCCACCAGATGAAGGACCCGTGGCATCACGCGCTGGCGCACGCTGGCCACTTGGCGCCCTCGGTAATCTGCGTAGCTGGCACGCCCCTCTGTGGCCGCCTGATACGACGCGATATCCATGACTTGCACTTCGTACGGAAAGAAAAACTCGATTTGGGGTGCCACCCCTAGCGTCGACAAGACTTCGAGCATTTCTTGCAAAGCGGCGCCTTGCAGGTGCTCGCGCGCCACCACTTGCGCTTGGGTAAGGCGCGCAAACAACGGATTTTCAAAGCGAATCATCTGACGACAGGTAAACTGAATCGACCGGTACTTGTCGCTAGAGTACGGATTCCAGTCGGTTTGGTCGGCGTTTTCATCGGGTTTTTGCACAAAATCGTGGATCGCGCGCACGCATTCCAGTTCGTCGCAGTGCCCAGAGGTATAGCGCAACAGGCATTCGCGGACATGGGCGTCGTAGGCTTCCAAGTCCAGCAAAGTATTGCGTGACCGCGTGGGCTTGATATTGGGATACATGATCGTGTGTTCTTCGCGCAGCGCCCGTACCGCGAACAAGGCATCCACCGGCGTCTGCACGATAATGCGCACGCCGATGTGGTCAAACATGTCGTAAGCGACATTTTCTTGTTTTTGCAAGAGCTTAATGACCATCGATCGCAGCGGCTTGGCTTCTTTGACTTCAAAGCGCACCAGTGGCACTTCAAAGCTTTTGGCGTGCAAGATCTGCGAACCATTAGGCTGGGTGCGGACTTGCGCGATAAAGCGATCGAGAATCCGCGCGCGGATTTCACGGTAGTAGTTGGTCTGAAAGTAGTTGCCGGCGTGGGCCGTGGTATGCATGACCCGCAAGATCGCGCAGGCCCAGGCCATTTTGAGCTCAAACTCGCGGGCCTCCCTGCTGTTGGCCACGGCGGTCGGCCTGCCATCGCCGGCCGCTAGGCACAGCAAGTGCAAGATCGGCATGGTGTCGAAAAACGCTGGCAGTTCCAAGCCATCCAGACCGGGCAACAAGACGCCGCGGATAAAGCCCAAAGCTTCGACGCGGATTTCCTCTACATCGCGGGCATGAGCGGGCTCGTGCAGGTCGTAGCCATAGCGCGCCAAAAAGCCGTAGGCCTCGTCAACCCCGGCACCTGCCATGCGCAAATGCGACAAATCGATGGCAGAACGGCCGCCGATAATCGTGTGCATCGTTTCCCACGAAAACACGTAGCGCTGCAACAGAGGCGGCAGTGGTCCTTGGCGGGGCAACGTCACGGCGGGCGATCAACCTAAAGGGGCGCTAGTTTGGCGCGGCAGCATTTTGGGCATGGGCGGTCGACTTGGCAAGGGCAAATTGCGACCAGAGCCGCAAATGAAGGTCCAAGCCGAGCCGGCAGGGCCGACATGGTTTCGAGGGCGGGCAGCAATGACCGAATCGATCAAGGCTACAAATGGAGCGACGAGTCGGCTTGCAAAGCCGGCAGGCTGCGACCCATCGCGCCGACAATGGGCTCAGGGACGAAATCGCCGTGATTTTGGACTGCCCTCAGCTACCGCCGATCCACCACAGCCACAGCAGACCGCCGAGCAAGGTCAGCCAAGCTGTGCGCCGCATCGCCAACGCCGACAAACTATCGCCGCTTTCCGCGGTGCTGTGCCGACGCTGACTAACACCTGCTACTGCCGACCACGCGACCAACGCGGTGACCAGTCGAGCCGTGCGTTGCCATTCCACCGCCGCCAGACCCGGGTCGGTACTGACGGCAAACCAAGCCACAGCGAGCCACAGCCCGGCGAGCACAACCAGCCAACGATCACGGTTGAACTGGGGCCAGCGCAGCATGTTGCGCAAGAGGCCCGGCGGCGAGTTCTGGACGCTAGCGGCGTCGATGGCGGCGGCCAGCGTCAGCGCCACCACGACGCCCGCCAGCGGTCGCGACGCCGGCCCTTGCCACAGCGGTGGGCAGGCGACGACAGGCAGCGCGCAACCGACTAGACCCGCCAGCAAGGTGTGCCACGGTTGGCCACTGGGGACACTCAACAGGGCGCCAACGGGCCCGGCGAGGAGCAACGCCTGCACCACCGGCCGCGCTAGACCGTGGGCTGGCCACAAGTGCACGGTTGGCAGCACCACCATAAACAGCCAAGTCAGCGCCAGCCACAGCAGCAGCCAAGCCTGCGCGGCGTAGCTGCGGCCCATCGCGGTCAACTGCTTGTGCGCACGCCTGCGCCACGGCACCATAGCAGCGATGGTAGCACGCAACGCCCAAGGTGTCGTAGTGGCGAGGACAAAGGTGGCGGTAGCGCTCGCCCTCGGAATTGCGGCTATGATACCAGCAGGTTATGCCCATGCTCGCGACATGACTGGCAAGGCCGGTTTTGGCGCTATGGCTGCGGTTTCGGGCATGCCTTTGGCCGCAGTTCGCTATTGGCGTACCAATCTGGCCTTCGAATTCCTGTTTGGCTGGACGGCCTTCGATCGCATTTTGCCGACGGTGCAGGTCGGCACTGGCACGACCCCAAGCTCGGCGTTGGGGCAAGGGGCGACCCCAGAGCGAATTACCATGTGCAGTACTCAGTTCGCCGCCCTGCCCGCCGCTAGCCAGTCGGAGGCGAAGCTGACCTGCGATTGGCGACAAGAACTGTCGGTGCGGCGCTTTGCATTGGGCGCATTGCTGCGAATTGCCGATGCCCCGCGCGCCAGTTTGGCCGTGGGTCTGCGCCCTTGGCTGCAACTGTCCAATCGGGTGGAGACCCCGACTTACGTCGCCACCAAGGCCGGGGTCAAGACCACGGTGCCGACGGCGGCGACCCCCGATTCGCTGGCCGCGCGCTGGGGAGTCGAAGTTCCGATGGTGGCCGAGTTTTTTCTTAATGATCACGCCAGTATCAGTGGCCAACTGGGTCTGGGGTTTGGCTGGGGCGCTACCCCAGAGTTGTCGACGCAAGCGATCACCCAAACGATGGGCGACGACGATTTGTGGTTGGCGTTGCAAGGCAACTGGTCGGGGGGCGTCGGCCTGCTGTTTTATTTTTGAGCTTTTTTTGGAGTCAGTGTGCACATCGCCCTTGTTCAGCCGGAAATCCCGGGCAACACCGGCAGCATCGGCCGGGTCTGCGTCGGCACCGCGACCACTTTGCATTTGGTGGGCCAACTCGGTTTTTCACTAGACGAAAAATACGTGCGGCGCGCCGGTCTCGACTATTGGAAGAACGTGGATCTGCGACTGCACGTCGATCTGGACGCCTTGATCGCGACCCTGCCGGCGAGTCCGTTGCACCTATTTTCGGCCCACGCCTCGGTGCGCTACGACAGCGTGGCCTATGGGCCCGACGACGTGCTGATTTTTGGGTGTGAAACCAAAGGCTTGCCGGAGGCGATTGTTCGGCGCTTTGCCGACCGCTTGCTGTATGTGCCGACTAACGGCCGCATTCGCAGTCTCAATTTGGCCAATGTGGCGACCGCGGTGTTGTTTGAGGCGCTGCGGCAGCAGGACTTTGGCGGTATGCAACCGCGACCCGATCCGACTTGAAATCGGTAATGCTGGCGAAATGCAGTTGGTTTTGCCATCGGCACCGCGAATCGGCACGCCCCGCTTGGCGTTGCTGTCACGGTGGCAGACGCATTGACGCGCAGGGTGCGTTGAGCCCACCATTTTGCGGCCTCAAAATGGGATTTTGAGGTTCTCCCCGCGTTGTTGCGCACCATTGAGGTTCTGATGTCGATCGTTCGCTCGCCAGCTGCCGTTGCTGCTGTATTCACCCTTTTCGCCACCTTAGCGGTTCTACCGCCGAGCTCAGCGGCGGCGTTGTCCAAGCCGGGCCCAGTGGTGCCCACGCCACCTGCGGCAGCGGCGGATCCCGATGGGAACCATCCGGCGGTAAAGACCATTACCACCCTGATCGGCGCGGTGAGATACGGAAAGCATGTCATGGGCTTAACCTTCATGGACGGCTCAGCGCAGGGTGCCTTTATGCTGGGCGACAATTGGCTGCGCGGCGATGACAGGCAGCGCGCTGAGTTCATTACGCTGTTTCACACGGTGTTCGCCAAAGTGGCCTTTCCCAAAATGCAAAAGAATTTCCAGAACATCCAGACTGCCGTCTACGATCCGCCGGTAGTGACTGGCAATCGGGCGCTGGTCAAGTCGACGCTGGTGGTACTGCACGCGCTTAAGAAGCAGGAGTACAAGCTTAAGTATCAGTTGATTCTGCTAGGTGCCGATTGGAAGTTGGTCGATGTCGAGGTGCTTGGCGAGTCGATGTTGACCGGGGTGCGCAACGAGCAGATTGCCCCCATCCTCAAAGAGGGCGGTTGGCCGAAACTATTGGATTTGTTGCGTCAAAAAGCCAAATCACTCGAAGGTGTTGTGCTCAAGTAGCCGCAGTGGCTAGCGATTCGCGGCCAAGGCGTTCGGGTGCATTTGGTCCCGCGAATTTGGCCCGCGAATTTGGCCCGCGAATTTGGCCCGCGAATTTGGACAAAGCGGATCATCCTCCGAAGTTTATCCAATGTAATTATAGTGTTGAACCCGAACTTTTGGGGCCGACACCATTGCGCTCGGCGCGGTGGTTGGGGCAAACTGGAGTGAAGTCGAATGCAAAGCGAAGTGGTGCCACTTCTGGTCGGCTTGGACGGCGGTCAGCGCTGGTCGTCGATGCGGCGCATGTGGGGCGCAAGTAGTACCCGTCTCGGGCTTGGCCCGTTGACTAGGGTCATAGTTCAGTTTGTGCGGCAGGCCGGGCTGAACTCAGCGGCGGCAATGGCCAGGCAGACAGGGGCAGCGCTGCTACTGGCGGCGATCGCTGTTGGCGCCCAAGGCTGTGGCGGTACGCTTGGACAAACTTGGACCGTGGACAACTACGCGGCGAGCGATCAGGCCCAGACCAAGCGCTTGGCGGTAGCGGTAACGGTCAGCACCCACGGCGTGACGGCCGGTGCCACCCAAGCGGTGCAGCAGTTGTGGGCCAACGTCGCCCGCCGCTATGCCAATCAACACCGCGATTTCTTGGTGAGGGGTGCGGTAGTCGCCGCCTCAACCCAGACGGCCTTGGCCATGGCTTGCGGACTAGGCACGGCGGATCGGCCGATCCAAGGCGCGATCGTGGTGGTCGGCGCGCAGACAGCGGTCGGCGACGGGGCCCAAGTAGCGGTGCAGGCACAGTTGGTGCGCTGCGCCGACGCCAAAGTCATTTGGAAGGCGAGCGGCGAGAATCGGTTTGCCAGTGACGATCCCACCGTCGCCGAGTTGACCCAGTTCTACATGCGTGAACTCGGTGCCGGTGTGCAACCGTGGGTCGCGCCGGTTTTCCACTTATTGCGCACGGTGTTAGAGACGATGCCCGCTCCAGTGCTCAGCGACGCGGAGACCATGGAGAAGATCGATTTGGGCGAATGACGCGGACACCCAAATTCACCACCGAAATTCCCCGCGGCCCCCGATTTGGGATGCCAGTGCCCTGTCGCTCGACAAGGAGCAAGGAGCTTTTCTGTCAGGGGCGTACTCTCGTACGTCCCTGACAGAAAAGTGACGCAGTGACGCCCAGATGCGCCCAAAGCGGGGGATCGCGGGACACCAGTGGCCTTGACTTGGTGACAGTCTGGCTGGATTCCGTGGCTAATTTGTCGGTGGTCCGCGACTCAAGTGAGTTGGGCTGCTTGGATTAGGAACTGTCCTCAAATAACTCGATCGATCCGGGCAACACAGGAGCGGCGAGTCGGCCTTTCAGGACGCGAGCTTAGCGACCAACAAAGCAAGCAAACGGAACCAGTCCCCTAATGGATCTGGGCTCAACGCCCGCCGGCGAGCGCCAGACTGCCCTCGCCAGTGTCGAACACGACCTCGTCGTCAGTAGTCGCCGCCGTGCTCACTTCACCCGCGCGCAACGCCGCCAGTGCCGCCAGCCGCTGCCGCAGCCCGACCACGCTCCACTTGACTCCGCCGCCGTGGTCATCAGGTTCCAGGCCCAAATCAAGCAGCATCGCCTCGATCTCGCGCTGCAAGTCCTTGGCGCTCCAGCTAGTTTTGAGCTTGCTCAGCGAAAACGCTGCCGTCCCCGCCAGTTCGGCCGCGTTGATGTGATTGCCGGCTTGATCGAGCTGGCGGCGCAGAGAATGAATGGTAAAGTGCCGAATATCCCGAAGAATTCCGACCAACGCGCCCTGACGCACCGCCCGGTCCGTCACCGCCGCCAGCACCAAGGTCCCGGGGGCCAACAGACAAAACAGCGCACTTAGGCTGGCGTCGAGACCGCGAACCGGCAAGTCTGGGGACTCGGTGGCGATAGCGGCGGCCAGCACCACCAACGTCATCCATGGCCCGCCGGCCAAGCGCATGGCGCCACCCAGGTGATCCAGCGCCAGTCCCGGCACGTTGACAGCCAGGGCTTTGGGTTGCCGCAAGCGTTGGTCGGCCCGCCCCAGGTACTCCAAAGCGCACTCCGCGGGCAGGTCTGCGGCATGCTGCCACGCCTCGATCGGCAGCGCAAAGTCGATATCGCCAGCCGTAGTCACCGCCATGTCACCGCCGTGCAGCGCCAGCAAGCGGGCGCCGACATCGATCGCCTCGGGCAAGTCCAGACCGGCATCCATGGCGATTTCTAGGGCCGACAGGCGTCCATGTTGCCGTTTGGCTCGGGCCATGAGCCGCGGCGCCAAGTGATCGTCGCCAGGTCGGCCGAGCAGCAGGCGCCGCAGCGCTCGCACCAGCCGCAGGGCTAGGTCGTTGGTCGGCAGCCAGCGCTCCCACTTACTCGCCCGTTCGCCGCGTTGCAACCAGTACAGCGGCGCCATGTCGCGGTCGGGCTCGCCCAAGCGTTTGACCGCGCGCCACAAACCAAACAGCCAAATGCCGACCACCGCCAAGCTGCCGGCCACAAGCGCGATCAAGATCGCGACCGCGATGATTAGCAGGACGACCAGGCAGCCTTCGCCGTCGACGTCGAATGAGGTGGGCATCCAGGAACTCATCGAGCTAGAACCATCTGACTCTTCAGACGATTGCTGCTTTTTCGCCATTCGGTCTTGCCGCCTGCGTTGCTTGTCGCCGGCCGGACCCTCTGCCGGGACTAGGCTATCCAGCGGCGGTTGCGGAGCCAGCTTGGGCCCACCGGTGTGCACCGTCAGTGCCACCAGCCACGCCCCGACCTGAGCAGCCAAGTACACGCCGGCAAACTCGACGATGCCCATAAGGGCCACGCCGAGTTGGTTTTGGGTGCCCTCTGCCTGCGACACCTCGCGCAGGGCTTGGATGCCGACCAGCAGGCCAACCACGACCCACCACAACGCGCCCAGATTGGCCAACATCGCGATCACGAAGAGCAACAGTCGCTGTGGCCACGCGTGCCAGGCCTGACGCACCGCGCTTTGCAGCGCCTGAACGGAAAAATCATGCAGCAACAAGCCGTTGCGGGTCACGCGCAACCGGCATGGCAGGCGCGAGCGCCAGTCTGCCAGCAGCGCGGTGGTGACTTCGACGGGGACGGCCAATTGGGTAGCTAGTTCGTGCGCTTGCAGCCCGCAAACTTGACCATTTTGGGCGCGAGCGAGGACCAGCGGCACGGCGCGGGCCTGGGCGCTGCGAACCGCGGAATCGAAGCGGCGCGCCGCAGTGGTCGGATTGGCCGAACCGTCCGCGTTGTGGCTAGTCAACGGCAGCGATGGCATATGCTTGCGGGCTTGGCCGGGAACGGCATCGACCCACCGCCCCAGCCGCCAAGCCGCCAGTCGGCCGAGGACCGGAGCGGCGATCAACGTGATCAGCAGCAGCGGCAGAAGGTCGCGGTCGTGCATGGGTAGGCTCTCAGTGGGCGCGCAACCGCGGTTGCCGGAGCGACAACTCTACGCTTCAAATCTGCTATTGAACCACGGACCGCCTAGAGACCTAGCCAATTATCGCCGATCCTGCAAGAAATTCCCCAACAAAACCGGAGAGGCGTGACGCCAAGCCGCAGGCAATTGAATGAGTGCCGCACGCTCGCGACCCGCGCAACAAGCAAGGAGACGCCGAGCAAATCCCATTTGCTCGGCTCTCAGAAACCGGACCAACTACCGCAGACCCGCAGTACACTCCCGAACAAAAACGGAGCGGCGAGACGCCCTTGGCGATCGCTCGCGACCCGCGCAACAAGCAAGGAGACGCCGAGCAAATCCCATTTGCTCGGCTGTCTAGGCGTAGCCGATGCTGTCCAAGCCACGCGACTCCGGATTGCCCACTTCGATTTCCATCGACGAGTACGCCGTCAGGCCCGTGCCCGCTGGAATCAACCGGCCCATGATCACGTTTTCCTTCAGACCATGCAGGTAATCGCGCTTGCCGGTCAGGCTGGCCTCGGTCAGCACTTTGGTCGTCTCTTGGAACGACGACGCCGAAATAAAGCTCTCCGTCGACAGCGACGCCTTGGTAATGCCAAGCAGCAGCGGCTCACCCGAAGCTGGCTTGCCGCCGTCAGCCATAACGCGATGATTCTCCTCGTCAAACTTGTGCTTGAGCACTTGCTGATCGACCATGAACTGCGTGCTTCCGGTTTTGGTCACCCGGACCCAACGCAGCATCTGCCGCACCACGACTTCAATGTGCTTGTCGTTGATGCGCACACCCTGCAAGCGATACACTTCTTGGATTTCATTGACCAAGTAGTCCGCCAACGCCTCAACACCCAGCACATGCAGAATGTCATGGGGATTGAGCGGGCCGTCCATGAGCGGATCGCCAGCGCGCACCCGATCGCCGTCGGCTACGGTCGCGTGCTTGCCTTTGGGCATCACGTATTCGCGCTTTTGGCCGACCTCGGGATTGACGAAAATCTGCTGCTTGCCCTTGACCACCTTGCCGAATTCGACAATGCCATCCACTTCGGCCATCACCGCGTGATCCTTGGGCTTGCGCGCTTCGAACAGCTCGGCCACCCGCGGCAAGCCGCCGATGATGTCCTTGTTCTTGGCGGTGTCGCGGGCAATACGGGCCATAATGTCACCGGCCTTGACCACCTGCCCGTCCTGGACCACCAGATTGGAGCCCACCGGCACGCTGATTTCCACCAACGTTTCGCCACCCTTGTCCAAAATGCCCACCCGCGGCCGCATCGACTGGTCCTTGGTGTCGATGATGAACTTTTGGGCTACGCCCGTAATTTCATCGCTTTGTTCTTTAACCGTGATCCCTTCCTCAATGTCGCGCAGCTTGACCGTGCCCGCCACCCGGCTCAGCACGGGGGTAAAGTTGGCGTTCCATTCGGCCAAGATGTCATTCTTGCGCACCGCAGCCCCATCGCGCACTTTGACCCGCGCGCCCGCTTGAATCGCAAACGACGGGCAGCGGTCGTCGGGCACGCCCGGCAACGTCAGCAACAAGTGACCACGGGCCACTGCCACCAAGCCCGAGGCATCGCCCGGATCGACGGTCGGCAGATCGCGGTACTTGACCACCCCGTCGACTGTAGCCCGATGCTGGGGCAAATCGCGCGCCGTAGAAGCCGCGCCGCCGACGTGAAAGGTGCGCATGGTCAACTGGGTGCCCGGTTCACCGATCGACTGCGCCGCGATGACGCCGGTCGCCTCGCCGATGTTGACCATCTTGCCGCGCGCCAAGTCACGACCGTAACACAGGATGCACACACCGGTTTGACTGCGACAAGTCAGCACCGAGCGAATCTTGACTTTGCGGATGTGGGCCGCTTCAATCAGCGTCACCGCCGCTTCGTCAATCACTTGGTCCGCATCGACCAATATCTCGCCCTTGCCATCTTCGACCGGCTCTAAAGCCACCCGACCCAAGATGCGCTCGCCCAACGGCTGAATGATTTCGCCGCCTTCTTCCAAGGGTTCGCGGTCGATGCCGTCCAGCGTGCCGCAGTCGGTCTCGGTAATCACCGCGTCGTTGGCGACGTCGACCAAGCGCCGAGTCAAATACCCGGAGTTGGCGGTCTTGAGCGCGGTGTCGGCCAAGCCTTTGCGGGCACCGTGGGTGGAAATGAAGTACTGCAACACCGACAGGCCTTCGCGGAAATTGGCAATAATCGGCGTTTCGATGATTTCGCCCGACGGCTTGGCCATCAATCCACGCATACCTGCCAACTGACGCATCTGCTGGGTTGAGCCGCGCGCACCCGAATCCGCCATCATAAACACCGAGTTCAGGCTCTTGGTCTCGCGCAAACGCATCTTGGGCTTGCCATCGGCACCATTAACCGCCTTGCCGTCCTTGTCCAGTTCGGGCTCCAAGGCTTGCTGGCCGGTCTTGGGGTCGATGACCTTGACCTTGCTGATGCCGTCCATCATGGCTTTGGTAATCTTTTCTGAGGCTTCCGACCACTTATCGACCACCTGGTGGTAGCGCTCGCCGTCGGTAATCACGCCTTCCAGATAGCGATTGGTGATGTCTTTGACGTCGTTTTGGGTCTTTTCAATAATTTCCTTCTTGGCGGCTGGAATCGTCATGTCATCCAGACACACCGAGATCCCGGCTTTGGTAGAATTGGCGTAGCCAGCCGACCGCAGGGCATCGGCCAGCAACACCGTCTTTTTGCTGCCAAACTTGCGGTAGACTTCATCAATCAGCGCGCCGATTTCCTTCTTGCCCAGTTCGCGATTGAACAGGGTAAACGGCGTACCGCGCGGCACTGCCTCCGACAGCAACACCCGGCCGGCGGTGGTGGTGAACATGGTCCGACGCACCGGCATCTCGTGGTCTTCGGGATCTTTGCCTTCCGCAAACTCGTCGATGCGCACTTGGATGCGGGCATGCAAAGCCAGTTCGTCGGAATCATAGGCGGCGCGCACTTCGCCCGGACCCGAGAATTTGCGGCCCTCGCCCTTGGCAAACGGAATCTCGCGGGTCATGTAGTACAAACCGAGCACGATGTCCTGAGAAGGATTGATGATCGGCTTGCCATAGGCCGGCGACAAGATGTTGTTGGTCGACATCATCAGCACCCGCGCTTCGATCTGGGCCTCGAGCGACAGCGGGATGTGCACGGCCATCTGGTCGCCGTCAAAGTCGGCGTTGAACGCAGTACACACCAGCGGATGCAACTGAATCGCCTTGCCTTCAATCAACACCGGCTCAAACGCCTGCATGCCCAAGCGGTGCAAGGTCGGCGCGCGGTTGAGCAGCACCGGGTGTTCTTTGATGACATCCTCAAGGATGTCCCATACTACCGCCTGTTCTTTCTCCACCAGCTTTTTGGCGCTTTTGATGGTGGTGACGTAGCCCAGCTCTTCCAACTTGGCGTATACAAACGGCTTAAACAGTTCAAGCGCCATCTTCTTGGGCAAGCCGCACTGATGCAAGCGCAAATCTGGACCGACGACGATGACCGAACGACCGGAGTAGTCGACGCGCTTGCCGAGCAAGTTCTGGCGAAACCGCCCTTGCTTGCCCTTGAGCATGTCCGACAGCGACTTGAGCGGCCGCTTGTTGGGTCCGGTGATGAGCTTACCGCGCCGACCATTGTCGAACAGGGCGTCGACCGCCTCTTGCAACATGCGTTTTTCGTTGCGGACGATGATTTCTGGCGCCGCCAGCTCCAACAGGCGCTTGAGCCGGTTATTGCGGTTGATCACCCGACGGTACAGGTCATTGAGGTCCGAAGTGGCAAAGCGCCCGCCGTCCAACGGCACCAGCGGCCGCAAGTCTGGCGGCAGCACCGGAATGGTGGTCAGCACCATCCACTGCGGCTTGTTGCCCGACGCGCGCAGGGCTTCAACAATCTTGAGGCGTTTGCCCAGCTTTTTGATCTTGGCTTCGCCCGACAACACTTTGGTCGACTGTTCGCCTTTCTCTTCCCACACTTGCACTTCAGCGCGCAGTCGCCGCGCCATGTCGTCCAATGTTTCGACGCCGACGCCATCGCCCGGCCACCGCGGCTTCTCCGTCTGAATCCGACCCGGATCCATGTAGTTGAGCAGCTCGAGCACGGCCTCGCCGCCCATCTCCAACTTGAAGTAATCGCTCGCGGGTGCGCAATCGAGCGCCAATTCGCCGTGGGTGTCGAGCACGAGGTCGTACTCTTCTTGCGACAAGATCCGGCCGACCACGATTGGACCCACTTCGGGCAGCCACGCTTGCGACATATGCGATTTCTCAATCACCATACCGTTTTGCACGTCATAGTAGTCTTCTTCGTTGACCAGCGTGCCGCGTTCGATGTCCTTGGAATAGCGACCGACCAGCTTGGTGACTTCACCGCCGTCGGCCACCTGCTCCAAATCATTCATCAAATCGGCGCGGCGCTCGCGCGGAAAATAGATGACATTACGCGCCGGCTTGGCGGCGGTGAACTTGAGCGCACCCAGGCACACGTACTTGGCGCAATACAGCACGTGCTCCAAGTCCTTGAGGGTCATGCCCAACAAGTTGCCGATGCGCGACGGCAGGCTCTTGAGAAACCAGATGTGCGCGACCGGCGTCGCCAAGTTGATGTGCGCCAAGCGTTCGCGGCGCACTTTGCTCTGAATGACTTCGACGCCGCATTTTTCGCAGACGACGCCGCGGTGCTTCATGCGCTTGTATTTTCCGCAGTTGCACTCGTAGTCCTTTACCGGTCCAAAGATCTTGGCGCAAAACAAACCGTCGCGTTCGGGCTTGAACGTGCGGTAATTGATGGTCTCCGGCTTCTTGACTTCGCCAAACGACCACTCCTGGGCGATGCGCCGCGGGCTGGCCAGGCAGATTTTGACCGCCTTGATGTTGAGCGGGTTCTTGGGCATTTCGAAGAAGTGCAGCATTTCGCGCATGATTGACCTTCCTGTTTTGGGGCAGCGCGGCTTTTGGGGTCAGCGCTGTGGTGATTTCGAACGGGTATCTGGAGGGTAGGGGTGAGCGGAGCAGAGCGAACTGCAGGCCGCAACCTACGGAATCGCCGACCCCTCCTTGTCCAAAAGCTCCATATCGAGGCCCAAGGCTTTGAGTTCTTTGACCAACACGTTGAATGACTCCGGCAGACCCGGTTCCAGACGACCCTCGCCGCGGACAATGGACTCGTACATGCGGGTCCGGCCGATGACGTCGTCGCTCTTGACGGTCAAGAACTCCTGCAGCGCATAGGCGGCGCCGTAGGCTTGCATCGCCCACACTTCCATTTCGCCTAGGCGTTGGCCACCGAACTGGGCCTTGCCGCCCAGCGGTTGCTGCGTCACCAGCGAGTACGGCCCAATCGAGCGCGCGTGGATCTTGTCGTCGACCAAGTGATGCAATTTCAGTACATACATGACGCCGACTGTGACTTTCTGGTCGAAGCGTTCGCCGGACTTGCCGTCGAACAAGTCGGTCTGAAAGCCGTGCGAGGCCCCCGCGCGGGTGAGCAAATCGCGGATATTGTCTTCGGTGGCACCGTCGAACACCGGCGAGGCCACGCGAATGCCTTCCTCGTTGTCTTCGACAAAGCGCAACAGATCGTTGTCATCGAGTTGGTCGATGGTGTCCGAAATCTCCGGGTCGCCAAAGACGAACTTAATCGATGCGCGCACTTCGCGGGTGTTCTTGCCACTTTCAACGTCGTCGCGCAGCTTGAGGCCCAGCAGGCGCGCCGCCCAGCCCAAGTGCGTTTCCAAAATCTGGCCGACGTTCATGCGGCTGGGGACGCCGAGTGGGTTGAGTACCACGTCCACCGGCCGACCGTCCGGCAAGAACGGCATGTCTTCTTCGGCCAAAATCCGCGACACCACGCCTTTATTGCCGTGACGACCCGCCATCTTGTCGCCGACTTGCAGCTTGCGCTTGATGGCGACGTAGACTTTGACCATCTTGATGACGCCCGGAGGCAACTCGTCGCCGCGCACGAAACGCTTGATTTTTTCCTCAAAGTAAAACCGCGTCTCGTTGGCCGCAGTCTCCAAATGGGCAACAATGGCATTCAGTTGGGCCTGGACATCTTTGTCAACGACCCGCAGATCGGCCCACGCCGCCGGTACTTTGAAACGGTCGCCGTCATCGTACAAATGATCCGGCAGCAGCGGCAACGACTCGTCGTTGAGTTCGACGCCCTTGGCGAACACCACGTCGCCTTGATCGTCAGCCACCTTGGTCGCGGTCTTGTGACCGAACAAGATGCGCCGCGCCTTGCCAAAAGTGGCGCCAGCCATGATCTGGACTTCGTCGGCCATGTCTTTGAGCAAGTTGGACTTTTCGTCTTCCTCGATCTCCAACGTCCGCTCGTCCTTGGTTTCGGACTTGCGGGTAAACACCTTGGCATTGATGACCGTGCCGACCACGCCGGGCGGCACCCGCAGCGACGTATCGCGCACATCGCCGGCTTTTTCGCCAAAAATGGCCCGCAGCAGCTTCTCTTCGGGGCTGAGCTGAGTCTCGCCCTTGGGGGTGATTTTGCCGATCAGGATATCGCCGGTCTTGACCTCGGCGCCGATACGGATAATGCCGCTGACGTCTATGTCCTTAAGCGACTCCTCAGAAACATTGGGAATGTCGCGGGTAATGTCTTCTTTGCCCAGCTTGGTGTCGCGAGCAATGCACTCGAATTCTTCGATGTGAATCGAGGTAAACAAGTCTTCCTTGATGACCTTTTCCGAAATCAAAATCGAATCTTCGTAGTTGTAGCCGTGCCAAGGCATAAACGCCACTACCACATTGCGCCCGAGCGCCAATTCGCCGCGGTCCGTCGCCGGACCGTCGGCAATCACGTCGCCTTGTTTGACGTGGTCGCCGCGCCGAACGATGGCGCGCTGGTTGACGCAGGTGCTTTGATTGCTGCGGGTGTATTTGACCAGCTTGTAGATGTCGGTGTTGGCCCCGGGATCGTCACCGTCGACATCGCGCTTGACCACAATTCGAGTAGCGTCGACGCGTTCTACGGTGCCAGAGTGCTTGGCAACTACCGTCACGCCCGAATCCGCCGCGACGGTGCGTTCCAGATTGGTGCCGACCAGCGGCGAGGTGGTGCGCAACAGCGGCACGGCTTGGCGCTGCATATTGGAGCCCATTAGCGCGCGGTTGGCATCGTCGTTCTCCAAGAACGGAATCAGCGACGCCGCCACCGACACCAGCTGGTTGGGGCTGACATCCATCAACTCCACTTCTTCTGGGGTCACTTGCTTGAATTCTCCGGACTTGCGTACGTCGATCAACTCACCTTGCAGCCGCCCGACGCTGTCGAGCCTGGCGTTGGCCTGACAAATGACGCGGTCTTCTTCTTCAAGCGCCGAGTAGTATTCGTAGGTGTCCTGCGGCACGCCCTCGATCACCTCACGGTACGGCGTTTCGATAAACCCATACTCGTTGACGCGGGCATAGGTCGACAGCGACGCAATCAGGCCGATGTTGGGGCCTTCAGGGGTCTCAATCGGACAAATGCGGCCATAGTGGGTCGGATGCACATCGCGGACTTCAAAGCCTGCGCGGTCGCGGGTCAGACCACCTGGGCCCAAGGCCGACAGCCGGCGCTTGTGAGTGACTTCCGACAGCGGGTTGGTCTGGTCCATGAACTGCGACAATTGCGACGAGCCAAAATACTCGCGCACTACCGCGCTCATCGGCTTGGCGTTGATCAGCTCATGCGGCATCGAAGTCTCGATGTCCTGAGCAATGCTCATCTTTTCCTTGATCGCCCGCTCCATGCGCACCAGGCCGACCCGGCACTGATTCTCCATCAGTTCGCCGACCGCGCGGACGCGGCGATTGCCCAAATGGTCGATGTCGTCGATCGAAAAGCCTGTGCGTTGGTTCTTCAGATTGAGCAAGTAACCGATCGTACGCAAGATATCCGACTTGGTCAGCGTGTAACATGGCGCAATTGGCGCCAAGCCCAGCCGCTCGCGCAGTTGCTCGTTGCCGTCGACCTTGATTTGCATCTGCCGGTTGCCGGTGACCGGAGTGATAATGACGCTGCGCTGCTTGGACACCGCGGCGGTCAACAAACCGGTGGAAAAGCGGATCTCCGAACGAAACACGCCGCCCGGCAAATCCAGTCGCTGGCGCAAGATTTCATGGCAATCCACGGCGATCTCGGCGCCTTTGACCCGCGGCCGCACCACTACTTCGGCGGGACTCTCAAACTCAACGATGACGGGAGCCGTTTCGCCCCACGCCGCGTTCAGCGCCGTGGCCAGTTCTTGTGGCAGGGCATGAGCGGCCGAGCCAAAAGCCTTATTGTCAATCTTCCAAGCCACTTTGCTGTCTTTACCAGCGGCATCGCGGACGGTAAAGCCTAGCGTCCACTCCGCTTGCTTGACCGACTCGGGTCGGGTCAGGTCCGACACGGAGAACACCCCGGCCAACAATTCGGCCACCTGCTGCGGAGAGACCCGCTTGAGGTCGGCGAACACCTTGGTGTCGATCTTGACCACGTACGACTTGACCTTGCTGCCCAAGTTGTACAAGCCGAATTCGAGCTTCCAGTTCTTGTACTCACCACTGGGCGACGCCAAGTCAAAAGTGCGGTCGCGGCGCATCGACACCGTTTCCAGACGGACCAGCCCTTGTTTTTTGAGGGCTTGCAGCGCCTCGCGTTGGGCAAACTTGTACTCGACCTTCATGCGGCCGACGTCAGACAGGTCATAGCGCTGTTCGTTGAAAAACAGGCCATTGAAGTAGTTGCGCGCCTGATTTTGCGACGGTGGGTCGCCCGGACGCAGGTGGTGGTAGATGTCCTCGATCGCCTGTTCGGGGGTCGCGGTGCGCTTGCGCTTGGCCACGTCTTCCAAGTCTTTAGCAATCGTTTCAGACAGATAGGCGCCAGAATTGAAGCGGTTGATGAACAACACTTCAAACCTGAGGATGTTGTGCTTGACCAACAACACCGCGTCGGCGTTGGTCAGCGAGGCGTTGGCTTCAAACAGAACTTCGCCGGTCTGCTCGTCGATAATGTCCTGCGCGACAACTTTGCCCTCCAAGCCCTCTTCGTCCATGGGCAATTCTGTCACGCCAGCGTCGCGCAACCGGGTCATCACCCGGGTCGAAAACTTCTTGTTCTTTTGCAGCAACACCTCGCCAGTGACCGGATGCAAGATGTCGGCATTGGTGCGCTGGTCGTCGAGCAACTCAAAGGTCAGCGACCGCATGATCAGCGGGGGCTTGTCGCCCTGCGGTTGCAGGCGCAGGGTCTCGACATCGTAGTAATAGTTGAGCATTTCCTCGACGGAGTAGCCCAACGCCCGCAGCAGCACCGACACAAACAGCTTGCGCTTGCGGTCGATCTTGACCCACAAGGTATCCTTGTGGTCGAACTCAAAGTCCAACCACGAGCCGCGGTAGGGGATGATGCGCGCCGAGTAAATGCGCTTGCCGCTGGCGTGGGTGCGGCCCTTGTCGTGTTCAAACAGCACACCCGGCGAGCGGTGCAACTGGCTGACGATGACCCGTTCGCTGCCGTTGATGATAAAGGTGCCGGCTTCGGTCATCAGCGGGATTTCGCCGAAGTAGACCTCTTGCTCCTTGATGTCGCGGATGGTCTGGACGCCAGTTTCGCTGACATCAAAAATCACCAAACGGATCAAGACCTTGATCGGCGAAGCAAAGGTCATACCGCGGGCACGGCACTCGGCGACGTCATACTTGGGATCTTCCAAGTGGTACGACACGAACTCGAGGCTGGCGGTCTTGTTGAAATCCTGAATCGGGAACACCGACGAGAAAATCGCCTGCAATCCCACGTTTTCGCGCTGGGGGGGCGGCACCAGCCGCTGCAGGAATTTGTCGTAGCTCTGGCGCTGAACGTGAATCAGATCGGGGACTTTGACTACCCGGTTGATGCGCGAAAACGTCTTGCGGACCCGTAGATCCATTGCAGTGCGTGCCATATGTGACAAACTCCCGGGCGCGGTCGATGACGGCGGCGGCCCCTTAGCGAAAAGTGGAAACCAAAACTAGGTGGAGGCGCGGTGCAACGCGCCCAGAACACGGGCAAGCGCAGGCGCCGAGATCCATTTAGACCCCTGCGCCTGCGTCGCCTATTGCCAGTTGCTGCGCCCTACCGACCACAGTCCAGACGACGGCGCACGGCCGTCGAGCGCAAGAACACAAACCCTGCTAGAAGATCAACCAGTTACATCTAGGTGTTACTTGATTTCGATCTTGGCGCCGGCTTCTTCCAGCTTCTTCTTGATGCCTTCAGCGTCGGCCTTGGAGACAGCTTCCTTGATCATGCCGCCGGCCTTTTCGGAAAGCTCTTTGGCTTCCTTGAGACCCAGCGCGGTGATTTCGCGAATCGCCTTGATCACGTTGATCTTGCTGGCGCCGGCTTCGAGGATGACGACATCGAACTCGGTCTTTTCTTCGACCTTGGGGGCTTCGGCCGCAGCCGCACCACCACCGGACATGGCCATCATCGGCATGCCGGCGGAGGCTTTGACGCCCCACGCTGTCTCGAGTTCTTTTGTTAGATCAGCCAGTTCCAATACGGTCAGGCCATTGAGGTAGCTGACGACGTCAGCGCGATTGAGAGACATGTTCGGTACTCCTGCAGAAAATTAAGCTTGCCATTGCAGAGCAAGTGCCCAAGCCCCACCTAGAGCTTGAACGGGCAATGGACGCTGCGGCAGTGGGCCAGCTGGTGGGCTGGCACTCGAATCCGGAACCTTTCCGGTCGTTTGCCGCGATTGGCTACAGCAGCGCAAGGCTGCTTTGGTCGAAACCCCGGTTGCTAGGCAGCTTCTTTGAGCTGCTCTTCGCGCTGAGCCAGCACGCTGAGGAAGTCGCGCGGCGCTGCCGCTAACGTCCCCACGAACTTTTGGGCCACAGCGGTCAGAACACCCAAGAACATCGCCTTCAGTTCGTCTTTACCGGGCAATTCAGACAACATCTTGATGCCGTCGGCATCGATGACCTTGCCCGAAATTGCGCCGCCTTTGACGACCAGTTTCGGCATATCCTTGGCTACCTTGAGAATCGCCTTGGCTGGACCGACAATGTCGGGACCAAAAGCAATCAACACGGGCCCTACCAGCCTGTCGCTGGCCACCTCCAAAGAGGTGCCTTTGACCGACAAGCGAGCAAGGGTGTTCTTGACAACGCGAACTTTGCCGCCGGCCGCGCGCACCGCACCGCGCAGAGTCTGCATCTCGGTGACCGAAATGCCTTTATTCTCTGCGATGATAACGCTGTCGATGCCGTCAAGTTCGCGTCGCAGGGTGTCGACCCGAACGTGCTTTTGTTGCTTGTTCATGGTCTTTCTCCTTGCAACGCCTGAGATTCCGAAGGTGGCGACACCGCGTCGCTGCCTTCACGCAAGAACCGTCGCGCTTGGACCCTGTGCGAACCCCGCTGCCGGGTACTCGCACGTGGTCGCCGCGCGTTTCGCTGGCAGACCGGCTCGGCCGATTTGCCAAACGAAACCTGTCGGACTCCTCACGCCTCCGCCGGACTTGCTGGGCGTCGATTGCTCGAACGCTCACGCCGACTTCTCAGACGCGACCCCTTGCGGGGTCAGTTCCTGCGACTCGGGTTGAGTCGGCAGGGGTCGCCTGCGCTTGAATTGCTTCAGCCGCAGGCCACGTTGGGTACTTCCGATGCCGCGGAAGCGCGGTTGCCTTCACTGTGGCCGGACAGGCTACCGAGTCTGGCGCTGGTCCATGGCCACTGGCCCTCGGGGCGCCGACTGCCAGTCGGGCTTGAGCCAAAGTGTGGATCTGCTAGTGCTTCGCTTCGCCGGCCAAGGCCACCGCGTCGACGCGCACGCCGGGCGAGTGGGTCGTCGCCACCGTCACTGATTTGACGTAGGTCCCCTTGGCGGTCGCCGGCTTGAGCTTGACTAAGGCATCAATCAAAGCGTGAATGTTTTCGCTCAGTTTAATGGCCTCAAACGAACGCTTGCCGACTCCGACGTGGATAATCCCGGACTTTTCGGCGCGAAATTCGATCTTGCCCGCCTTGGCCGCCTTGACCGCCGCGCCCACTTCAAAGGTGACGGTGCCCACTTTGGGGTTGGGCATCAGACCGCGCGGCCCGAGCAGTTTGCCGATCTTGCCGACCGCGACCATCATATTGGGCGTCGCCACGCAGGTGTCGAAGTCGAACCAACCGGCTTTGATTTTGTCGATGAGCTCGTCGCCACCGGCGTAGTCGGCGCCAGCGTCGAGCGCCTCTTTTTCCTTGTCGCCGCGGGCAAACACCAGCACGCGATTGACTTTGCCGGTGCCATTGGGCAGCACGACCGCGCCACGGACCATTTGGTCGGCGTGCTTGGGGTTGATGCCCAGATTGATTGCGACTTCAATCGACTCGTCGTACTTGGCGGCGCCAATCGACTTGACGATGCCACAGGCTTCTTCAAGGGAATAGCGCTTCTGGCGGTCAAACTTGGCCAGAGCCGCGCGGTATTTTTTGGAATGGGTTGCCATGATGTGCTCCGATGGATGGACTCAGGTTGGCGGTGCCGATGGGCCATGGGATCTGCGACCCCGCTGTGGATTTGGCACCTGGATGTGGATCTCGACGTGCTAGGTGCTTGCCGGTGGGCCAGCAGGTTGCCGATGGTCAAACCAGTGCCAACAGCCGCGAATGCGTTGCGTGCACTGACCAGGCCGCGGGCCGCTAGCCGATGACGTCGATGCCCATGGAACGCGCGGTGCCGGCAATGGTTGCCGCTGCGCCTTTCATGTCGACCGCATACAGGTCGGGCATCTTGATCTTGGCGATTTCGTCGACCTGTTCCATGGTCACTTTGCCAACCTTGTCGCGGTTGGGAACCGCGGAGCCTTTGTCCAACTTGGCGTATTTAAGCAACAACCGCGAGGCCGGCGGCGTTTTGGTCACAAAGGTGAACGACCGGTCCGAGTAAACGGTAATGACAACCGGAATGATCATACCCGCTTGTGGGGCAGTTTCTGCGTTGTAAGCCTTGCAAAACTGCATGATGTTGACGCCGTGCTGACCCAAGGCCGGCCCGACCGGTGGCGACGGCGTCGCCTTGCCAGCAGGCAATTGCAGCTTGACATAACCCGTTATTTTCTTTGCCATAACTTCCTCCGAGCCGCCGACTCACTGGCCGCGGCCCTTGGGTGAATTGCCTGCAGTGGCCTGCGCCATCCCACCGACACCGTGCTGATTGCGGCGCCAATTCGGCCTCCGTGGCCGACAGCGCCTCGCACCTACCAGTTCGCGCAGGCAGCCAATTGGCAGCACTACCCGACCTGAACCGCGGACTTAGCCGCCGATTTTTTCAACTTGCATAAAACCCAGCTCAACTGGCGTGGCCCGGCCAAAAATCGAGACCAACACTTTGAGTTTCTGCTTGTCGGCCTGCACTTCCGCCACTGTGCCCGAGAAGTTGGCGAACGGTCCATCGATCACCCGAACCTCAGTCCCCTCGTTAAAGGACACCACCGGCTTGGCGGCCACTTCGCTTTGTTCCAGCTGACCCAAGATATGGTCGACTTCGCGTTGCGGCACCGGGGCCGGCATCTTCATCTTCTCCTTGTCAGATCCGACAAAGCCGATGATCTTTTGGGTGTTCTTGACTAAATGCCAGGTGGCGTCGTTGAGCACCATGTTCACTAGCAAGTAACCAGGGAAAAACTTGCGCTGCGACTCGCGACGCACACCTGAACGCACCTCAGCGACTTTTTCTGTTGGAATCAAGACTTCACCGAAAAACTGCTCCAGATTCTCGTCGCGAGCACGCTGCATCAAGCTGGTCTTGGCCAGATTCTCTGAACCAGTATAGGTATTGACGATGTACCACCGCATGCGCAAGGCGCGCGGCACTACTGCTGGCGCATCCACGGCTTGTGCCGCTGAGGCCAAGTCAGCAGTCACTGCCAATGGGTCAATGACGGCGTCGGCTGACGGCGCGCTAAGTTCTTGGGACATCATGGGGCACCTCTGGGCAGCCATCGCGGTCCGCGTAGGCTGGCGGTTTGTCTAACTCGGCGTGTCGCTGCGTTTATCGAGCGGCGACGGCGGTTACCAAATCTCAGATCTTGTAGACAAAGCGACTGACGAAAGCGAAAACGGTGTCGTAGGCCCACAGTACGCACGCCACCAGCACGGTTGTGATCATCACGACTACTGTCGACAGGCGCACCTCTGGCCACGACGGCCACGAGACTTTGCGCAATTCTCCAGCAATTTCATGGGCCTGCCCAAACAACCAGCTATTTCGCCACAACAAAATGCCACCAGCGACGCCGAACGCGACGCCGAGCAGATTGCTCAGGCGAAATTCCCGGCCAATGATGTAGGCATCCCATTGCCAGCGATCGCCACTGGACGCATTGAGCGGCGGCAGGGCGTCCAGCAGCGTGCCGAACAGGTTGGCGCTGACAAACCACAGCACCAGCGCGATTGCGACAAATGCCATGTTGACCATGCGTTCTTGACTCATTGCGTCCTTTTCCTTCGCCGTGCTGGTTCTGGGTGCCTGCTGGTTCTGGGTGCCTGCTGGTTCTGGGTGCCTGCTGGTTCTGGGTGCCTGCTGGTTCGGGCCAGGTTTGGGCAATTCAGGTCGGAGCTAGGAGCGTGTCGGAGTATTCCAACCCGCTCCTAGCGCCGTCTGGCTAGACGGCGGCAACTGTCCGAAACTGCACGGATTCACTCCGGGCAGTTCTCGGACAGTTGAGAATAGTTGACTGGCTAGGAGCCTGTCAGATCGTAATAGATTCATCGTGTATAACCTGATAGACATTTCACAACCGATTGATTTCCGACAGGCTCCTAGCGCGGCACGTGGGTCAGCCGTCCTGTGTTTCTGCCAGCTACCCACGCAATGCGGCGGTTCGATTGCGGTCCAGTACTGAGTCAAGTCTGGGCCCCAGTGCGAGGTCAAACTTAGGCGGTTACAGACTCAAACTCGGGCCACCACAGCGTCAAACTTGCGGTTGCTCCAACCGTTCGCCGCTGAACCGTGAACGGCACAGGCTCGCCCTACCAGCGGCAACCGAGGCCTTGGCAAATTCGCCAGCGTTTTCGCCGGCAGGCCAGGCGGGATTCGAACCCACAACCCGCAGATTTGGAGTCTGCCGCTCTACCGTTAGAGCTACTGGCCTGCGGATGGCCTGCTGCATGGAGCAGGCCGACGACCGCACCGCAAATCGCGAGAACGCAACGCCGAACGGCGCCAATTCCTCACCGACTGGGCTACTTGGTTTCCTTGTGGTCCGTGTGCTTGCGCTCAAAACGACAGTACTTCTTGAACATCAGTCGACCAGGCTTGGTCTTCTTGTTCTTGCTAGTCGTGTAGCGCGAAACGCCGGGCACACCGCTTGAGCGGCAGCTTTGGCATTCCAAGTGGATGATGGAGCGATTTGATTGAGCCATTTTGCCTCCGGCGCGGTGGCCGCTACCAGGATATCAGCGGGGTGCGCCGATTGGGGGCGCTCTGCGAGAGTGTCAACGCTGAGCGCCGCAAGCAGCGCCGCCCCAGCCGGGGTAGCGTTGCCTGCGGCAGTCAGCGCCCAATTGTCGCCCACCGAAGCGGGCGCAGGGCGGCTACTTTTCCTTGCTGATCTCAGCCACGACGCCGGCGCCGACGGTGCGGCCGCCTTCGCGAATGGCAAAGCGCATACCAGTTTCCATGGCCACCGGGTGGATGAGCTTGACCATCAACTCCACTTTGTCGCCCGGCTTGACCATCTCAACGCCTTCGAGCAAGTCGATGTCGCCGGTGATGTCGGCGGTGCCGAAGTAGAACTGCGGCCGATAGCCCTTGAAGAACGGCTTGTTGCGGCCGCCTTCGTCTTTGGACAACACGTACACCGAAGCCTTAAAGGTGGTGTGCGGGGTGACCGAACCCGGCTTGCACAAGGACTGACCGCGCTCGACGTCGTCGCGCTTGACACCGCGCAACAGCGCCCCGAGATTGTCGCCGGCTTGGCCCTGCTCCACAACTTTGTGAAACATTTCAATGCCGGTAACCACGGTCTTGATGGTCGGCTTGATACCGACAATCTCGACTTCCTCATTGAGCTTGATGGTACCGCGATCGACGCGCCCGGTGACCACGGTACCGCGGCCCGAAATCGTCATCACGTCTTCAACCGGCATCAGAAACGGCTTGTCGAACTGGCGCACCGGCTCGGGGATGAAGGTGTCGAGCGCCTCCATCAGGGCGTCGATCGACGCCGAACCGAACTTGCTGTTGACCCCGTTGAGGGCCTCCAGAGCTGAGCCCTGCACGATCGGCGCATTGTCGCCGTCGAACTCGTACTTGCTCAACAATTCACGCAGTTCCATGTCGACCAATTCGAGCAGGTCGGGATCGGCGGCGTCGCATTTGTTCAGGTAGACCACCATCTTGGGCACGCCAACCTGCCGAGCCAGCAGCACGTGCTCCTTGGTCTGCGGCATCGGGCCGTCGGTGGCAGCGCACACCAGAATCGCGCCGTCCATTTGCGCCGCGCCGGTAATCATATTCTTGATGTAGTCGGCGTGGCCGGGACAATCGACGTGGGCATAGTGGCGCTTGATGGTCTCGTATTCCACGTGTGCGGTCGAAATCGTGATGCCGCGCGCCTTTTCTTCAGGCGTCTTGTCGATCTCGTCGAACGACTTTGCCTTACCCAGGCCTTTTGCAGCTTGGTGCTTGGTAATCGCCGCCGTCAGCGTGGTCTTGCCGTGGTCGACGTGGCCGATGGTTCCCACGTTGACGTGGGGTTTGTTGCGTTCGAATTTGGCCTTGGCCATGACGAAAATCCTCCCGCCAACAGGTGGCGTATGCTAAAGAAACCGAAAACTTCAACTACGAACATCGGAAACTGACGATTCGCAACGGCGCCTTTGGCAATTGCCCAAGATCACTCCCGAGCATCGCCTCAGTTTGCCGGACAGCAGGGCACCCGCCCCGGAGCCTACGACCGGAATCGAACCGGCGACCTCTTCCTTACCAAGGAAGTGCTCTACCGACTGAGCTACATAGGCAACACCGCGTCGGCCGCGGCGCTCGCATTCGCACTCCACTTCAGCGGTCCCCTAACTGGCGTTCGAGGCACTGGCAACCTGTGCGCGAAGCACTGGCCGCAGGGTGAAATGAAGGCCCCATCCTTGGCTAGACAGGTGATTTGGACCCAACCAGACACCAGCGCAGCTGCGACCCACTTGCCAGCATTGCTGCTAGGTCGCTGGCGAGGGTTGGCCGCCACTTTTGGCACCGATTGTCTCCGCGAAGGCGACAGTGTTGGTGCAAGCACTGAGAATTATTGAGCACCACGGAGCGGGAAACGGGGTTCGAACCCGCGACATTCAGCTTGGAAGGCTGACGCTCTACCAACTGAGCTACTCCCGCAAACCGAGTTACGGTGCGCGACAGGGTCACGCGGTGGAGGGTGGTGGATTTGAACCACCGTAGGCTAATGCCGGCAGATTTACAGTCTGCTCCGATTGACCACTCCGGCAACCCTCCTACGAGTCTTGGTCTCTCAATGTGTGCGGCGGCGCGCAAGTCAACCCCAGAGCCGAGCTGGCACCCGTGTGCGACCTGAACTGCACCCGACTCTCACCCGACTCTCACCCGACTCTCACCACAACAGAGGCTTGTTCGTGACTGGCCGTCATCATGATTGGCGCCAGGACCAGCGAAGGCGACGTGTGCAACGGCCAATGCCCCTGCCCGCGCCGGACCCAACGAGTCTCGCCGGTTACGCGCCGGCCGCCGAGCCGCAGCCGTTTGGTCGGTGTGGGCCGGAGCTGGCGATGGGACTTGAACCCGCAACCTGCTGATTACAAATCAGCTGCTCTGCCAATTGAGCTACGCCAGCGCTGGAAAGCCAACAGAATCATGAGCTTGGCCGCTTGCCCTGCCCTGCCTTGCCCTGCGTTGCCATGCTCAGCCTTGCGACTGTCATTTTTGCAACTGTCGAGATAACAGTCGAGGTCGCTCTTGCCCAGACCCAATTTAGTCCGAGTCCTGCCAGATTTAGTCCGAGTCCTGCCAGATTTAGTCCGAGTCCTGCCAGATTTAGTCCGAGTCCTGCCAGATTCAGTCCGAGTCCTGCCAGATTCAGTCCGAGTCCTGCCAAAATGCGCCTAGATCCGGCCAGAATCAGTTTAAGTCCTGCCAGAATCTGTGGTTGTATGGTGCCAAAACCGGTGACCGCGCACGGCGGGCCAGTTCGGGGCCGCGGATTTTACAGGAGGTCACGCGCAAGGTCAACGCGATTCGCCCAAGTTTTGACCCGTCGCCCTCAACGCTGGGCGCGCGCCAGATGCAACGCCAGAGTCGCGAACGCCGATACATTAAGCGATTGCATGTCGGAACTACCAGAAAGCTTAACGACTTCGTCACAACGCTTGCGGACCAGAGGACGAATTCCTCCGCCTTCAGCCCCAAGCACCAGCGCCGTGATCGGGGCGAACCGGTAGGTGGCCAGATCGATACTCGAAGCATCCAGGCCTGTGCCGACCACAAACACCCCGCGCTCCTGCAATATCTGAAGAGTTCTCGCTAGATTGACCACGCGAACGACCGGCACACTGGCCGTGGCGCCGCGCGAAATCCGTTCGACCACGGGCGTCACTCCGGCGGCACGATCTTGTGGAATAATGACACCGTGCACGCCAAAAAAGGCCGCTGAGCGCAAGATCGCCCCCAGGTTGCGCGGGTCCGTGATCGAATCGAGCACCAGCAACAAAGTTCCATCGGCACAGCCCTGCGGCGGCGCGATCGCGTCGAGATCGGCATAGTGAAATTCGACAACTTGCGCTGCAACTCCCTGAGGATTAGCTGGATCATCAAAAGCTGGCGGTTCGCGCTCAACTACGGCCACTTTCTTGGCTGCGGCAACGGTGTGAATTTGTGCGCAAAGGCGCGGATCGCGCGACCACAAGATGACTTGCAGAACGCGCTGGGGGGCACGCTCGACCAACGCCAGCACCGCGTGGATACCGGTCACCCAGTCCGCGGGTGGCCCATTGTGTTCGCGGGGGCTGGTCAAGTGGGGACTGTGGCCGCGATCGTTGTGGTCGCGACTGGGCCCACCACGGTCGCGCCAATCCCCGCCGCCTGCTCCGGGCCTAGAGTTTGGACGCCACGGGCCACGGTCGCGATCGCTGCGCTGGCGGTCGTGGCTATCACTACTTGAGCGGTCCGGGCTGTTACCGCGTTCTCGATCCGGGCTGTTACCGCGTTCTCGATCCGGGCTGTTACCGCGTTCTCGATCCGGGCTGTTACCGCGTTCTCGATCCGGGCTGGCACTGCCGGGGCGATCACGGCGGTCGCGATCGTTGCGGTCGCGGTCAGCGGAACCGCGGCCTGGTGAGGCGCTGCGGCGCTCATCGGGACCCGCACTGCCCGCGCGATCGCGGTCAGCGCCCCGAGGCGGCACCGGCGGATGTCCAGAGCCCTGCGGCGGATGTCCAGGGCGCTGCGGCGGATGTCCAGGGCGCTGCGGCGAGCGGTCGAATCGATTCGCCCCACGGCGATCGTCAGGGGGCCGATCCATGGCTGCCTCCGGTGCGTGCGGCATCTCGAGCCGCGTTTTCAATCATTTCCAAAATCTCAAGTGCTGCTTGCCGGGGGTCCGCGGCGGCGACAATCGGCCGACCCACCACCAGAATCGAGGCACCGCGGGCTAGCGCATCCACCGCCGATAGCGTGCGCACTTGATCATCGCCTGCAGTTGCGCCGCGAATGCCCGGCGTTACCCGCAGGAATTCGGGTGGCAAATCGTGCACGAGCGCCAACTCGCGCGCGGACAGGACGGCGCCATGCAAACCACAGTCGCGGGCCAACTGGCAGCGCTGACGAACAATGTCCGCAAGTTGGCCGCCATGACCCGACTGGTCCAAGTCGGTCTGTTGCAGGCTGGTCAGCACCGAAACGGCGACTAATTTTGTCTGACCCCGGGCCGCATCCGCAGCGGCTTGCAACATCGCCGCCCCACCGGCGGCATGAACCGTCAGCAACGCCGCGTCCAATCGGTTGATTGCGCGGACCGCAAGCTGCACTTGATGGGGAATATCATGCAACTTCAGATCGAGAAACACCGGCAACCGCGCCTGATGCAAGTGGTATACCACCGCTGGGCCGACGGCGCAGAATAGGGACAACCCGACCTTGGCCAAAATGGGCAGGCCGTCCAAGGCGTCGATGATCGGCTCCAACGGTTCAAGCGCCGGAGCGTCGAGCGCCACCGCTAACCGCGGCAAACCGTGAGTGAAACTCACGGCAGCAGACTTGAAGAGGACAGAGCCGAGCCGGCACGAGCGATCGTCAATGCAGCGGCGAGGCGGTCAATCAGGCCGTCGATCGCGACCTCGAACTTGTCGCCGCTATGGCGCAGCTTGAGCTCGACCACCCGCTCGGCGGCGCGTTTGCCGACGATGACCTGCACGGGATAACCGATGAGATCGGCGTCGTTGAACTTGATGCCAGGCCGCTCATCGCGGTCATCGATCACGGCTTGGACACCCGCCTGCAGCAACTCGGCATAGACCTGCTCGGCGATCTCGGCGGCCGGACCTGCGATCGCCATGGGCAGCACCGCGACTTCATACGGAGCCAGCGCGACTGGCCACCGGATTCCGCGGGCGTCGTGGTTCTGCTCGATGGCGGCAGCCAGAATTCGGGTGACCCCAATTCCATAGCAGCCCATTTCGAAAACGGCTTGCTTGCCGGACTCATCCAGAAACGTCGCCTGCATGGCCTCAGAGTACTTGGTGCCCAAATAGAAGACGTGACCGACCTCTATCCCGCGAAAGCTGCGCAACCGCCCGCTGCAGCGCGAACACGGGTCGCCGGCGACAGCCATGCGCAAATCCGCAAACTGCACATGCCGCAAATCGCGGCTGGGCACCACGTTGACTACATGGTGCTGCTTGCGGTTGGCGCCACATGCAGCTGTCGGCATGGCCTTGATTTCGCTGTCCGCAACCATCTTGACCGGCGTTGGGTCGAGCGCGCCAACGTAGCCCGGCGGCAGGCCGGTGGTCTGAGCGAACCATTGGGCATCCGCCAATACCAAGGCCTTGCAGCCAAGGACCTTCTTAATCTTGATTTCGTTCACTTCGCGATCGCCACGGACGAAAGCGACCGCGGGCTGGTCATCGGCCATGTACAACACAGCCTTAATGGTCTGGTCCGCCGCGCAACCGAGGAATTGACAAAGACTTTCAATGCTTTTTGCCCCAGGGGTCTCCACCAATTTGGCCGGACCTACCTGTGGGGCGCCGTCAATAGGCACCCAAAACCCCGGATCGGACAGTGGCGCTTTCTCGACATTGGCCGCAAATTCACAGGTGTCACAGGCGACAATGGCGTCTTCGCCCGCTTCCGCTAGCACCTGAAATTCATGGGACATGGAACCACCGATATTACCGGTGTCGGCTTCCACGGGTCGAAAATCCAGGCCCAACCGCGAAAAAATTCGGTTATAGGCAGCGAACATCTTCTGGTAGGACTGATGCGCGCCAGCCACGTCGGCGTCAAACGAATAGGCATCTTTCATGACGAATTCGCGACCGCGCAGTAGCCCCGCGCGCGGGCGCATCTCATCGCGAAATTTGGTCTGAATCTGATACAGATTGACGGGCAATTGCTTGTAACTGCGAATATCCTTGCGGGCCAGGTCGACTACAACTTCTTCGTGGGTCGGGCCGACGCAATAATCCGCCTGCTTGCGATCCTGAAGCCGAAGCAATTCAGGACCATAGACTTTCCAGCGCCCCGACTCTTGCCACAACTCGGCTGGAATGATGGCCGGCATAAAAACTTCGTGGGCCCCAGCGCGGTCCATTTCCTCGCGGATAATCGCTTTGACTTTCTTGAGGCTGCGCACGCCCAAGGGCAGAAAACTGTAGATGCCGGCGGCAAGGCGTCGAATGTAGCCTGCGCGCACCAACAACTGATGCGACACCGTTTCAGCGTCCTTGGGCGCCTCGCGCAGAGTTGGAACGTGTAAACTCTTGATACGCATTACTAGTTCACCAATCGCTTCTTGAGGTCTAGGCCATTGTCAACTGGCCGACAGGCGTTGCCCAACCGAATCAAAGCTTGATAGCGGGCTATGCTAGTCGAACTGCACTTGGGCTCGGCTTGCACACGCGGCCAAACGTCGGGTCGCCAGCTTGCAGCGCGTTGATCGGACCAGCACCGTCTTGACCGGCAACTGCAGGGCCCAAGCGGTGCTCGATCGGCTGATATCCCGGTGGAGAACGGGCCGAGCGCAGCGATTCAGGCGGCACAAGAGAGCCCTTCTGAATGCCGAGTGAGCCCGCGTGCGCAAAGTACCCACTTTTGCCAGTGAGCCAAGTGTGCCGTTTCGCTGGCTGTGCAGCATTGGCGGGCTGCCTCTGCTCGACCAATTGCTGCTAGTTATCAAACACTTCGTGCATCGTGCGCGTAATATCCAGCAGCGACACCCGAAATTGGTACTCGGAGAAAAGGTAGTTGTCCTGCAACTGGGCCAACTGCTTCCATTTCTTCAACTCGGCCTCCGCCAACTGCACGGCGAGGAACCCCGGATTGAGGGTGTCTTTGGCCACCCGCGGCGCAATGTAGGTCTTGCCCGACAACGGATCCGTAAAGGTAGCGATGTCTTCGGGAGCCAAGCTGGCCGGCAGGTCGACTTTGGCATGGTGACCGTCCAAGAACACCCGCGACACATCCAAGTACGAGCGGCTAAAGCCCTTATACAACACGGCCATCCCGTAATAGGCAGCCTGAAGCGGCATGCGGAAGCGACTGGACGGGAATGTCGGCCGGCCATCGGGGAACACGTCGTACTTGAGACAGCCTTCTTTTTCCGCATCTGTCGCCGCCGCGGCAAACGTCGAACAGGCCTTGGCCGTGTTGGCCACGCCGGTGCCTACCCAATTGCGGCGCTTGAGCGAGTCGCTCTTGCTATCCTTGCCGCGCACGATTTGCCAGCCGTAATAGGTGGCGTCTTCCACCGAAATCGCCGCCAGCAAGTTGGTCAGTTGGCGCGGAAACACGTTGTAATAGCTGACTAGAAACCGGCGGGTATCCTCGGATTCATTAAAGCCGATACGCCCGTACATGGTCGGGTCGGCCAACATCGTCAGCGCAGCCAAGCGATCGTAAATCTGGCCACCGCTCTCGGGCCGAGTGACGTAGCCGTTGTAGTCCCAGCTCGGGTACAGCGGCCGGCAGCCCATGCGCTCGTCAATCAACCGCGTATCGGTGAACTGGGCTTGGTCGACGTTGGTGTACGGTTCAAAGCGGCCCTTGGTCGAATTAAACCCGTAGTAGCCGCAAGATGGCCGCGCCATGACCTGAGCCAAGGTGTTGAAGCCGAGCAATGTCGAGTAGGCACCCGGCAAGCCGCCGTTGATATCCGCGTTGTAATCTTGGCCAAATTTCTTGGTCCACCAGTCGTTTTTCTCGTACATGGAGAAGTCGACGGCCCAGTACTGGAACTGGCGCGTGACCCGCCAAAATGCGCCCTGTACGCGGGACGAATAGGTCTGCGGATGGAACGTCTCGCTGTCGCGGCTGTAGCCGTAGAACCACCAGTAATTCTCGTAGTCATCCAAGGCATTGCGAGTGATTTCATAGGCGTCCGCGCCCTCGTCACCAGTCGCACAGGACGGCGTGTAGCCGTTGTATTCGTCGGAGCAGAACCGATACGGCACCTCAACCACACTGTCGTCGCGGCAAAACTTGTCGTCACCAAAGGGCAGACACTTCTTGCCACCGGTGCATTGATTATCTGCGCTGCAGCGATCCCCGTGCAATTGGCTCCACGGCACATCTTTGCGCTTGTGGATCTGCTCCACGCCGCCAAAGTAGGCAGGTAGCGCCGACCAGTGCAACCGCCGGTTGAGGATATTGACATCGGTATTGCCGTCGTGGCGGACCATCTTGAGGCCCGGGGTGGTCATTTCTGGCGTCTCCAGGTACTTGCTTGCGGCAACCAGCGGACCCGCGCCGTCCGGATCAGCCGTCAGTTTGGCTGGGGCCAAACCGTCAAAAACCTCGATCAGATTGCCGTAGCCGAACTTGATCGCAGCGCGGTCATAATAGCCGACCCCGGCGTCGCGCCCATTGAATTTGGCGGTATAGTCCATCACCGACGCCAACTGCATCTCGCGAACTCCGCCCAGCGCCTGCTCAGGCGTGTCGGGCATCAAAGCGTGAAAGTCGTCCGGCGTCTCGGTCTTGGCATTGGGCTTGCGCTTGAGATTCCAGTAGTTCTTGTGGAAGTTCATCGCGTCAGTGGAAGCCTCAAAATTGTGGCGCAGACCCAAGGTGTGGCCCACTTCGTGCTCCTGGGTGCCGAGGTAAATCCGCTTCCACAGCGCCAACTTGAACTTCTCACGCAGTTGGAACGTCAGGTCGCGCCCCAACTCTTGAGTCTTGCGCAATCTGGCGTCGGCGGTTGCCGTGTACAGCGGCCCGGGCAACTGGTTGACCTGCTCCAAACCAGGGTAGTTGGCATTGGCCACATTGAGCGCCAACCGAATTTTTTGCATCAGCACCGGAGTGGCGCAGTCCGCCCACTGGGCTTTGCCGGAGCTGGCTTGGGCACAAACTCGGCCCTTGCCAGCGCCAAACGATTGGAATTCACCTAATTGAGCGCAATCACCACCGGCCGCAGCGGCGAAGTGGTCGGACAACGTCGTGTCTGGCTCCTTGGCGTACATTTGGCAAAACGCTTGGTCGTATTGCACGCCGTACTGAGCCGCCAATCCAAGCAAGGCATTGTCCGCAAAATCGGCAAAGTGGATGGTCTTGGTCCCCAGATCATGGATGGCCTTCTCGCGGCTGGCGATCGCAGCCTTATGATTCCACGACGCCAAGCTGAACTGCGAAAGTTGGTCCTTGGTCAGCTTCTTGGGGGTCTTGTCCTTGCTGAACATCGCGCGCGGATCGCGAAACAGCGCGGCAATTGTATGGCCGTCGTCGTCGCCAGCGAGCATGGCGTCGAGCTCAGGCGCTTTCTTGATCATGTTGAAGCGCGACTGCGCCCAAAAGCCGCCGTTGTCATCGTGAGGCAGCCCGGTGGTCAGCAGAGTTTGGCGCACGTCGGGATCGACCATGCCCTTGACCGCGGCCCGGACCTGCTCCAGAGACTGCGGTTCGTCCTTGCGTGGAGTGGGAGCGTCCAAAGTCGCCGCGATCAACTTGGCTGAATGAAAGGTCTTTTCAGCGGCCCGCCGCACATCATTGACGTCCTTGACGCCGCTGAGGAGCTCGATCGTTTGCAACGCGGACTCGGCGCCCAATTTCATCACGCCGACGTAGGCATGGGCACTGGCGGAAACAATTTCGCCGCTGATCGGGTCTGCCGCCGAGGGTCCGTAGCCATACAGACCAGCCTGAATCGGATTGGGCACGGCGTGCATCACGCTCCAGCGCAGGTCACCAAAGCGGTGGGGACGGTCCATTTCCTTGCAATACTTGGCGGCTGGCGATTTGCTGCCCGACCACTCGGCGACATCAAGTCCTTTCGAGATCGCATCTTTGGCGGCGGCATTGGAGTTTTCGCACAACACAAACATCGGGTGGCCCGGCTTGGCGCCCTTGGTGGCAAGCACAACGGCTTCCAAGGGTTCCGACCACTTGCGCGCAATTTCCTTCGACTCGGGGACCAACTCGCGGGGATGGTTTTCGTTCATGTAGTACACAATCGGCACGGGCGTCATCTTGGTGTAGTCGAAGTCGCCGCGCCAAACCGTGGTGGTCGATTCCGGTACGCACTTGAGTTTGCCCTCAGCGCTGCCATCGTCTGCCGGATTCACCTGACACTTCACGTACTTGTCCCACACACGGTGGCGCTCCATTCGCCGCAATGCGCCGGGGTGGGTGCTGCCAAACTGCAAGTCGTAGGTCGGACGTTCAGTGCGAAAGTAGCCAAACTTCTCAAATTCGACGTCGTTGGAATCGCGAGCGACGTACTGGCGCTCAGGTTCTTTTTCAAATTTGGGCACTTGCAGAAAGGAATAGCGAATCTTGAGTTCTTCGGAAGCGCAATCGTAAACGCCACCGACGTACCACGGGTAAAAGAAGCAAATCGGAATTTCGCCAAACCCTTCAAGCATGGTGGTCGGCGGACTGGTGACGGCGCGTATGGTGTAGTTGAACCAGCGCTGCGCGACGCTGTCATTGAGCAGGCTGTCGCCTTTCTCGAATTGGTCCTCACTAGGAGCATTGTCGCCCTCGTAGATGATGGCCGCTCCGCCGGCAGCGACGGAACCGGCCAGCACGTCGTGGTCGAAGCTCATGACCTTTTGGCTACCCCAAGCGACCCGAATAAATTCGCGGTCATACCAGTGGCGATCGGACGTATTCTCTTCCTCAACGTTGGTCTGCTCGCCGGTGGCGGCGCTGTAAGCGTGGGTCTTGTCAAAGTGAGAGGTCACCGGGTAGGCCAAAACCGGGGCCCCGCGGTAGATGTACTTGGTCGCCTTGAGCACGCAAAAGCCGTGGTGGCTGCCCTCGCCGTTCCACTTGTCCTTTTGGCGCCAACGGTCGGCACAACGGGCACCGGCGTGGCAATCGGCATCCGCTTTGCAGGTCAGCTGCTGGTAGTCCTGCGGTACAGCCTGCTCGACAATCTTGCCGTTCTTGTCTTTGAGGGCGATGTCGGTGTCGGACTTTTGGGCATAGGCCTCTGAGCCAGCCATGAACTCATAAGTGCGGTAGAAGTACAGGCCTTTTTCCTGAACATCGAACACGCCGCGGACCATTTTCGACATCTCGCCCGGAAAGCTCGACGCCACGGTAAACTCGGTCTGCACGACCGTGCTGCGCATGTACCACTCGATGTTGCCGACCCCGGAACTCTTGCCGGTGTCGCCCAAGAGATGGGTCTTGGCGAGGTAGTTAGGCTGGACTCGGCTGATTTCAGGCCGATCTTGAGCACAGGCCCCCACAGTGCCGACGAGGGCAAGGGCGAAGCCGAAACTAGAGAGGCGGTAGGACTGCATGGTGGGCTCCGAAGCAGGTTGCTGCTGCTGGGCGTCAAGGATCGTAAGGCGTTGAATACTCGATTTCAGGCTAACGGATTGGGTTAGCGCGGCTAGGATGCTAGTTGCCGGAGCCGATGCTGCCGTACAGCGCGTACAGTTCACGCAGGCGGTCGAGGATTTCGATCTCCTGTTTCATTTGCTGGCTCATCATTTCTTTGTCAGCGCCCTGGGCCTTGGTCCACCAAGTATCGCCGCGGCAGGAGGAACTGTCGGTGCAAGTGCCGGTGGCGCAACCGCTGTCGCCAGCGTTGCACGGCTGGCACTGACTGCCGTCGGCGCAACCGGTCTTGAGCATGTTGAGTTTCTTGCATACCGTAAACGCTGGCGAGTAGCGACTGACGCTGTAGTTGGGCCGCGGCGCCACGTAGGTCTTTTTGCCAAACGGGTCTTCAAACTCGCAAGTCGCGATGACGACTTCCTTGTTGTCGACCTTGGCTTTGCCCAAGGTAAACTGCTCGCCGTGACCCTTGATCCACACGGCCATGGCGTCGGTGTAACTGGGGTCAAAGCCGGCGGGAAGATTGGCGATGGACTGCCAAGCGGCGAACAGTCGCAAGCCATGATTGATGACGCTGGGGGCGACCCGGGTCGCGGTGGTGTCGACAGGTTTGAAGGGATCGACGGTGCGATAGGCCAGCTTCTTGGTCGTCGGATCGGGGGCCGCGGTGCCGGCAAACTGTTGAATGTCGCCGGCGATCAACCCGCCGAGCACCCGCATGAGTTCATTGGGATAAATAGTGTTGTAGCCGATCGCGGTAGCGCGAAACACCGGCAACTGCTCGCCAACGTATTCCGACAGAAATCCGGTGGTCGAGTTGGTCAGCGCCTGCAAAGCCGCGACTTTGTCCCAGTACGCGCCGATCCACAGCGGATGGTCGAACTGGTAGTAGCCTTTTTGGGTGGCGAAGGTCGTGTACGGAAATTTGCCGGTGCCCAGCGGAATGTCCAGCACCGAGTTTTGACGACCGGTCTCATAGTCAATGTTGGTATAAGTATTCGATTTCTTATCCAACACATACGAACCTGGCGCCGGCGTGGCCAACATATTGGTCAAAACCCGGAAGCTGTTTTCGCAGGCACGACGCAGAGGCGCAAAGAAGCGCTCGCTGGTGTCGCGGTAAGCAAAGCCGGGGTAGACCCGATAGATATTGTTGTAGATCGCGTAGTAGCGACCGGCGGAAATGATCGGCGTCAACCAACGGTCTCGGATGCGCGCCATGTAGCTCAGGTAGCTGCCACCGCGGCCGAACCACAGGCGCTCGCGCTTGAACGCGTCGAATATATAATATTCTTCGAGTGCTTCGGCCGCATGGTGGACGATTTCTTCCATGTTGTGACCGGTATCGAAGTAGTAGCAGCCCATCGAACCGCCGCGGTATTCGTCCGAGCAGTACTTGTAGGGCACTTCGTGGAAAGTGCGATCCATTTCGGACCGGAAGAAGTTGTCAGCCATCGACCGCTCCGCTTGCACGAAACGATCCGGCACCGCGATGCGTTTTACGTTGTATTCTGGCGGCATCCAGTCATTAATAAACGAGAATTGCTGCATTTGATACTTGTTGTATTCAGTGGCGCCAAAACCGGAAGCGTCGGCGATGCTGTAGCCGGTGTTCTTGGCCCACGCGCGCACGCGATCGGTCAAGAACTCGGTGTCTTCATAGACTTCAGTCAGTTCGCCGTAACCGTATTTGATGGCGGCGTAATCGTATTTGCCCAGCCCCCACACGTCGGCGTTGATTTTTTGGCCGTAGTCCATGACGGACGAGTACTGGTACTCCGTGCGCCTGCCCTTGGATTCTGCCGCGGTCAGGCCGGTTCGCGACATGTACTTGCGCGCGTCGCCGACCTTGGGTGTAAACTGGACCGAGGTGCGCGGCAGTTTGTTGCGGGCATTGATGCAAAAGCTTGCCGTGCACAGCTCGCCAGCTTCGCACTCCTCAGCCTTGGTGCAGGTCACCTTGTCATGGCAAATGTCACCGACGCAGGCGCCGGCGCCACCACAAATATCGGCCGTGGCGGCTGTACACGGGGTGCGCACTTCGATGTGTTGCTGACAAACACCGACTACTTTGGCGTTGGCGTCGACGCATTGTTTGGCCTTGTCCGCACAAGCCGTGTTGGTGGGACAATCGTCATCTGATTCGCAGGCGTGCTTGAGGTCGCACGACTCGCCCAAGGTGCCCGCTTCGCAGAAGCTGTCGGCGGTGACGGTAACGCCATTCCAGATGATAGTGCCGCAAGCGACCAGTTCGCGGGTTCGACCGCCCTTTTGCTCGTCAAAGTAGGGGTCGAAATAGTTCACCAAGTCGGTTGACGCCGAAAAGTTGTGGCGCAAACCGACGGTGTGGCCAACTTCGTGCTCCATCGTGGCCTTGTACAGGGCCACTGAAATCGCAGTGCGCAAAGCGTCGCCCTTGTAGCAAATGTTCTTGCCAATGCCGTCGCCCACATAGACCTCGGTCGGCGTTTCGCCGTCGTCGCACTTCATGCGCTGGGCCAAGCCCAAGATGGCCGGATCTTGAAACTCGGCCAGCTCAATCGAGTTGATGCCCAAGAACTGCATGCGGCGCTTTTCGTCCATCGCGCCGCGCGGCGAGGCAAACCCAAGCGGGCTAATACTCTCAATCATTTCTGGATTGACGGCCTGACCGGGCTGGGACTGGCCCTGACTGCCGACCAGCACCATTTCATCATTGATCATCGCCGCCTCATAGGCGGACCCCTTGATCTTCTCCGCGCGCATCTGCAGAGCATCCAAATCGACCGCGGGCAGGTTGTCCACCAACCACTTGTTCAGCGCTTTGGGGCTGGTTTGTTGCGCAATCTCGCGGGGTGTCAACTCTTTAGCCTCACCGCCAGAAGTGGCTGCGGCTGCGGCGGCGCGGTCGGTCAGGCTAAACGAGGCTCGCTCGGCGGCGAATTCGAGAGACTGCTGCGCTGAGAGTTCCGGCAACTTATCCGAAATGGCGCCAAACAGGGTTTTATTCTTGCCTTCCGCAGACTTGCGCAACACATAGTCCTTAATGTACTTGCCCGAGGCGAGGTCTTTGCCGTCCAAGTCACCGTTGATGAGGTCAATGACGTCTTTGGCGTACTGCGAATAGGTCAACTGTGAGGCGCCGTAGACATTGGCGATAGCAAAGAAGGTCTCGCCGGTGTCCGGATCCTGAGCCGATGGGCCATAGCCGAGCGGCGAAGCGGCGTGGACTTTGGTAACCCAGTACATGTAGTTGTAGCGGGCATCGCCATGAATTTTCAGTTTGGCTGCTTCGGCAACTTCGCCGCCGTCCTTGCGGTCAGCGCAAGGGTTGTAGGCTTTTCCGGGTTTGCCATAGGTTTTGCCGTCGGCTACCCAATTGCGGCAGTCGTTCATGGCGTCCTTGCTGCCGAGTTCCTTGCTGGCCTTGCATTGGGCAAAAGTGCGCGCGAACTTGTTTTCGCACACCACAAAAGCGGCAGGCAAGCTGTCTTTGATGGCCTTGCGGCGGGCGACGTCGCTAGCGTTGAGCTTTTGCTGCCAACCGTAGCACTGGCTGACGCCTGCGTGGGTGCCACAACTCACATCGGCACGATGGCCGGGCACAACCAGAGTCACGTGGGCCATATCGCCGGCCTGGAACAGAAACTCAGTCCCTTGGGCGTAGGGCAGACCAGCCGACATCCGCACGCCATTGATGCCGACTTCGTAGGTCGCGCCGGTGGACAGATCGCCCTCAGTGCCGGACTTGAAGCCATTGACCGCTCGGATGCCGACATTGGCAACACCCTTGCTGCGCAGCACGACCGCCGCGTCCCCGCCCACGACCACCACGAAAAGCACGTCGGTCGGGCCAATCTTGACGTTGGGAATGTCGATGTCCTTGGATCCGCCGCTGACTTTGAGGTTCACGGTGCCCAGTTGCGCCTTGTCGAGCACACGACCGCTGACAATTGCTTTGGTCACAGCGACTTTGCCGCCGCCCAAGCTATTGACGTACGGCACATTGGCGATGTCGCCGCCGGGCAGTTGCTTGAGCGACAACGTGGTGCCTGGGCTGGCGTTGACCAACGCCACCATCGCGCCATTATCGCCAGTTGCCTTGCGATCTCCACATTTGACCTCATCGCCGACGGTGACCAAGGTGCAGTCGGAGACCACCACAGCGTCAGACTTGGACACCGGCACCACCACGTAGTTGGCGCGCTCGGCCTTGGTGCTGAACTCAATCGAGGATGCGGCTACGTTGCCGCAATCGCTGTTGGTCTGGCACAGGCGCTGACCAAAGCTCGACTGCGCGCTGGGGAAGCCTTTGACGCCATCGGTCGCCCATTTTTCTTCCCAAAACAACAACCACGAGATGGTTTCGTTGAACACATCCGACCAGCCGTCAGCGGTTCCGTAGACGGCAGGCAAATGGTTGATCGGATGGTCGACGCTGGTGTGGTACACGATCGGGCGCACGCCGCGCTGGCTGTAGTCGATGCGCGCACCGGTCTTGCACGAACCCGGCTCGAACCAGTCGGTTTGGTCGCAGATCGCGGGGGCGGTACAGTCGCGATTGGTCAAGCAGCCAATGGCCTTGCCGGCCTTGTCCAAGACTGGCGAAAAGGTCTTCGATTTCTGCCACAAATTCCAGCGGCCCGCCTTGCTATCCTTGCCGGAATTGATCAAGCCGTAGTTCTCATCGTAGCGGTAGCGTTCGGCCAAAAAGTAGCCGAAGCGATCCTGATCTTCATTGTTGCTGTAGCGACGCACTTCGTAGTCGTTGGTGCGCTTGATGTCGAGGCGCCGGAATGCAATCCGCACTTCGACGACGGCACCGGAGCAGTCGCCCGGGGCCAACGAGTAGGGACTGCAGGCGCCAGTTGACATCGGTTGGCCGTACAGCCGGCGAGTGAAGTGAAAGTAGTCTTTCGCTCCGGTCATATAGAACTTGGACGGGTTATCCATATCCTCCGCCGGCACAAAGTAATCGAGCGCGCTGTATTTGACCGAAGTCTGCCGAAACATGTAGTTCAGAATCGAGTTGCCCGACCAATCTACCCGCAGGTATTTGCGCTGCCACCACGGCCGATCGACGGTGTTTTCGACCAGAACATTGGTTTGCTCGCCGGTCGACGCCGAGTAATCGCGAATGACGTCAAAGTGGCTCACGATCGGGTACATCGCCACCGGATTGGCCACATAGATTTCAATAAAGTCACTGTCTTTAACGACTTTATCCGCGCGATCGGTGACAGTTGCGTCCCAGTATTTGCGAATCTTGCGCTTGGACCACTTGGCGTCCGAACCGATGACTTTCTCGGTCACCGGGTAGACCACCAAGTTGTTTTCCTGAACGTCGAACATCACTTTGCCGCTGTCTTCGCCACCGAAATTTGTTTGGCCGGCAAAGCCGAACGCCGCCGTCGGCGGAATATCGGTGATCATGTCGATTTCGTACCAAACACCGCGCAAGTCGCCCTTGGCTACCCGATTAACTTGGGTGCGATCGATTTGCTTGACGTCGGTGGTGCAACCTGCCACTCCGCCAATGGTCCAAACAGCGGTGGTAAGGGCCGCGGCCCGCATGACGAGTCCACCCATGTGCCGCAACTCTGCTCTCCAACCACGGTGGGCTGATGAGCGGAACGGGTTGCATGGATCGGCCTTACCGGCGGGTCGATGCGCAGTATCTGAGAATTGCGAGGCTTGTTGCATTGGGAGCTCCGAGCGTTGGCCGGTGACTGCGGTGGGGCAAATGGGCTGTGATAAGTTGCGAAAGCGCGAACGGATTGGGCCGGTAGCCGTAAACCTGAAAGCTGCAGGGTCAAAGGAGTTGACTGCGCAGGCGCAGTAGCGACCCCAAGCTGGTGGAACACAGAAGGTGGAACCGAAAGGGAGCGTCGGTCGCGCGGGCAAAGAGACGAATCTCGCCTTAGATTTCGCGCACTTGCGCGGCGCGACGGCTGATCATCCTCAGGCCCGGCCAATGATATGGAAGGCCATTTAGCAAGATTTCTTTAGATATCAGAGTATTCGTAGCAGCGAACTGCCACAGGGCCAAGGGGCGAGACGGTACCATGGCTGGCACGGTTGATCAAGGGTAAACTCACCCCCCGCGATTCCCCGCTTTGGGCGCATCTGTGCGTTGCGGCGTCGCCTTTCTCCTTGCGGCGTACGCGAGTATGCCTCAGTCGAAATGCTCCTTGCTCCTTGTCGAGCGACAGCGAGCGACAGCGAGCGACAG
>SHZD01000121.1 GCA_009692465.1 Myxococcales bacterium
GGCGCAGAAACGGGCGCAGAAACGGGCGCAGAAACGGGCGCAGAAACGGGCGCAGAAACGGGCGCATTGCAAGCAATTTATCCATTAAGGAACTGTCCTCAACTAACTCGATCGATCTGGGCAACACAGGAGCGGCGAGTCGGCCTCTGAGGACGCGAGCTTAGCGACCCACAAAGCAAGCAAACGGAACCAGTCCCACAATGACTTATTCTGGGACAGTTCCTATTTCTAGAATCCGGGCTGGCGTGTCGCGCTAAAATCGCCCTTGAAGGGCTTGCCGGCCGCGCCGGTGGTCACAATGGTGCCGACCCACACCCCGTCGACCAATTTGTCGACTTTGAGGTCATCGTTGTTGTCGATCATGGTGCAGTACCCATTGAGTGACAAGTTCGAGTCCAGGGCCAAGCCGCCAATGATTTGTTCCAGCGGCAACACAATCAGGCCCAAAGTGCCCGAACAGAAGCCTTTGACCGTATTTTCCGACAAGCCGAGCTTGCCCAAGATCGAGCCGCCGATGCCCTTGGCGATGCCGTCACAGTTGACCAGCTTTTCCATCGCCCCCAAGAAGGTCGTCTCGCCGGTAATCTTCTTCAAGATGACCTGGGTCAGCACGTACAAAATGAGCTTACCGTAGTTCAATTTGATGGTGCTGCTGTCAATGGTCAGCTTTTTCTGCTGCGAAATGGTGCCGGTCAGGGTGCCGGCAAAGAAATCCATCGGAAAATTGGGGTCCTTGACCGCTTTACCGGCATCGAGCGCAATCTTGCCGCATTCGGCGTACTTGGGGTCCTTCTTGTCGCAGCCCAGCTTCCAGTACAAATTGAGCCCGGTAAACGCGATGTCGCCCTTGACAAAAAAGTCGTTGCTGACTTTGTAAATCGTCAACACTCCAAGCATTTCGAGCTTCTTGACCACCTGCAGCACGTCTTGGCCCATCTGAAAGAACGATTGCAACCACGGCGGGCTCTTGGTGAGCAACCACTCCGTCACAATCTTGCTCAGCGCATTTTCAAACAGCCCAAACGCCACATCGACCAAGATGCCCGGCAGGATTTGCTTGACCAGGTTTTTGATCTGCGAAATGATGAACGCCCCAGGATCATAGAAGATTTGTACCGCGGTATCGAGAATCTGCCCCAACTGACCCGGGATCGCGCCGGTGAAGTCGAAGTGGTTGATCATGTCGTACGGGCCCGAGGCCAATAGAGCCAAGGTCTGAATAGAAACCGTCACTTCGGTCGTTTGTTTGTCGATCACCAACACCGCATCGGCGCACCCAGCGGCGGCCAAATGGTTGTCGGTGTCTTTGGCGATGACGTAGATGCCGTATTTCTTGTCGGCCGGCAACGGCGCGAATTCTGGCGTGTCTTCGACGGTGGTGGTCTTGCTGGCGATAAACGCCAAGCTGGGATTGACCGCCTTAAACGCCGCACAGGCAAACGGCGATGGCATCACCCGCACCGTGACTTGGCCCAGCGCAATCTGGTTGTCGTACAGCATCTTGACCTTGATGCCGCCCTTGGGGTTGTCGGTCACGACAATGACGAATTCGACCGGTTCGGCCGCTTCGCACGACAGTCGCACGGTGTACTCGACCGCCGGGCTCTTGTTGGCGGCAAACAGGTTGCCGGTCAAGCCCTTGCCGTCGGTAAAGGTGTTGCCTGAGTCCCAATAGCCTTGGCCGGGGCCGTTGAGTCCGACGTTTTGGGTAATTTCCCACACAATCGCGACGTTTTGAGCGGGGACCCCGTGGGTGTAGTCGACGACCTTGGCATAGACCGGAAACGCCGCCGACGGCGCGATTACTTGCGGCAGCGCGGTGTTGAGCATGACGATGATTTCGCGCTTGAGACCGATGTCGGCTTGCTCGCCGCTGTCCGGTTCTTCCTCCATGTCTGGGCTGGCAGTGCTGCCGTCCGCGCCGCCTAACTTGGTGCCGTCCTTGCCAAACACGCTGCCCGCGCCGCTGCCGCCCTTGGTGTCGCCGACCACGATGGTGCCGGCCACTTCTTCGGTGCTGCACGCCTGCAAGCTAAACGCGAACAGCACCAGCAGCGCGACTGGCACCTTTATCAACCGGCAAAGTCGCACTAGATTCGGGCGAACTAGATGGAGGCTGGTGGGGCTGATCAGGGCTGGGGTTGGCATTGCACCTCGTCGCGATGGGGTACGGGTTGTGGTTGCGGACGGGCTGGCAACGTCAACTGGTCGCGACGCCTGACAGTGCTTGAATGCGAGGCGGTCGTAGACTCGCGGGCACACGAATCCACCCTGAGTCTACGACAAGTCGAAGCGCACGCCTAGTCAAAAGCGCAGCCGTCGCCACGCTAGACAGATCCGCTCAAAAGCGTTACACAGCCGCCATTGACGGGGCGGGTCGATGGCAACTTGGACAATCGGCGATGTGCAAGGTTGTGTGGCCCCGCTCAAGCGCCTGTTGCTGGCCATTGGCTTTGAGCCGACGCGCGATCGCGCCATCTTGTGCGGCGATCTGGTCAACCGCGGCGCCGAATCGCTGGCCGTACTGCGCTGGGCCGTAGCGGCGGACCGCGAGCAACCGGGCAGCGTGTCCGCCGTGCTCGGCAACCACGACTTGCATTTCTTGGCGCGCGCTCACGGGTTGTTGGGCGCCAAACGTCGCGACACCTTAGATGAATTGCTGGCGGCCAAAGACTGCGACCAGTTGGCCCAGTGGCTGCAACGTCAGCCCTTGATGCGGCGGGTGCGCACACCAGCGGGACCGGTAGTGTTGTTGCATGCCGGCCTGTTGCCTCACTGGACGGTGCCGGCGGCCGAGTTGCAGGCGCGGGCCGCGGAAAAAATGCTGAGCAATGGCCAACACTTGGACTTGCTGGCGGCGGTGGTCGGGGCGCGGGTGCCGCTCGATCCCGCGGTCCAAACGGCCGCCGATTTTGTGACGATGGCCACGCGGTTGCGGGTGTGTACCCCAACTGGCCTCGTGGATTTGCACTTCTCGGGGCCGCCTGAGCTTGCACCTGCGGGCTACATGCCCTGGTTTGAGGTGCCTGAGCGCAAGAGTGCCGGCACCCGACTAGTGTTCGGCCACTGGGCGGCGATGGGCGTGCGCAAAGGCGACGACTGGTACGCCATCGACTCGGGCTGCGTGTGGGGCAACGCCTTGACGGCGCTGCGCCTGGACGATTTGCACCTGACTCAAGTTTGCGCGAAAAGCTGAACTGCAGCTGGATGTTACTCCACGCGACCCAGACGGCGCAAAGTCTTGGGTTCATACACCCCGATCAAGCGCGCAATGGGGGTGCCGGTCTTGAGCCGGATCACGGCGACCCCTGACTTTTTTAGCGCAGTGACCGGTGCGGGCAGCCCCAGCAGCCGGGCGATCAAGTGGTCGAGATCGGGAGAGTGCCCGACCACTACCACCCCGTCGTCAGGCAAATTGCGCAGTGCGGACGCGAGTTCGGTCGCGTCAGCCCCTGGGGCCAGGCCGGCATGGGTTTCCACCGCCAGTCGCGGTACGCCCAAAAGCTCCGCCGCCAGCTCCGCGGTTTGGGTACACCGCAACAGCGGGCTGCTGACAATGCGATCGATCACCGAGCCCAAGCTGACTAGGCCATGCAACGCCAAACGGGTGCGCTCCTTGCCATCCAGAGTCAACGGCCGGTCGGCATCGCTGTCTGGGCAGGCTGGATCGGCGTGGTCAATGGCAATGCCGTGACGCATAACGTACAAGCGCATGATAATCCTCGAAAATGGACAGTGCTGAGGCGGGCGAGCGTACAATTATCGATCGGCAACAAGTGCGGAGCAGCGAGTCGGCTGCAAGCCGCGAGCTTGTGACCCCCCAGCGAGCAAACGGGGCCAGTACATGAATGATTTAATCATTTACCAGCCCTCAAGGCTGCTGGCTGGGATCGACCGCTGGTGCCGGTTGGTTGGGTGCTGGCAGGCCTTGCAAGTCATGGTCCAATTCGGCGTCGCCCTCGTGGCCTAGGCCAGCGGGCGGCGGTTCCTCCGAACCATCGGCGGCGCCGCCAAACACCACGTTGCAGTCGCCCAAGCGCAAGCGCTCTTCTGGGGTGATCTTAGCTCGCTTGAGCATCGCCTCGGCGTAAAACACCAATAGGCTGCGGTGCCAATCGCTGATGCGGCCGCTGAGGAATTCCGACGAAAAATAGCTAGTTGGGCTCGGGATAATCGAAGCCAGCCAAATGCACTGCAAAAGCGTCAACTGCCCAGGCGGCCGACTGAAGTACTGCCACGATGCCGCGCCGACGCCGTAGATGTCGCCGGGACCTAGTTCAATGATATTGAGATACAACTCCATCATCCGATGCTTGCGTTCGCTTTTGGTCGCGCCCAACACGTTGCTATTTTCGGCATACCAAGTGACGACCGCTTCCTGCACTTTGCGCGAGATGGTCTTTTCGCGGCGCATGAAAAACAAGTTCTTGATGAGTTGCTGGGTAATGGTCGATGCCCCGCGCACGAAGCGGCCCTTTTTCAGGTTGGCCACCATCGCGCCCTTGATCGCTTCGGTCAAAAACCCGCTATGGCCAAAGAATCCGCCATCTTCGGTGGTCAGCAGCACGTCGATGAACTTGGAAGTGACGTGTTCATACGGCACCCAATTGGCGCTGCCGGGTCCAGTCTGAAAGCGGATCACGTCCATGCTGGTCACGCCGCTGGCGCGGTCGGTGTGGTAGCGCACCGCTTGGTGCTCAAATTCATTCTCAAATTTTGAAAAATTGATGTTGGGCCCCAGCGTCGTCACTTTGACATCGCCCAGCATCGGCTTGAATTCAAAGGCTAGGCTCTCCATCGTTGCCGTGTCCAGTTCTCCTTTGAATTCATAGGATAACTTGCCATCACACTGCATGCCGGCCAGCGTGTCGGCAAACCCCTTGGGCACCGCGCGCACCACGTCCTGGCACTGCACGGTCGGCAGGGCAAAATGGACCTTGAACGCCGGCTCGGTTCGAAATTTATCCACAGATCCAGCCACTTCTGCCGATACATTGCCCACTTCGATGCGGCCGCCTTCCAGCTGGATGCGCTGGGCACTGACATCGATGTCGAGCTTGCCGCTAACGGTGGCCGTCACCTGCTCAATGCGCTGCTTGGACAGCCGCGGCGAGTCGATCGATACCTCAGCCACCGTCGCCTTGCCTTCGAGCGTCAGCTTGCCAGCCGGCGCATTGACAAACACCGAGATATTCACTTGTTGAATCGATGAGTTGTCGGTAACCACCCAGTTGTGGGGTAAGACTGCGGCGTAGGGCAGTAATGGCAAATGATCGAGCAGCACTTTGACTTCGCCGTCGCCGGTACGCACGTCAAACTTGCCGGCGATATGGTTGTGCGATTGGCGACCGGGCACGTGAAAATTCAGGGCCAAAGTGACCAAATCGCTGCCCGGTTTTCGCTGCACTTGTGCTGAAAAATCGGACACTTCGCGAGTCGCCCCCATCCGTTGGTCGTCAAAGCGCGCCGAACCATGCTCGACAATCACCAGTGGCACCGGCACCGATGCCATCGCCGTGCGCAGGCGTTCGACCTGCGCTTGCAGGCGATCGGCGCCGCGCGAAAACAAGTCGGTCAACCAAGTGCGCACCGCTTGCCCATCGGCGACGTCGGTCTTCTTGGGTTCTGGTTTTTCGCTGGGCTTGGTCTTGGTTTTTTTGGCTTTGGGGTCCGGCGCCGTGGCCTTGTCATCGATCTTGGGCAGCGTTTCCGTCGGCTCAGTCGGCCGCGTGTCGTCGTCATCGGGGTCGCCGGCCACCAGCGTCGGATTGGCCGTGCGCTTGGCCACGATCACGGGGTCGCGCACCACGACTTGCGCCACGTGGCGCAGCAATTGGCGAGCCGGCCCCGGCAGTTTGGCTTCTAAATCGGGCGGCAGCGGCAGCGCTTGGCCCGGTTCTTTGGACAACCGCGCGGCAATTTCGCGCACATCTAGCCCAAACGCCGAACGACCGCTGGCCTTGACCACCCGCACCCCGCCCAACGCCGCTTCGCCATCGGAGCGCAAGCTCAGCCGCGCTACCCGCACTTGCCAGTCGCCGGCCACCAGCGACACATCGGTTGGCAGCACCACCGCGACCTCGCCGCGTTTTTCCGGCCAGTCCAGTTCCGCATCCAAGCGCACGGCTTGATTGAGCCCGTGCACCCGCACCGAAGCTTGGGCTTTGAGCCGGATTTTCTCCTGCACCGGCGAGGCGTTGACCAAATCGACCGCGCCGTGGTGCAAACGCAAATGGCGCAAGTCCATGCCAGCCAACTGGATGGGCGCGCCGCTATCGTCGTCGATGGCGACCTCGCTACCGCGTAATTGCACCGGCGGCACGTGTTTGGACAGGTATTTGCGCCAGCCCGACGGGCCATCGTCGGCGTCGTCCTTGCGCGGCCGCAACAGTAAGTCAATGATCGTTTGGATGTTAAGCTGGCCCATGCTGTCGCGGCGCAACCAGACTTTGGGCTGGCTGACGGTGACGTTGCGCAGGAAAATCTTGGGCGAAAGTAGGCCATCGACGTCAAAACTGACTTCAATTCTGCTAATTTGCGCCAGATCAGCCTCAGGTGCCGCTTTGTCGCGCACCACGATGTCGGTCAGCACTAGGCGATCGGTGAGATCGGTCCAAACCTGACCGATTTGCACCACCAACTGGCGCCGATCCGCGCGCTCGACCAGCGCTTGGCGAAGCTTTTCCGCCACTTGAACGGGGGCCGTCTGCCACACGTAGCCGCACACAACTGCGCACAGACCCAGCATGATTGGCGCGGCGATGCGCAGAAAGCGGGCCATGGGCCTCAACACGCTGCAGGAGCGTAACGGTGGCGTGGCGGCATGGTTCACGCGGCCCCGGCTTGTGACGCGGCCTGCAGGCGCAACGTGGCGGCGCTATAGACGGGGCGATGGCACACAGCGGGCAAGCGCCCGAGTGACGAGGCCAACGCCTGCTAAAAGCTCTTGGTCTCGCTTGATGCCCAAATGGCGCCAATGAACCCAGCGGCCCCTCCCACTGCGACCGCGATCATCAGCACGGTCTTGCCCGTCGACAGCAGATCGACTTCGTAGGCCTTCAGCGTCGACAGCGGCAACAAAGTGTCGCGATCAGAGGCCACCAACTGGCTCGAAGCCATGGAGAAATTGAACGGTGTCAACTGATAGCGGCGCCCGCCATCGGTGCGCACGTACAAGCGGGTGTCGCGGCCGACCCCGACTTGCTCGCTCTTGGCGCTTTGCACCACCACGATGTCGACCTCGCTGCGATTGAGCAACTTGCCGAATTCATCAGTGTTGTCTTTGTACTTCTCTTGCAACTGACCATCTTCGGATAGCGCTGTGGTCGATTGCAGCTTGCGAAATTCTTCTTGCGGCACCACGTAAGTGTTGTAGCAGCCGCTGGCCAGCAGGCTGCAGGCCAGAGCCAAGGCGGTGGCGGCTTGAGCAGGATTGGTCATGCATTCCTCAGCGGTGCGGGCGACGGGGGGGGCAAGAGGGCCGGCTAGGTGGTGCGGCAAAGGGAGTAGAGGTCATGCGACGCCGGTCAGGTGTTCGCGGTCCAGATCGGCGGCCCAGCCAGATTTGACGGCCCAGCCAGATTTGACGGTCCAGCCAGATTTGACGGTCCAGCCAGATTTGACGGCCCAGCCAGATTTGACGGCCCAGCCAGATTTGACGGTCCAGCACTTCTTATCGGGCAAGCAATTCGTGTCGGCCGCCAACGACGACAGGCTAGGTCTTTTTGGCGCCCATATGCTCCCAAATGGCATTCAAGTCAGTCTGCATCAGGTAAAAGGTCAAGATGCCGCCAGTGCAAAACTGGCCCACTAGGTAGACCACAGCGCGATCGGGCACATTGGCCCCGACCAGCTGGGCCATCTCGTTGACCGATTTGAAGAACTTCCACATCGTGATCAAGTTCAGGATCGGAATGAGTAAGAACCACCACGTCAGGCGCTTTTCGCCAAAAAACGCGTTGACTTCATCGTAGCGCTTCATCACCCACAAGATCGCAAAAATAAAGCAGATGACGTTCTTGGCCGTGGTCAATACTGGGTCTTCCACAGACCCGTGGGCGCGATTCGACTTGCGGCCACCGCCACCACCACCACCACCACCGAAGGAGCGCGCAGGCTCAGGGCGGGGCGGGTCCGAGCGCGGCGGGGGCGCGTCTTGCTGGGGTGGCCGTGACTCTGGGGCCCGCGGCGCAGGTTCTGGCAGGCGTGGAGCAGGTTCTGGCAGGCGTGGAGCAGGTTCTGGCGCCCGCGGGACGGGTGCCGATTGGCGTTGCGGCTCCGGCGCTTTGGCTGCAGCCGAAGCCGCTTGCACTACCTTGGCCGCACCGTCCTGCTGATCGAACATCGCGAGCATTTCGGGCGATAATTCCATCGCAACCGTCGCTTCGTTCTCGCCAATATTCCACGCGTCCTTCATCTCGTCGATTTGGGCGGCGCCGACCCAAGTGCGCACCCGCTCATCGTAGACGTACTCGTCCTGAGCCAAGTCGCCCTTGCGCGCCATGTCGCGCAATTTATTCAAATCACAAGGTAAGTACTGACCGTTGCGGTGCAACTGAAACGACATCGTTCGGCTCCCGTTGTGACTAGCGATCCCAAAGGAAAACTGATTTTGTTGAACAAGTGCTCAGCTTGCCGTGCCGGCTCACCGTGCACGACTCACTGACCGCGACCGACTGGTCGGGGTCACAGCACACTAACTTGGCCCGCGACCGACTGGTCGGGGTCACAGCACACTAACTTGGCCCGCGACCGACTGGTCGGGGTCACAGCACACTAACTTCGCCCGCGACCGACTGGTCGCAGTCGCTGCAAGCAAGCCGAATCCAGTCGGCCCGCCCGTCGTTCCGCCGTTTGGCGGATCAGCTCGCACCACCCTTGGGTGGTTTACCAAGCGAGGCCCCTGACTTTACGAATCGAGACCCTTAAGGCGGCGCAAATCGCCCATTACCTTCTGGTACTCCACTTCCCACGTCGACGTTCCCTCTTGCAGGTTCTTGATCCGCCGACGCACTTCTTGATCGAGGTCATCGTCGACATGGGTGTGGCGGTTGATCACGTCGCGCAGCGAGCGGCGCAGCACGTTATCTTCGCCAAACACTTCAGCCACATGCCGACTGTGCAGCAAGGCTTCAATGATTTGCTTGGTGATGTATTCGACCGCGCGATCGCCAACGCCAAAATTGCGCTCCTCAGCGATCTTTTGCTTAATCTTGTTGAGCTGAGTGAACTCAAGACCTTCGCGCGAAATCTTCTCGCGGGCGCGGTCGGTGACATCGCGATCCAAACGAATGTACTCGCGCAGCACGCTTTCGACGTCCAGCACGACTTCAGCCACCAGTTCAGTCGCTATCTCAATATCGCCAGATGTGCTGAGCCCCGCCACCATGTCGTGCGCGATGGCCGATACTTTGCCCGGATAGAGTCGCATGTCTTCCCTTTCGATCCAATGACTTCCGCCTGCGATTGGCGTGTTCGCCCAGCGCAGCAGGGGCAGCAACCTACCACGTTTAGGTTGGAGCGTACAGCGAGTGTCGGCATGCAGAGCTCGGGTGCGCGCCGGTGGCGCAAATTGCCGCAGACCCAGAGCCCAGCGCCGGTCAGGCCCAAAAAGTGGTCGCGATCCACCGCTTTGGGCGCATTTGTGCGTTACTGCGTCGCTTCTCTCAATCGCCGTACGCAAGTATGGCTCAATCGTTCAGCTCCGTGCGCCTTGTCGAGCACCAGCGAGCGACTGAGCGCTGGCATCCCAAATCGGCGGCCGCGCAAGATTTCGTCGGTGAATCCTAAATGGTCGCTTGAGCAAGGGTTCGATGGGGCAACGTTGCGGGCGTGACTACAACCGTTCCAGCGTCCATGGAGCTTGTAACTCATGCATTCGACTAAAGAAATCGGCGAACTTGTCCGCCACCGCTGGGTCGTTGGTTGCGCTGAGCGACTTGACTTTCTTTTTGCCGATGACCTCAGTTTTTTCGATGATGAAGCCTTCTTCGATGAAAATACGCAGTGCGTTGCCTAAGTTGGACTTGCTCATCGCCTCATAGCATTCAATAGTCCCCAGATCGAACGCCATTTGGGCGACCCGCTGGGTGTGGTCTACAAAGGCCGACTCCGACAGCGGCCCCTGCTTGAGGTGCCCAATCGTGCGCGCCACCAGCGCGTAGGATTCCACGAAGTTCTGCAACAGTTTTGCGTACAACCGCAGCGCACCGCGCACCGTCGTCGCCACCACCAAGCTGCCATCGCCGCGGCGAACCAGCCACCCGGCCTGCAAAAAGTCAGCCAGCGTGCGCGCGTACTGGTCCTCGAACGACAGTCCCGGCTCGTAGACGAACTCAAACTTGAGCAAGCGCGACAAAAACTTAGTCTGCAATTGCAAAATATCGGCGGCGATGATCGGCGCTCGTTCCAACAGCGACAAAATGGCAGCGGCCAGTAGCGCGTCGGCGACGAACAGGTGCAACATGTTGTTTTTATAGTAATCAAGGTGCATGCGCCCTTCGGAACGCACAATCAGCACTTCCTCGCTGTCAAACTTGCGCCGCAAAATCCACTTGCTCGCGGTGAACAGCGACAGCGCGTGATCGACCACTTCGCGCACGGCATGGCCCATTGCCCGCGCCCGCTGCGACAAATGGCCAAAAGGGTCCGGTTGGCCACCACTTTGAGCCTGTCGGGCCAAATCTTGCTGTTCTGCCTCCAAAATCTGCTGCCGCTGCACTTGGATGGCGGTCACGATCGGCTCGGACAATACCGCGCCGCGGTGGATGGCCACATCGAGCAAGTAGCCAACTCGCAACAACAAATCATCGCGAGCGATGCCCTTGTGGGTCTTGCTGAGCAACACCGCCGCCACCAGCGCGGTCGGGGTCAGCACCGCCGCCTTGTTGATGCCGCCCAGAATGCGCCATCCGCACACTTTGAGCGCGCGATCGAAGCTGGCGGCGTCGCGTTGACCGTCGATGCCCATGGCGCCAAATTCTTCTAGGACCTGACGCACCGACATCGGGTCGCCGAATTGAATGCGAATGCGCCCGTATTTATGGACCAAGATTTCAGTCGCCTTGAGTACCTCCACTGGCGATTCTGCAACCTTTTCGCCGCCTTCCAGCTCTTTACGGTAGGCTTTTTCTTCGATCAAGCGCTCGTAGCCAAAGTTGGTCGGCACAAACAGGACGTCGTCGCGCTTGCCGTCGGCCACCAACTCCAGCACCAGCTTGATCAAGCCGAATTTGGGCGGCAGCAATTTGCCGGTGCGCGAGCGGGTCCCTTCGGGAAAAAACTCGATCCAATGACCGTCGCTCAGCAGTTTGCGGACATAATGACGAAAAGCCGCGGCATAGATCGGCTGACCGGAAAAACTGCGGCGCAAAAAGAACGCCCCAGCCCGCCGAAAAATCCAGCCCAACGGAAAAAAGCTCAAGTTGGCACCGGCGGCAATATGCGGCGGAATCAGGCCGTTGCGATAAAACAAGTAGCTGATAATCAGGTAATCGATGTGCGACTTGTGGCTGGGCACGATGATCAGCGGGGCCTTGCGCCCGGCCAACCGCAGGCGGTCCAGCCCCTCTTCGTCGACTTCAATGCCGTCGTAAATGCGCGCCCACAACAGCGTGAGCACGAACGACAGAAACGCCAGCATGGGCATGGCAAATTTGGCAGCAATTTCCTCAATATTGCTGTCGGCCTCTGCGCGCACCTCGTCCACGCTGCGGCCAGTTTGCGCGGCCAAGCGGTTGAGATCGGCGATGACCTCCGGTTCGGCCAAGATCTCGCGGCGCACCTGCTCGGGCGGTCGAATCGGCGCACCGCGGATCACCCGATCTTCTTGCTGCAAGGCCCGCACGATGTCGCTGCGCAGGCGCTCGGCCAGCATCATGTCGTCAGTGGTGGCAGCATTGTTGTGAAAAAAATCAGTGAGATCAATGGGTTCACCCATCCGAACATGGGCGCGGCGATGGTTGAGCACGAACGACAACAGCTTGCGCAAGCGGCCGGGAGCCGATGGGTCGCCAAAAAACTCGTCGATGATCGAATGGCGACCGCGGTCCGGATCGCGCTCCCAAATCAGGACTTGGGGCATGACGATCAAGGGAAATTCAATAGTTTTTTGTACTTCCACCAGCTCGCGCAGGTAGGCCATTTGTGGTTTGGGGTTCAAGAAATCGAGCAGCGAAAAACCGCGCCGCAAGAACAGCACCACCGGTTGTCGGCGGCGCAACAGCCCGTGCAGGACTTCGTCTTCGCTTTTGCTGGTCGAGCGGCCAAACAGACGGCGCAAACCCGCGGCGATCACCTTGCGCACCGGCTGCAACCAGCGCATCGAAACGCCGTTGGCGAAGCGGGCAAGTGGCAGCCCATGCTGCAAGTAGGCCCAATTGAAATAAAAATAATCGAGCAGGCTGATCGTCGACAGAACGTAGACCAGCCCGCCGCCTTGCTTGTTTAACGCATTAATTTCATTAGCGAGTCGTGGAGTGAACTGGACGGGCTTGAAAAACACCCACGCAAACCAGCGCGCCAGCCAGCCAAGCTGTGCCACCATCGCCGACGGGTGCACCAGATCGCGCTCGTGCAGGCCATCGCTAGGCGCCAGCGACACCGCCCGCAGGCCCATTGGCGTCATCACCGAACCGCGGGCGCCCGCGCTATGCTGCACCGCTGGCATGCTGCCCGATGGCGTGCGGACAGTCGGCACAGGGTCCGGCGGGCTAGCGGGAGCGGGCGGTGGCGCGGGCACGGACATGGGTTCAACCTCACAGCGATCGTCGCCTGAGTTGGCGGTCGCGTGCAAGCCCGCCCCTAGCAGCGTGTCGAAGTATTCCGACTCGCTCCTAGCGCCGTGTGGCTAGACGGCGGCAACTGTCTGAAACTGCACGAATTTGATTGGGCCAGTTCTCCGGGCAGTTCTTGGACAGTTGCGAATATCTGAATGGCTAGGAGACTGTAGAATCGTAATAGATTCATTGTGTATAACCGGATAGACATTCAAAATGCGTTTGATTTCCGACAGGCTCCTAGGGTGGAGCGCAAACACGGGGCGCAATCAATGACCCGTCCAGGCTGATATTGCTGCCGAGACCGGAAGCGACGATGATGCAAACAACCCATGATCGCTACGGTTTTAGGGCGACTTCCGCTGGGCTGGTGTACATGCCTGCCGGTCTAAGTTTGGGCTTCGCCCAGCGCGCTGGGTCGGCGTTCTTGGCTGAACCCCAGCCCGGTTGGCGAATTTCAGGGCGGGTTCTCAGCTCAGTGCCGACCGCAGCACTGCAACGCGGGCAGCGGCGGCCGTTGGCAATGCCTTGGCATCAAGCGCTGACCTTGGGGCCCACGGCGGTGGCGCTGGCACCGGCGGGCTCAGGGCTGGGTTCGGCCCTGTTGCAACTGGTCGATGCTACTGGCAGCGCATTGGATGCGCGTTGGGCAGGTGCCCAGGCGTGCGGGTGCAGTCCGTTTGACGGTGTGCCCCAGGCGCAGGTTGTGGTGCTTGACACCCGTCGAGCCCAGCAGCCGACGACGACGTGGGACGACGCGGTGCAATTCTGTCACCAAGCAGCGACGAGTTCAGGTGTCGCGGTGTGCACCTCCGACGCCGTCGTCGGAGCATTGCTGTTGGTCGAATTGTTGCGCGGCGGTCGGTCCGCGATCGGTGTCGGCGCCGTCCAGCGCACCTTGGCAGCGTGGCTGCGCGCGGGCATTGTCGAACCTGCCGTGGTTCAACTCCAACACCGCGAACGGGCTGACCTAGTGATTGGCGATCCAATGGCGCCGCTACTGGGTCGGCGGTGGTGGTGGCTGGGCGAAGATCCGCCAGCGGCCGGCATCGACAATTCGTTGGCGTTTTCTCGCTTTGCCGTGGGTACCCAAATTGCCAGCATTGCCGTACAGGCCGGGGCGACCACCGCGCTGCTGGTGGGCCCCTTGGCGCAGCTGGTGGCGGGCCAATTGGCAGAGCATCGAGTGCACGCCGTGCACTTGCAAGCTCGTCAATTGCCTTTGCCTAGTTCGTGAGCCGGTCCAATCCGGGGTGTTCAGGGCTTGTGTGCGTGTTTCAGGGGTCGCGAGCGAGCGTTTCTGCTGCACTTGCCCGCGGGCCAACCTGTCGCTGCTTCAGAGTTCCGCATGCCGCAAAATCGGCACCCTCGATAGATGAAACTTGTTTGCGTGCTGCAAGGCGACCGGGGCTCCCGGATCCCCCGCTTGCGGCGCAACTCGGCGTCGTCGCTCCAGTCCGGTGCTCAACGACCTAGAACACCGATCAGATTCCATCTGATTGGGTGTTCACTGCTTGTTTCGTGGGTCGCGAGCGATCGCCCAGGGCGTCTCGCCGCTCCATTTTGCAACGGAAACCAATGGCATTTTGGTGTCGGATTACTCAGTTTTGGCCACAGAGTGCACATGGCGCGGCTTGCCATGGCAGGAATATGTTTGGTGCTCTAGGAGGTCGCCTCCGCTCCGGGCTTCACTTCTCCTTGATTTGCAACCCCAATCGGGGGCCCGGAGAAATGTTCGTGGGGAATTTGGGGGTTACGGGCGCCCGCGCGGCTGCGCAGCACACGTGGGGCGGCGCGCCCCGAGTTTCTAGTTAGGTGCAGAGGAATTACAGGAAATCGACAAAAAATAGCTGTAAAATCAGTCAATTGGCGCCGCCCCGATCGCCGCTTGCCAGCGCACCGCCGCTTGGGCGCGGCGCAGTTCGGTAGCCACCGCATCGCGCCTGACGGCCGCCAGCCCTTGCGCTGCATCGAGGACCTCCACCAAAACTGTAGCCCCAGCGGCGTACCGGGCCTGAGCTTGGTCATAGGCGGCCTGCGCAGCCTGCAGCGCCGCGGCCAAGACGGGCGCCCGCCGACTGGCTTGCAGCAACGCGACCCGCGCCGCATCGAGATCGCCGCGCACTTGGGCGCGCAACACGTCCTGCTGGGCCACAATCGCGCGCAGCTGGGCTTGCAGCGCTGTGGCCGCTGGTCGGGCCTGCCACAGCGCTGCAGCGGGCCACTCAATCCCACCGCCGATTGCGGCGTTGGCGACCAGTCCGTCGATTTCCGTGCCCTGCAAGCTGGCGCTGGCGCCCACAAAAATGCTGGGCAACTGCGCACGTTCATTGGCGATCAACTGGGCCTGCACCGCGGACTTTTGCGCTTGCAAAGCGGCCCATTCCTCGCGGTGGCGGCTGGCCACTTCCGTCCATTGCTGCAAGGCGTCGGGCTGGGCCAACTGCGCGTAAGCAGGCACGTCCGTGGTCGACGTGACCGCCGTCAGCTCCGCCACTACCGGCTGCGGCGCGGCCATCGCCACCGTCAATTGCTGCCGGGCCGCCGCGATTTCTTGCTCACCATCGGCGACCGCCAATTGGGCCATCGCCAAATCGCTGTCCGCCCGGGCCAACTCCGCCGCCGGCCGAATCCGCGCCTGGACGCGGGCGTGGACTGCCTGTTGGCGCTTGACGGCAAGTTCACGCAACTCGTTGGCAACAAGGGTATCTTGTTCAGCGGCGACCACGCCGCAGTAGGCCAGCGCCACTTGCAGCCACAGCTGACGCCGCAGTGCCTTGCCACTGGCGACGTGCTGATCGGCGGCAAAATCGGCCGCTGTCACTGCCGAACGGGTGCGCCCAAAGTCCGTCACCAGCCAGCGGGCATCGACGCTCGACTGCCAAAACGCGTAGGTATCCAGTGACGACTGACCCGATTTGGCGGCTAGATTCTTGGGCAACACCCCCGGTCTGGGCACCCAATTTGCGGTCGTTTGCTGGTAGCCCACGCTGAGCAGCGTGGCTGGCAACAGTGGGACTGCCGCTATGTCGGCCGCAGATCGCGCCAGTTGAACGGCGGCACTGGCGGCGTGCAGGGCAGGGTGGCGACTGGCCGTTTGCTGCCACGCGGCGTTCAAGGTCAGCGCCGCGCGGTCTTGGGCGACGGCATCCGGCAGGCCAGTGAGCAGCGCAAGGCCAATCACTGAACCAACTACTGAAACTGTGCCAAAGTATGGAGAAGGCATGGCAATCTTTGGCGGGCAGTGCCGCCCGCGCGCGCCACTGTAGCAACGGTGTGGACGGTGTCACGTTTGTGGCCCGTGCAGTCTGCGCGGCAGGTGGGCTGCGCAATCTGCAAAGGCAACGGCAGGCCGATCGTGCGTTGCCGCGCGCGCTTTGCCCGGTGCCTAACCTGTGCCGATGCGTGTGGCCGTCGACCCCTGAGGCGTCCCGAAATTGACCACCGAAATCACCGCGAACCCCGATTTCGGATGCCAGTGCTTTGTCGCCCGCTGTCGCTCGACAAGGAGAAGTGAAGCCCAATGGGCGCGGGTCAAGAAATCAGTCCTGCGAACTGATTTTGCGCGCCACGGAAACGGCCTTCGCGGCCGTTGAGCACCAGTTAAGTATGGAGCTGGGGACTGGAGCGCCGACGCAGCAGGCTTGCATTTGTGCAAGCCGACTCAACCGAGCATGTTGCGCCGAAAGCGGGGAATCGCGGCGTCGATGCCGTGTTGCACCGCCCCGATCCTTGTGCCACGATGCCCGCATGTTCCTCGCTCGCGTCATCGGAACCGTAGTAGCAACCGCCAAGTCCGAAGGCTTGCAGGGCATTCGCCTGCTCATGGTTCAGCCCGTCGGCCCGGACGATCAACCGCGCGGCAAAGCGATTTGCGCCGCCGATGCTACCCTCGCCGGTCCCGGCGACTTGGTTCAGGTGACCCAATCGCGCGAGGCGGCACTGGCCTTCCCCGATTCGTTTATTCCGATCGACGCCGCCATCATTGCGGTGGTCGATCAAGTGACAGTGACGGCCTAATGGCTGAGGACTGGCACCGTCTCCTGTTTGCCGACTACAATTGCCTAGTGATCGGGGCCTGTGACAGCTTAATGCTCGGAGATTGCTTGTGATTCTAGCGCGCGTCACCGGCCATGTCGTTTCCACCGTCAAGCACCCCGGCTTGCACGGTTACGCGGTGTTTTGCGTGCAGCCGATCGACGAGTTTGGCGCCGCCGACGGCGAGTCGTTCTTGGCCGTCGATCACGCGCAAGCCGGTCCCGGCGACACGGTGATCGTGTTGCGCGAAGGCAACGGCATTCGCCAAGTGTTGGCCGACGCCAAAAACCCGATTCGCTGCTTGATTGTCGGCGTGGTCGACGCCGTCACCCCCGCACAGGCCTAGCCGACCATGGGCGCGTCCTCCAAGCTAGCGTTGGCCGCCGTGGTTCCGCTGCAAACGCTGCAAGGTAGCGAGGGCAATCTGGCGATTTTGCGCCGACAATTGCTTGCTATTGCTCATGAATTGCACATCAAGGGCTGGGTCGCTAATCACGACGGCAATGTCACCGCTCGCATCGCTGGCGACCGGTTGCTCGCTACGCCGACCGCGCTGTCCAAGCGCGTCCTAGTCGAGACCGACTTGATCGTGCTCGACGGCGCCAACCAAGTGCTGCATGGGGGCCGGCGGCCATTTTCAGAAATTGCCTTGCACCGCGCGGTGTACGCCGCTCGACCGGATGTGCGCGCGGTGGTTCACACCCACTCGCCGAACGCGACCGCGTTGGCGGTGGTCGGGGTGGCGGTGGACCCAACACTAATTGCCGAAGCTGTCGTCTCGCTCGGTGCCGAGATCGCCTTGCTGCCCTACGGCTTTCCCCAAAGCGCGGAGCAACTGGCGGCCCTGCGGGTGGCGGCCCACAGCCTAGACGCCGTGACCTTGGCCAACCACGGCGTGCTGGCGTGGGGCGACGACTTGGAGCAGGCCTATTTGCGCGCCGAGCTCGTCGAACACTTGGCGACTATTCAGCTGCGGGCGCTCCAGATCGGCGCTGTGCGCACGCTGCCCGCCAATGATATCGAGCGGTTGCTGGCGGCACGCACCAAGGCTGGTTTGGGGCCGCTGGCTCGCGCGAAATAGGTGCAGCACGCCGCGAACGGCACCCTCGACCGATGAAACTTGTTTGCGTGCTGCATGGCGACCGGGGCTCCCGGCGCCTGCGGGGCTCGGGGCGGCGCGCCCCGAGTTTCTACTTAGGAACTGTCCCAGACTAAGTCATTCTGAGACTGGTTCCGTTTGCTTGCTTTGTGGGTCGCTAAGCTCGCGGCCTCAAAGGCCGACTCGCCGCTGCAGTGTTGCGCGAGTCGATCGAGTTATTTAAGGACACATCCTTAGAGGGTGTTTATCTTCAAACGCCTGCTGCGCGTAACCCGTCGATGAGTTCGCTGGACTCATCGACCCCGCCCTGCTTTGTTGTCAGCCCTCTTGCTCCTTGCGACGCACTACAAGTGCGCCTCAGTCGTCAGAGTGCCTCCGCCTCGC
>SHZD01000122.1 GCA_009692465.1 Myxococcales bacterium
ATCTATTGCGATCCGATAGGCTCCTAGCCAGTCAACTATTCTCAACTGTCCAAGAACTGCCCGGAGTGAATCCGTGCAGTTTCGGATAGTTGCCGCCGTCTGGCCAGACGGCGCTAGGAGCGAGTCGGAATACTCCGACACGCTCCTAGGCCCGTGCGAAAGAAGCTACGAGTCGCCGCGCCCGCGCACCTGAGCCAGCGAATCGCCCAAAATGCGATAGACGTGCCGGCGGACCGTGTCGGGCTGGCGACCCAGAATCGCGCTGGCTTTTTCGGCGAAACTACGAATATTGCCATTGGCTTCGCTGCGAACTGCGGCCAAAAGCGCAACGCGGTCGTGCAAAAGCGCTTCGTAGCGGATGTATTCCTCGGCAGAAGGTTGCTGAAATTGGCCGGTAACGGCACCGCTGGCAATCGGACCACCATCGACACCGACGTCAGCACTCACGCCACGACGAGGGTGCTGGACCGACTTCACGCCAGATTCCTCGGGCGGATCGGCATCGGCAACCAGATCGCCGGCCACCGAAACACTGCGACGGCCATGGGCTTGCAGTCGCCCACTTAGCGCCTCATCGAGCGACGGCAGCGGACTCGAAGCGTTGGCCACACTGCGCATCGTCATCCGCTCGGCCAAGCGCGTCGCCTCATCGCGCAATTCACGGATGTTGCCGGGCCAGTTGTAGACCAGATAGCGCTCAGCGACTTCCGCTGCTTGCCATGCCGCGCGGCCTTGAGCGCGGGCAATCTGCGGCAACGTGGGCACCCCAGCCAAAGTCAGCACCCGATCGACGATCGGCATCACGTCCATCCGGCGCTCGCGCAGTGGCCGCACTTCAACTTTGGTATGCGCGATGCGCCAGTACAAGTCCTCGCGAAACTGCCCTAAATTCATCTGCCTTTCAATATTTCGGTGCGTCGCCGTCATCAAGCGGACGTCGACGGCGTGAGGACGCGGGTCACCCAACCGGTGCACTTCGCCACACTCGACTACCCGTAACAGCTTGGCCTGCAAGCCGATATCCAGCTCACCGATTTCATCCAGAAGCAATGTGCCACCAGCGGCCGCGTCGAACGCTCCGGTGCTGTCCTTGTCGGCACCCGAAAAAGCGCCTCGTCGATGGCCAAAAAGCTGAGATTCCGCGAGACTGTGCATTAACGAAGCTGAGTTGACCGCCAAAAACGGACCCTTGCGGGCCGAGGCGCGGTGAATCGCCTCTGCCAGCACTTCCTTGCCCGCGCCGGACTCACCGGCAATGTGCACCGGCCGATCCGACTGTGCAAGCTGGCGAATCTGTTGCCGCATTTCGGCAGCTTCGGCTGACCGACCCAGAAAACCCAAGTCATCATCCGGGGCGACCCCAGGGCCGATGACAAAGACCGAAGCCCCTGCTCGTACGATGTCACCGGACTTGGCCCGACCCACGGTAATGCGCACGCCGTTGAGCCAAGTGCCGTTGCGGGTCTCAAGGTCGACGACGTCCCACGGGCCACAACCGATGGCGGTGTTATCGACCGCCGAAATCCGAAAGTGTTCGCGGCTCAACCAACCGTCGTCGACTGCCCAAGTCGCGCTGGCAGAACGACCAACGGTGGCCGAGAGCAAACTGGCGCAATCGAGACCGGCGTACTGGCGAGTCGGGTCTGGACTGCACACCAGCCACAGCTTGACCTGCGGCGCCACTGTGGTCAGTGGGCGCGGAACGGGCGGCGGCAACAGGGTGTCAGTATCGCGGGACATCAGTCTTCCGTAGGGTGTCGCCGGAGCAAATTGGCGTTTCGTCGTGTTTCGGGACTCACGGGGCTGAGGATCGGCCATTTTACCAATTTGGCGACGCTGGATTTACAAATATTCACAAATAATGGCTTATCGGTGCGTCGGCTGCCGCCAACACCGGCGGGGCTACTTAGGAACTGTCCCAGAATAAGTCATTCTGGGACTGGTTCCGTTTGCTTGCTTTGTTGGTCGCTAAGCTCGCATCCTGAAAGGCCGACTCGCCGCTCCTGTGCTGCCCAGATTGATCGAGTTAGTTGAGGACAGTTCCTTATTGAGATGCTGGGCAACTCTCGATTGACCGACTCTTCAGACTGCTAACTTCCAAAGTGCTGTCTCAACAATGGCTTGCACGTCGATCTCAAAGTGTCGCCGCAAATTCTCGCGGGTGTCTGACAATCCAAATCCGTCGGTGCCAAGCGAGGTCAAGCGACCGGGGAGCCACGGCGCAATCATGTCCGGCCACGCGCGCATCCAGTCCGAACACGCCACGATGGGACCGTCAGTGTCGCCCAGCATTTCAACGACATAGGGCACCAAGAGGTCCGAGCCCATCCGTTTTTCGCGACGATTGCGGGTATCAAACTCAATGGCTTCGCGGCGCAATTCGCTGTAGCTGGTCGCCACCCATACGTCGGCAGCCACGTTGTGGTCGCGAACCAAGATCTGCTGGGCCTTGAGAACATCCAGCGTTATGCAGCCCGATCCCAGCAACTGCAGCCGCGGCGACGTTTTCAGCAGCTCAGCATCGGCCACTTCAAGCGCTGAACGCAGCAAGTAGACCCCGCGCTCAATGCCTTCGTCGACGCCATCGGGCATTTTCGGCATCGCGTAGGGTTGGTTTTGTAGCGTCAGGTAGTAGATAACATTATCGCCGCTAATCATCCGTTCTAAACCACGTTTCAGTAGAACGGAAACTTCGTAGGCGTAGGTCGGCTCGTACGTCACTACGGCCGGATTGCATGCGGCGATAAGCACCGAGTGGCCGTCTTGGTGCTGCAAGCCCTCACCCTGCAAGGTCGTGCGCCCCGCAGTGCAGCCGAGCAGGAATCCACGCGCGTTCATGTCCGCTGCTTGCCAAATCTGGTCGCCGACGCGCTGAAAACCAAACATCGAGTAGTAAAAATAGAATGGTACCAGCATCTTACCGGAGACAGACCACGAAGTCGCCGCCGCCAACCAACTCGCCAGCGAACCGGCTTCCGTGATGCCTTCCTGCAACAATTGGCCATCTTTGGCCTCACGGTAGGCCATCAAGTACTCGGCATCGACTGGGGTATACAGCTGCCCAACCGCCGAATAGATGCCAAACGGCTTGAACATCGCCTCCATGCCGAAGGTCCGGGCCTCGTCGCACACAATCGGCACCATTTGCTTGCCGATGGTCGGGTCGCGCATCAGTGCCTGCAAGATGCCGACGAACGCATTGGTCGTGGACACCTCGCCCTTGCCCGAGCCAGCCACAAACCGCTCCCATAGTTTGGCGTCTGGCATTGAAATCTGAGTCTTACGCTCAATGCGCACTGGCATCGAGCCACCTAGCTTGGTCCGGCATTCGTTCAGATAGGCCACTTCTGGGCTATCTGCTCCAGGATGAAAGAACGGTGCATCGTCCAATTCATCATCAGTAATCGAAAGTTCTAGTGCAGAGCGAAAGGCTTTGAGTTCTTCAATGTCGAATTTCTTTTGCTGGTGCGTGGCATTGCGCGCTTCGATGCCCTCACCCAACGCATAACCTTTGACCGTTTTAGCCAAGATTACCGTGGGTTTACCGCGCATCGTCAATGCAGCTTGATAGCCCGCATAGACCTTGAGCGGGTCGTGACCCCCGCGGTGCATGCGCTTGAGTTCGCGATCGGACATATTGGCGACTAAATCACGCAGTTCTGGATACTTACCGAAGAACTCGTCGCGAATGTACGCCAAATCGCTGATAACGTACTTCTGGTACTCGCCATCGACGACCTCGGCAAAGCGTTGGCGCAGCACCCCGGCAGCAGGGCCGTCGAGCAGGCTGTCCCAACCTGATCCCCACAATACTTTGACCACGTTCCAGCCGGCGCCGCTGAAAATGGACTCTAGTTCTTGGATAATTTTGCCATTTCCGCGCACTGGGCCATCCAGACGCTGCAGATTGCAGTTGACGATAAACACCAAGTTATCCAGACCTTCGCGGGCGGCCAGCGACAGCGCGGTCAGGGCCTCCGGTTCGTCCGTCTCGCCATCGCCAAGGAAACAAAATATTCGCGACTGCGACGTGTCGGCCAAGCCGCGGGCGTGCATGTAGCGATTCAGGCGGGCTTGGTAGACGGCGGCGATGGGGCCAAGGCCCATCGACACGGTGGAAAACTGCCAGAACTCAGGCATTAAGCGCGGGTGCGGGTAGCTCGATAAGCCACGTTGGCCCACGCCAGGCGCCCCGTTGCGCGTGGTGCTGATTGGAAATGCTTCACGGCGAAAATGCTCGAGTTGGGCCTCGCTTAGCCGACCTTCCAGAAAGGCGCGAGCGTACATGCCCGGCGAAGCATGGCCCTGAAAATAGACCAGATCACCGACAGTATCGGCCGTAGGAGCCCGAAAAATGTGGTTGAAACCAACTTCGTATAACATAGCCGCCGACGCATATGTCGACAGATGGCCGCCGATACCTTCGAAGTGCTTGTTGGCGCGGTGGACCATGACCGCCGCATTCCACCGGATGATCTGGCGCAAGCGCTTTTCCATCGCTAAATCACCGGGATAGGCCGGTTGCTTATCGACGGGAACGGTATTGACGTAGGGCGACTGCACCAAATACGGCAGCGACACGCCGTCCACTTGCAGGGACTCATGCAGGCGGCGCAACAGGAAATGCGCTCGCTCAGGGCCACTGTCACCGATGATGGCCGCGAGCGAGTCCAGCCATTCGCGCGTTTCGACCGGATCGGGGTCGTGGCGCACCGACCATTGGCCGGCGTCAATGCGTCCATCGAACTGAGTGCGGACCGGGGCGGGGATGGCTGCTGTCATGTCATGGCCTTATCGATCGTGGGGCGGCGAGTGTACGCTGGCGGACGGCTATTGCGAAGTGGCCCACGGCCGATGCCTCGTCGAAGATTCAGCTTGGTGCCCTGCCTCTGGCAATCGCTACAAATTGGCATTGCTCAAGACCCCATTGCGCGCTAGGTTCGCGGCCTCGGCCGATGGCCGTTGGAGCTTTGCATGCGTTGTTTTCGCCCATGGATCCGCAGCGGTTGTGTGGCCGCGCTTGTCCTGACTCGGCTTGTCTGGGCGCAGGAGCCGGCCGCAGCCCCATCTGCAGCCACTGCGGAACCGGCTGCGGGCCCTGCTGCGGTTGAAATTGTCGCACAACCGGTTGACATTACGCCGACTGTGCCAGCAGCGCCCATAGAAGCGCCAGCGGCTCCGGCGCCCGCGGCTGTGTCACCTGCGCCAGATGCCAAGGAGGCTCCGCCGGTGATCAAAGCGCAAGTCGCAGCGCTCACGGCAGGCCAGCTGACCGGCGCCTTTGCTGCCGACGCGTATGGGACTAAAACGAATGCTGATCCTGAGGTTGTCGCCCGAGTGCGTGCGGCGGTTGCCTTCGATTCAGGCCATCACCTCGGTCGGTTGGCGGCTCTTATCCAATTAGGTGGTGAATTCAATGTGTTTCATCCCACGCGACCGGTGGCTTGGAAGGGCGACCGGCTGCCCGACGCGGCGGCGGCTGGCTTCATACCTACTGAGGGGTGGGCTGGCTGGCAGTGGACCGATAAGGCTCAGATTCGTGCTGGTTTAATGCAATCGCACTGGGGGCTGGGCTTGCTGGCCAACGATGGGCGGCCAGAACAATATGGTGACAATTGGTTTGTGCAGCCCAAGATCGGTGATCGAGTGGTGCGCGGGGCTGTCGTGCTGACGCCGTTTAGGGGTAGTGAGTCGGCACTTGCCGGGCTGGTAGTGTCCGCAGCGGTCGATCATGTAGCCGACGATGACATCCTGTTGACAGGCGACACCGCCGAACAAGTGATTGGCGCAGTGAAATTGCATTCCGCCGTTGATCGCTGGGTGGGTGTGTATTACGCCGGTCGCCAGCAGCGCACTGGGGCAGGGCGCGAGCTTGCGGTCCATGCTATTGATCTAGCTGGTGATTTTGCCTGGACGTCCGGCGATCTCGGCCTGCGGTTGCAAGGCGAGGCGGTGATGATAGTTGGCTCGACGACGTTAGGGCCGTCACCAGAGTATAATGAGCACAAGGTGTTGCAAGGTGGCGCGGTGGCGCGGTTGACGGCGCAACTGGCCGATCTCCGCGGACAATTCGATGCGGCGTGGCTGTCCGGCGACACCAGTTTGGACGACGATACCGTCAGCAATTTCCGTGCGGATCCCAATTTGCAGTTTGGGCTCATCCTGTTCCCGCGGTTATTGGCGGCCCAGAGTGGTCGCGCAAAGGTCAGCGCCTCAGATCCAAACCTAGTTGGGGTGCCCAATTTGGACCTGGACCGGCTAGCCACGGGTGGGGCGGCAACTAGCGCAATTCTGGCCTTTCCCAAGATTGGCTGGCGGTTTTGTGAGTGCCTGCAGGTGTACGGCGGTGCAGTTTTGGCCTTTGCTCCCGCACCGTTGCAGGATCCACGCGCGAGCAAGACTGTGGGCGGTGGCGCCGCCGTCAACTACGTCGGTAAGACTCCCGAAGGCACAACGCTGGGCACCGAATTGGCCTTGGGTGCGCGGTATCGCTGGCGTCCACCGACGATGGGCTACGAACTTGTGGCCGGTATCGAAGGGGCCTTGCTGCTACAGGGCGGCGCGCTCGCCGGGATGGCTGAGCCCATCGCCGCTGGACGATTGACGTTGGCCCTTGCGCCCAAAACTACCAATTTCTAGCATAAACGAGGCCTTTCATGCATAGCTACCGCAAAACAGCGCATCGCCTTTGCCAGGTCGCCATCGCCGCAGTGACGATTTCAGGCTGCCAAGAGGCCTCCGACGGTCTTGGCAAAAGCCAAGCTGCCGGCGTTCACGTCAAAGTGGACTTTGAAGCGCGACCCCTGCCCGAAATCCCGTTGCCCAGCGACTTGGCGACGCGGTTTGATCCCCAATCGCCGACCCAGCGGCGGATCAACGCGTCGATGTTGGCTCCGACTTCGTTTGAGCGGCGAACGCGCGAATTGGTCGACCAGCTCGATGGCTGGGGCACGTTTCAACCCATCACGGTGCCGTTTGACGGCGACATTAACCTGCAAGACATCGTCGACCGCCACCACGGTGATGACTTTGCGTTCGGCAATGATGCGGTCTATGTTATTGATGTAACTGCAAACTCTCTGGATTTCGGCAAACCGGCACCGATCGACATTGGCAACGGTAACTTTCCAGTCGTGGTCGAACAACTGGGCGGCTATTGGAAAAGTGACCCGCGCGGCGACACCAATTCGATTCTGTTTGAAGAACACGACGAAGACCTAAACGGCAACGGCAAGCTCAATGCCGGTGAAGACGACGATCTCGACGGCATCCTCGACAAGCCCAATTGGAAGCCAGGGGTGGCCAAGAAAGTGGCCGACATGAACCTCGCAGAGCGCGCCGACGCTTTATTGACGTTTTGGGAGCGCGAAACGCACACCCTGATTGCCCGGCCTTTGGTGCCGCTGCGCGAGCGAACGACGTACGCAGTGGTCATCACCCGGCGCTTGCGCGGCATGGATGGCACGCCGGTTGGCTCGCCGTTCAAATCGGTCAACCATTTAGGCCAAAATGCGGCGTTGGAGCCGCTCAAGAAAATCCTCGCGCAGGCCGGGACGACCTATGGCGGCCTGACCACCGACCAAATCGCCTTTGCGTGGTCGTTTACCACTGGCAGCATCGAAACTGGACTGCGGGCCGCGCGGCAAGGTTTGTATGGCCAAGGCGCTCAAAAGCACCTACAGAACGCCTATCCGCCTGAAATTGAAAAGCTGTTGCCGCTGTTTGACGACAAGCCGGCCAAAACCTACGAGAGCAAGTACACGATTTCAGGCGAGACTTTTGATTTGGTCGCCAAGCTCGTGGCCAACGCTGGTGTGGTCGGCAAAGGGGGGCCCGAGCAGCAGAAGCGCTACGAGCAGGCGCTCAAATACGTCGGCTATCATGCGTTTGGCACCTACAAGTCTCCGCAATTGTTTGAATTAAAGGACAAGGATGGCAAGTTTTTGGGCTACAACGACATGTCGTGGCCGGCCGACATTGATCGAATTAAGGTCGCTGACCGCCCCGAATCGGTGACGTTTTGGCTGACGGTGCCGCGCAAAGAGGCGACCAAGACCGGCAAGCCCCACGCTTTGTTGGTTTTGGGCCACGGCTACACGGGCAGCAAGACGGAAGTCTTTGGCTTTCATCAGTTCTTTGCGCGCATGGGCATCGCGGTAATCGCCATCGACAATGTCAGTCACGGTTTTACGCTCGGCAAAAAAGACGAAGAGCTGCTGTCCGGCATTTTTGGCTCGCTGGGTATTGGCAACTTGGCCAAGGCGCTGACGAGCAACCGCAGTCGCGATCAGGATGCGGATGGCCAGCAGGACTCTGGCGCGGATTTTTGGACTTCGTACACGTTTCACACCCGCGACGTCGTTCGGCAGACTGCGCTCGATTATCTACAGCTGATTCGAGTGGTGCGCGGTTGGGATGGTCAACGGAAATGGGCCGCCGACATCAACAATAATGGCCAAAGTGACGACACGGCGGGTGACGTCGATGGCGATGGCAAGGTCGATGTCGGTGGCCCAGACATGCCCATCGTGATGCTGGGCGGCTCGTTGGGCGGCATCATGGCCGCAGTGGTGGGCGGCATTGAGCCGGAATTGGCGGCGACAGTGCCAGTAGCTGGGGGTGGTGGCCTCATCGACGTCGGCATTCGCTCCATTCAAGGCGGTGTGCGCGAAGCGGTGGTGCTGCGGCTGATGGGTCCGCTGTACGTCGGCAAAGCCGATTCGGCGGCCAACACTTTGGATATTGAGACGATTGTCCCCAGCCTCAATGATACGGCGACAGTGCCGGTCGCCAAACTGGACGCCACCCAGACCGCGCTGCTCCAGATTGGCGATACAGTGCGCGGCGACAACTTGGACAATGGCGAATACGATTGTGCGCGGTTAGTCGTTGATACCAGTTGCAAAGTTGGCTGTGAGGCCAATAAAGATATCGCCGATAAGGCGTCGTGCGCCAAGCGCTGCCTGACCTTTCGGTTGGCGTTGGCTTCGGATGTCGCCAGCCCTGGGCAACGCCATGTACTGAGATTCTATCAGGGCGACGCTTTTGAGATGGGGGTACGCGATGAAGTCAAGCATCGGGCGTGCAAAGTCAAAGGCGATGCCAAAATGCTGGCAACGGTGGATAAATTTAGCTATGAGGTCAAGTTTCATGCCAAATCGCTGCCGCTTACCTTCAAGGCAGGCGATGGCTTGTCGCCACTAGCGGAGGGCCTAGGCTTGCACCGAGCGCGCCCTGAATTGCGGCGTTTCATGGGATTTGCCCAAATGGTCCTCGATCCGGCTGATCCGGCGATTTACGCACGGCATTTTGGCGACGCCGACCTGAAGACTCACGCGCTTGTGCTCAACACGGTCGGCGACATGAACGTGCCGGTGTCGACCGGTGCCGCCATCGGCCGAGCTGCGGGTTTGCTGGATTGGTCCAAGAAAATCCCTGCTTGGGGCAATCGCACCGTCAATCAGGCGCTGGTCGATACCTTCGTGTTGGAGGCCGTCGACAAGATTCCGCGCTTTGTTGATCCGGCAGGCAACGGTATTCTGTTTGATCCTGAAGATTTATCCAACAGCGCAACGCCGCTAGCTGCGGGCGCGGCCAGTTTGCCGCCGATGGGCCAAAAGGTGCAGTTTGCTGGTCCAGCGGCCCTCGGCAAAGATGGCTACCACGCCTGGCGTCTAAATCCGCCGCTGCACACGGAAGCGGTCAAAGCCAACAGTTTTCTTGGATTTTCCGGTACGTTTTTTCCCTACGTGGAACCGGCAGGCAAGCACGGATTTTGGGAGCCCGGTGCCCACTTCGACTTCCTCACCAAGCAATGCAAAGCGCAAGCGCAAGCTGCGGGCACCGACACGGCTGCCTGCGATGGCAAGGCCTACTTTGACCATGGGACGATGATTATGTACGCGGTTGGCCGCTATTTGGCTTCGGCGGGCACCAAATGGGCGATTGAACCGTGCATGAGTGACGGCAGTTGCGCGGACATTGAGCCGGTACCAGCAGCGCGACCGTAGGCAGTGGTCCGCGATCCCCCGCTTTGGGCGCATCTCTGCGTCGCGGCGTCGCCTTTCTCCTTGCTCCTTGTCGAGCGACAGCGAGCGACAGCGAGCGACAGGGCACTGGCATCCCAAATCGGGGGCCGCGGAGAATTTCGATGGGGAATCCTGGTGGTTCACGGCCAACGGTCGAACGAAACTCGTGCTGGCGCGCTGAAAAAACAGACGCGTCTAGCCCACCTGAATCCGAACCAAATCTACTAGGCGCTTGAGCGCCTGCTCGACCACCCGCGTGTCCGGATGGCGCACGATTGCGAAGCCGTCGCCCTCATAGGAACTGGAGGGCGTAGCCCCGATTCGCGGCAGCTTGGTCTCCACCACAAACTTGCCAAGCTCTCGTTGCGCCGTCTCGATGCCGTGGATAGCCTTGATCCGCCCGTGGCCAGGACCGCGAAAAAAAGCCGCACCGACCGCGAATTTGCGCTGCAATTGCGGCCATTCCTCGAACACCATCAGGTGCGCCCACGCCTGGTAGATATCGGTGTCAGTGGCGTAGCCCATCAGACTGCAAATCTGCGCACCGGGCGGACGCGCGGCAATTTCGCTGACCGCAAGGCCACCGGTCGGTCGCCGAAACCACTCCATATGCGACAACCCAGTGGTCTGGCCAAGCGCCTTGACCGTGGCAAAGCCAACTTTGCGGACGTCGTCATACTGGGGAGCATCGATTTCACGCGGCAGCAACACGCACCATTGAATCCACGGATTGCGTACCGCTTCCAGAGGGTTAGGCAGGTACTTGGTCAGCGAATGCCAGACCGGCTCGCCGCGCACACATACTGTCTCGAAGCTGTACTCCTGACCGGTCATGAACTCTTCAACAATCGCCGGATGGTGGTCAGTCGGACGCGCTTGCAGCAGGGCTTGGGCAAGTTGCTTGTCGTCGTCCACCCGAAACGTCGTCTTAGCCCCGGCACCCGCTAACGGCTTGAGCACCAGCGGATAGCCGATTTCCTGTGCGAATCCCCAAGCATCCGCCGACGACTGCACCAACCGGTGGCGGGCACACGGAATGGCCGCGGCTGTCAGCACGTCTTTCATTTGCGCTTTGTCGCGAAAATTGCGCGCCGCTTGACCGGACAGGCCAGACATCCCCAATATTTCACGGGCATCGGCCAACTGCACTTGGATGTGCTCAAGCGCCCCAAACAGCCTAGCAATCCGACCGTGCTTGGCCTCCAACGCCTTGGCGCCAATGACGATTTGCTTGGTGTCCAGCGCATCGTCGATTTGGCAATAGCCAGCCAATGTTTGCCGCAGGTCGTCTGGGACTTTATACGGCGGCTCTTGGGTCAAGAGACTACACTGGATGTTTTCGTTGCACAGCGAGCGCACAAAGCGCAGCGTCGTGTCCATGAAAAACGGGGCGACAAAAATGACGTGCATAATAGCCTCTTGAACTCGTGGGTCTGACCGCGATTCCCCGCTTTCGGGGCAACTCTGCGTCGGCGCTCCAGTCCGGTCCTCAACGGCCTCTAGGCCGCTTCCGGTCCGAGCTTCACTTCTCCTTGATTTGCCTCCGAAATCGGGGCTCGCGGAGACTTCGGTGGTGAATTTGGTCCGACCTACACGGTTTGGCGACCCGAATTGCCCATTGGGCTGCTAATTGCCGGGCAGCGTCAAATCATCGAGGAATCGCGGCAGCATCTCACGCCAAGTGACCCAATCGTGGTGATAGTCCTTGCCCCAAGCATCGACTCGATTGGGAATGCCCTTTTTCCCCAGCAGATTCGCAACTTGCCACGATTCCCACGGCGCTTCCCACTTGCCTTCGCCGGTAGCAAGCAGCACAAAGCGCGAACGCAAAGTGGTCAGCAGCTCAGATTCACCCAAGTACGCCATAAAATGCAAAGGCGACACCAAGTGCAGGTCTTGATTGTGAAAACCCGAAAAAAACCGGCTCAAATCATAGGTGCCGCTCATGCAGATGGCGTAGTCGAACACGTCGGGATAGCTGCAGATGGACAGCAGCGCGTTATAAGCGCCGATCGACGCCCCTGCGCATAAAACCAATGCTTTTGGATCATTACAGTCTGTGCGAATCGCGGGGACCAGCTCATGGCGGACGTAGGCCAAGAACTGTTTTTGCATAAACGCTTTCTGTGCAGGTTTTTCGCTCGGATCGAGCAGAGTCTTTCCACCAATGGAATCGCAGGAATACAGCCGAATGCGTCGGCTATCGATGAGCGGCTGCAGGGCTTTGACCATCAAAAAGCGGTCACATTCGTGGGCATCGCCGCCAGCGGTTGGAAACAGCAACACCGGTCGACCGGCCGTGCCCCAGCGTGCCACCTCGATGTCTTGGCGCAGGCGCGGCGACCACCATTTGGCATTAGTTTTCATTAGTTTGCCTTGCCAGCGCAGCGTTCACGTTTTCGCCGCCATTTGGCCATTTCACAGGCCGCATACGCTTGTCCCTGGGTCCAAATTCGTCAAGCGACGACCGTAGAGAATCATTGACTAATTATGGCCTGTGCCAGAATTATTCGATCCATTCGCGATCGGAGCGGAGCGTCGAGTCGCCTTGCAAAGCCACGAGTTAGCGACCCACCAACCAAGCAACGGGCCAGGGTGTCAAATCGACTTGATTTTGCACGGGCCATTTATGAAAATCCTAACCAGCAGCCTTGGCTTTTTTATCGGCGCTGCAAGACGCGGCAACCGCCGCCGCAGCGACTTCGCGGCTGGTATTGCGCTCATCGCGCTGAACTTTGGCCGTATTCATGCGCTCGACTTCAGTCTTACGCCAGAACTGCACCAGCCCAAAATAGTGCTCGGTGAACTGTTCGACTTCATGAGCCGGAAACAACGCGGTGACTTTGAGGCGGAAAAGTTCCTTGGCCCGCTCACTGCCGAAAAACTCCCAAGCGACTTCATCGATGTGGCCCAGATGGCGGTCGCAAAACTCCACAAAGCGGTCGGTCTCAAAGCGCTCGTGGGCAATCTTGGCGTATTCCTTCAGCCGGTCGTCAAACGGCAAGTCCTTCTTGACAACGGCGTAGTAAGGATCCCAGTTGAGATTGCGGCGAAATTCCCGCTTGGTCGCGGCGCAGTAGATCGACCACTTGATCATGTTCTTGACCATGATCGGAAAGTGAAAATGCAGCGAAGTCACCTGAAAATCAGGGCAAGCATTGGCGAAGTCAATCGGATAAAACACGCCATCTTTGCGCAGACTCTCGCAGCTGTTGAACTCCCATTGAAAAAAGCTGTTGATGGTGAGGCACAGGTCGGTCAGGCGTTGCCATTCGTCGGCACTGACGTAGTTGAAGGCGACTTCGTAGCGTGAATGCAGCGGCGCATCGGGGTCGTACTTGACGCACCATACTTGCGGACCGATGCCGATGGCGCGCACGAACAAATCGAAGGGATTGACGGCTTTTTGGACGTGCATGACCCGCTGGCCCGATTGTTCATAGGCCGTCCGCAACTGCTCGGCATCGTTGATTTTAGTCACCCCGACCCACGCGCCGCCGTCGTAGGGCTTCATAAACACCGGGTAGCCAAGCTGTTCGCCCACTTTAGTCAAGTCAAACAGGCGGCCATAGCGCTGCAGCGTTGGCTTGAGGTCGTTGAGATCAGGGCTGTAATCCTTGGGCGGCACCATCCAAGTATCCGGCACCGGCACCCCCAGGTGCATCATCGCGGCGTAGGACGTGTGTTTTTCCATCGACTGCAATGACCACGGATTGTTCAATACATACAGGCTGTCCATGATGACAGCTTTCTTAATCCACTCGCGCGTCGTGTGATACCAGTGGGTGAGCCGATCGATAACGACGTCATAATGCACCGGTTGGCGCAGGTCGAAAGGCTCAATGGTCACCCGATCCACCGCAAAACTGACCGAATCGCCACCGACGGGAATGGTCAGGTTGAGCCGCTTGACGATTTCTTCGTAACAACCGGGCCAACAGATGTCGGCGCCCAGCGAAAGGCCGATTTTGCGGGTGACGTTGGCCATCGAAAAGCTCCAAAATACGAGAGGTTAAGAAGTAGTGACTGCTAACCGGGCACCTGAGCGCATAGCAGTTTTGCCGGCTGGCGGCGAGTCTAGGGCAAAGTGCGTGGACGCGCTAGGTGGGGCGCGGACTATTCGGCCTTGCGACTGGGTCGTTTAGGCATCAAGTTGTTGGTCACGCTGCGGTCTGGCGACCGGTTGGGGTTTGCAACCAAAGACTATGCCGCCTAGTATATGGGTCGTTATGACGGCCATTTGCCCCACCTGCAGCCAGTATTTCGCCTGCAGTGAGACGGTATGCCCCATCGACGGTTGTCGCTTGCTGCTGATCAACGATGTAGACCCGATGCTCGGTACCGAGCTTGACGGTCGGTACCGGATCGAGCGCAAACTGGGCGAAGGCGGCATGGGCGCGGTCTACGTTGGCGCGCACGTGTGGCGTGGGTGCGCAAAATAGTAGCAAAATCATGATTTAATTCAACAGGTTGGCGACTCTATTTGTGCCTCGGCCACCAGAGTCGCCAACTCTTGATGCCCAAACACGACCGGTGAACGTGGTACCTGAGCCCAGTCAAACACAGCGGCGGCCCGATACCACGTGGTGGCAGGCGGTTGACCGCAACTCGCCAAAATCCATGCCCGCACCGCCGACGCGGTCACACCGCGGTCGCGCATCGATCGCAAATGCATAGACTTATTGCGTTTTGCCAACCGACGACCCTCATCTCCAACCACTAGGGACACATGGGCATGGCTCGGCGGTTCGGCTATGGCAGCCAGTTGCCAAAACTGCTGATTTTCATGGGTGGCAGCCTGCAACCGCGCGCATTGCATCAACTGGCGATATACCGCCAACTGCTGGCCAGTTGCGGCCAGTAAGTCGTCGCCCCTCACCACTTGGTTGACGCCCATGGCGATGTCGTCGACCACAACGGCCAGCATGTAGGCAAAGCCGCCGTCTTTGCGGCGAATGACCAGATCACCGGCCGTGGCAGCGACGTTGACGACTTGCTGGCCGTGAATTAAATCGACAAACGCAAAAGTGCCCTCAGGGATGCACAAACGAACCGCGACGCCCATCGGCGCACGGTCGGCGGCGTGGGCTCGAGCGCGCTCGTCCTGTTGAGCGTCGACAACGGAGGCATACCGACCGCGACAGGTGCCCGCATATGCCGTAGCCATGTCTTCAGCGTGCGGTGCCGTCGCCGCGAGTTCAACGTCCTTGCGCGTGCATATGCACGGGTAGGCCAATTGGGCCGCAATCAAGGCATCGACCACGGCCGCATACAGCGATTCTCGTTGACTTTGCGCCCAAAGATCGGCCGATTGCGCTGAAACGGGAGTGGACGGCGGCGGGTCCCAGTCCAGGCCCAGCCAGCGCAAGTCGTCGATTAGCGCGGCCGTGTGATTGGCTGTGTCTGCAAGCAAGTCTTCAATACGCAAATAAATTCTGCCGTTCGTTGCCCTGACAGCGAGCCAAGCCAGAACGAGACTGCGCAAGTTGCCGATGTGCATCAGGCCAGTAGGGCTCGGGGCCAAACGCCCGACAATTGCCATCGTTAGGCCTTGTTGCTGGGCAATCGAGCGACTTTGCGGCGTAAGTTATTGGCGCGATTGGGATGCTCTGCTGAAGTGTCTGCCCACGGGCAGTGGCGGCAGCCTTCACCGCAGCAAAAGCCACGGCCACGCAAGGCGTCGGCGGTTAGGGTCCATAGGCCGGTTGCGGGGTCGCAGTACATCGATTCACCGCGTGCGCACGCTTGATCATGGGCTGCGACGACTCTGCCCTCCAGTGGGTTTGCCGGCGGCTTCACTCGAACTTGTAGTGGAGGACGCCAGAGGAATGAGGAGGCGCGGCCTGTTCGATGACGCTGACCACACAATTGCGCGCATGGCCAATCTTTTCTGGGTGCTGCACTTTGACTTTGCCATGACTGGTGTGGATGGCAATTTCGAGTTTGGCCGGCGCTTGCTGACCAGACCCCTGGAAGCAACTGATCAGTTGATGGCGAGTCGTTTCAGTCAGTTGGAGCAAACTGGCAGCCATCGCATGGGCCTCGGGATGCAACTTGGGCGCGGAGGTGTGCCGCGACGGCTCTTGGGCCTTTTCTGGGGGATGGGCAGCCGGATCGGCAACTGCTGGAACCCCGCTGTGGCCGGGCAATCCGCTTGGAATCGGATCGGCGACCACCTCGCCCGAAGTAGACGCCGTTTCGCCCTTGATGACCCCGGCGGCGTCCGAAATCAGGTCGACCAATTGCCCCAATCGCTGCTCCAAAGTCATGTTCTTGGGCCGCACGTTGAACCACACAACGGCTGCACCCAGACTGCCCAAGAAGCTCAGGAACAGGACTGGCCCCCAAAAGCCGCGGCTTGACTTACGGGCTTTGGGCAGCGGTCGCAGCGGGTCGGTCATTCCTGAGGCGGGTCTGGGCAACCGATGGCCATTTGTCGTTCGCGCTGAACCGGCAACTGCACCTTGTTTGGCAGTTGCACTAGTCATGACCGCTTCTGGGTCGCGACCACGGCGGCCGGCAGCGCCACCCACCGTCGGGCCATCAAGGCCATCGCCAGCTTGTGGCTTTCCGTGGATGGGGCAGACGTCTTCGTCGCGCGGCGCGGCACATTGAGCACAAAATGTTGGCATTGCGAGGCAGAATCGACGACCGCAACGGCCCGCGGTTGCTCAACTCTAGCGCAGTGGCGGTAGATTGGCGAGGGACGGTTAGCTGAGCACCGAACCTTCGCCAAATCGCATCAAAATGAGTGACGCGCAGCTTGCGCCGCCGCCCTAAACCGCCGACACTGCACCCATGCGTTGCCTCGCTCTTGCTGCACCCGGAACTTTGAACCTCGTCGCCGCCGAATGCCACGCGCTCAACCTCAAGGTCGTGCAAGTGGATGCCGATGGCGTCCATCTGGAGTTGAACTGGAAGGAAATTGCCTTCGCTTTAGTGCAATTGCGCATCGCCAGTCGCTTGCTTTTGCACTTGGGTGTCTGGTTCGCTGACGACGGAGAATCGTTGTACAAAGCGGCGTTGCACGTGGATTGGGCCGAGTGGCTGGATTTTCGCTCTACTTTTGGCATCTTTGCCACCGGCGATGTGGTGCCAGCGGGTGTTCGCGAAAATGGCCGCAAATTTATGGGCTTAACCGACATGCGCTTTGTCAACGTCCGCGTCAAGGACGCCATTGCCGACGAGATGATGCGGCGATTCGGCAAACGCCCCGACGTCGACCGCGATGACCCGGTGGTTGCAGTGATGGTTCGCGGTCGCCAGGGCAAGTGGGCGTTCTACTTGGACTTAGCCGACCCACCTCTGACGATGCGCGGCGTCTGTGAGGCCAAAGTTACGGCACCGCTGCGCGAAAACGTCGCGGCGGCGATGGTCGACCTCTCTGGATGGCGCGGCCGCGAGCGATTGTTGGACCCGATGTGCGGTTCGGGCACCATTGTGATTGAAGCGGCCTGCAAAATACTTGGCATAGCACCGGGTTGCACGCGTTCGTTTGCCTGTGAACGCTGGCCGCACCATGGCAAGGCTATGCGCAAGTGGTTGGATGCCGAGCGTGAAAAAGCCGTCGACAAGGCCAAAACCGCGCTCGCTACAGGTCAAGTAGATATCGTTGCTAGCGACATCGATCCCTATGCAGTTCAAGCTGCGCGCCGCAATGTCGAGGCGGCCGGCCTAGATGCGCTGATCGACGTGCAACTCCGGGACGCTCGCGAACTGCCACCGCAGCCAGCCGGCACGCTGATTGTGACCAATCCTCCCTACGGCGAGCGCATGGGCGGTGCCAGTGTGGCCAATCTGTACGCTCAGCTCGGTCAGGCTTGGCGCAGTCAAGGAGTGGCGAGGGCGTGCGTGCTGAGCGGCAGTGAGGCGTTTGCGCCTGCGTTCGATTGGCGGCAACTGAGCCGGGCGCCGTTGAACAATGGCGGAATTGACGTCGAGTTGCTTGAATTGGTGCCGGGCTAGGAGCCTGTCGGAAATCAATCGGTTATTAAATATCTTTGCGGTTATACACAATGAATCTATTGCGATCCGACGGTCTCCTAGCTTCTCAGATATGCTCAACTGTCCAAGAACTGCGCGGAGTGAATCCGTGCAGTTTCGGACAGTTGCCGCCGTCTAGCCAGACGGCGCTAGGAGCGAGTCGGAATACTCCGACACGCTCCTAGGCCAATGAGCATCTCGGCCACGCCGGGCCGCACTGCGACCGACTCTTGAAACGCCAGTTCACCGTCAGCCAACTT
>SHZD01000123.1 GCA_009692465.1 Myxococcales bacterium
AACTGTCCGAAACTGCACGGATTCACTCCGGGCAGTTCTTGGACAGTTGAGAATATCTGTGAAGCTAGGAGACTGTCAGATCGCAATAGATTCATTGTGTATAACCGCAAAGATATTTCATAACCGATTGATTTCCGACAGGCTCCTAGTGGGTCGCTAAGCTCGCGTCCATTGAGCCGACTCAAACTCGAATGAGTGCGACTCTTGATTGCACCCAGTGACGATCACTGTGGATTTGCGTCAGGCTCACGGCCCCGCGAGTGGCCGCAAGGCCCTATGCGCCTGTCTGTTATCCGCTTCGGCGTCTATCCGTCGGTTGATTTGAGGCTCCCCTATGTTTGATCGGCTCGCCAACATCGCCATGCGTTTTGTAGAACTCGGCGAAGCGCTGGCCACTAATGAAATTGCAGCCGATCCGGTTAAGTCAATCAAGTTATTGCGTGAACGTGCGGCCCTGCAAGGTGTTGCCGAGGCGTATTTGCGCTGGCAGGCGCTGCTCGACCAAATCGCGCAAACGGAACAGATGGCCAGTGCGGAGGCCGATGCCGACATGCGCGACCTAATTGGCGCCGAGCTCGATGACCTTAGTGAGACCCGCGACTCGATCGAAGCAGAGCTCAAGGAGCTGATGATCCCTAAGGATCCCCGCGACAACAACAATTGCGTGGTCGAAATCCGCGCGGGCACCGGTGGCGACGAAGCTGGTCTATTTGCCGGCGATCTGCTCAAGCTGTACGGTCGGTTTTGCGAGAAAAAAGGCTTGCAATTTGAGATGCTAACCAACAACGAGACGGAATTGGGCGGCTTCAAAGAAGTCGTGTGTTTTGTGCAGGGGCCGCGCGCGTTCGCCACCTTCAAGCACGAGTCTGGCACCCACCGTGTGCAGCGAATCCCGACGACTGAAGCCCAGGGCCGGATTCATACTTCGGCCTGTACTGTTGCGGTGTTGCCTGAAGTCGAAGAAGTCGACGTCGAAATTCGCGACGGCGACCTGCGCATCGACACCTACCGCGCCAGCGGTTCCGGCGGTCAGCACGTCAACCGCACTGATTCGGCAGTGCGCATCACCCACTTGCCGACCCTGACGGTGGTGCAGTGCCAAGACGAGCGCAGTCAGCACAAGAACAAGGCTCGAGCGATGATGCAGCTTCGGGCCAAGTTGTTTGATCAACAGCAACAAGCCCAGCATGCTCAGATGGCCGCGGCGCGCAAAGATCAGGTCGGCTCGGGTGACCGCTCGGAGCGGATTCGCACCTACAATTTTCCGCAAAATCGCCTGACAGATCATCGCATTAACCTAACTCTGTACAATCTGGACCAGATCATGCAGGGCGATCTCGAACCGGTAGTGACCGCACTCTTGTCCCATGAGCGCGCGCAATTGCTAGCGGCCGAGTCCGACCATGGCGGCCTGTGAGCGGGTGACGGCGGTGACAGCCCCAAATTCACCACCGAAATTCACCGCGGCCCCCGATTTGGGATGCCAGTGCCCTGTCGCTCGCTGTCGCTCGCTGTCGCTCGCTGTCGCTCGACAAGGAGCAAGGGGCTTTTCTGTCAGGGGCGTACTCTCGTATGTCCCTGACAGAAAAGTGACGCAGTGACGCGGAGATGCGCCCAAAGCGGGGGATCGCGGCAGCCAGCATGAAGCGCGATCGATCCGCAGCCTGACAGTTGTGTTGGCGCGTACCGCACCGCGCGGTTGCGATCAGCGCACCGCGGCAATCAAGGCATCGAGGATCAGCGCCGCAGCCTCAGCCTCGCCTTGGGCCTGACGGCACAGTGCCTCACCTGCGACTGCACTGGCGGCGACCGTTTGCGCTTTGCGCAGGGTTCGCACGGCATCGGCGGCGCGAGTAGCCAATGATTCCACTTTGATCAGCGGTTCAAGCCGCTGGCCCCAATCAGGCGCCACCTTGGAGCCAGCCGAAGGCACCAGTGGCCGCAAATCCCAGCTCAGCGACAGGCGCAACCACTGGTCGTCGAATTGGGTCCAGCGGCCGGCCCCGCCGCTTTGGCTGTCGGTATAGCCCAAGCCGGCGCGCACGCCATCGTGCATGCCCAAGTTGATATGGGTCGGCACCAACACCCACCACGCGCTGGGCGCTGGCGCCGCAGGTAGCGGGCTGGTGGGGCGAACGGCGAGGGCAAAGGCCTGGCGAATCGCCGCTGTGGTCACATCCGCAACGACGCACGGCGGTACAGGCGCTTCAGCACCTGCAAGTCGTGGAATCGACAGCGCAACCACTGGACTTGCAACCAGCAAACCGACAATGACCAGGCAACGAACACCCACGGCGGCCCTCGACGCCGCAATCGCGCGGCAATCGGACCATATTCAAGAACCGTGCCAAGACGCCGACGAGTCAACATTCTGATTTAGCTATTGATTTGAAACCAGCCGTCGCGAGCAGGTGAGACCAAGTGAGACCGCAGGTGAGACCGCAGGTGAGACCGCAGGTGAGACCGCAGGTGAGACCGCAGGTGAGACCGCCGATGCGTGACCGTAGCCGTATCTGCCGATCAGCACCCTGTGGTTTAAGGCCCTTGGCAAGGCGCACCCAGAGCACACAAGGGATTGGTGCCCGCATTCGCATGGTTGGCGACCACCAACCGGCGGTGCAGCCAGTCAGTGCCATTGCGGCCGTCGCGCACAACTAGCCAGATGTTAACGATTTTTTCAGATTGGCCGGCCGCCAGCATGGGCGCAATAAAGCCAGATTCAGGCAGGTCATCAAAGCTGCGATCGCGCTGCAAGGATCCCGCGTCAGCAAACCATGAAAATGCTAGCACTTCCGTCTCGGGCTTGTTGACACGGACATCTTGCGAAGGCCCGATGACTTGCTTGTCTTTGGGGTCAAAGCGCGGCCACAACTGCAACGCCGCACCCTGGGCGACGACCGGCGTTAGGTCGGCGGGCCAATCCACGCCCTTCGCCACCGATGCTGCCGTGTCCACCGCTGCAAGTCGCAAGCCGATACCCTGTAACTTAGGATTTTCGTTAACACTTTGGCAGCGACCCTCATTTTTCTTGCTGACTTTGGCGGCAATCCGAGCACAGTCATTGACGTAGTTGAGGCCGTCGCAACCACAAACGAGGTACTGCGGGCAGACATCGGCAGTTTTGGCGCAGGCTTTATCGGTAGCGGCATCGAACGGTGGGCAACTGTTGGTGAATGGCACGATCGCTAGCCGTTTGTAGCCGGCAATGCAGCGACCGCGGTCGGAACACGGCTTGGCCAGCATGGCCGCGGTCGAAGTCGGGCAGGTGCCGCCATAAGCGGCGACGTCGCCAACTTGAAAAAGAACATACATATCAGAAATGTCTGCACCGCCAAAGCTACCAAAACCGCCTGACCCTGAGGCCGGAGCCACGCCACCAGCAAAACAACCCAGATCGGGTTTCTGGTTGGCGGTTGCGGCGCCAGTTGGCGGCTTGAGACCTAACTTATCAAAGACTTTGGACGCATTTTGCAACGCGGCGACGACGTGGCTCAACCCGACAGTCGCTGTGGCGCCGACCCCCATGTCGACCTGCACATCGGAGTCGATGCACGCAAAATTGCCATCTTTGGACCACGCGAACGGACAAAACGCCCATGCGTAGCACAGTTGCGCTGCAGGTGGTTGCCCAACGGTCAGCATTTCTAGTCGCGACGGCATGGTCAGGCGAATTTCAGGAGGTTCCGCACGGACCCCGATCACCCGAAACTTGTCGATGAGCGACGGCGGGGCAAAATCTTGGCCACACGCGACAGTCAGCAGCACGGCCAAGGCCGGCGCTAGCGTTGGATTGTCGCGGAATTTAACCAATATATTCACCAACATGACCGACTACCTGGGCTTAAACTCGACTACAAAGGCGACCTTACTGGCGATGGGCTTGCCATCGCGACGGCCGGCCGAAAATGGGCATTGCTTGATATCGGCAATCGCTTGACTATCAAAGGGTTCACCAGCGCCGCGCAAAATCTTGACCCGTCGCAGGGTGCCATCTTCGCCGATTTCCAGCAGCAGCGTCACTTCAATGGAGCGACTACTGCGCGCCGCGTCCGCTGGCCATTGCACAAACCGATCGCAGGAGTCCTTGGGTTTCGCCTGCAGGATTACGATCTTGCCCGGCACCTGATCCGCATTGTCGGACCCATTGCTGCCAGCGGTCGGCGCCGCTGAATCCGGTGGTGGCCGCCGCCGAACATTGTCGTCGGTGGCCTGCACAGCCGGATCGCCCAGCACATCCTCTTGGCCGGCCTGCACCGCGAGGCCTTCGCCGTCATCCGCGCCATAGGTCTTGGACAGCACTAGCGGGGCAGGTTCGTTGGTTGGCGCCGAAGTTTTAGGCGCTTTGTCACTCTTGGATCGCGCCATCGGCTTGGACGCCGCGAGCTTGGGCTGGGGCGCGTCCGCTGGCTTGGCCGCCTCGTCCACCTTCTTGATCTCTGGGGGTTTAGGCTCCGCCGGCTTGGGTTTGGGCAATTCAACCCGCTCGCGAACTGTGCGCACCAACTGCGGATCTTTGTGCACAACAGCCAGCGGTCGCGCTGTCAAACCTAAGGCCCACCACGCGCCAACGCTGTGCAGCGCAAGGGAAATGACGATTCCGATCAGCAGATTGCGATTCACTTTAGCCAGTGCCTACACCTGCGAGGTCCACGTACCGTCGCCACCGTGCAACGATCACTGCGTCTGTTCGATTTCTTGCTCTTTCGTGTTGACCGCGATTTTTTCAACACCAGCCAGCCGCACGCCATCGATCACCCGCACCACCGTCCCATGCAAAACGCGCCTGTCGGCAGACAAGATCGCTTCGATGCCGGGGTTTTCTTTGACCATCTGGGCAATTTGCGCCCAAAGCGCCGCTTCACTGATCGGCGCGCCATTGAGGAACAAAGTCCCCATTTGCGAAATCACGATCGACAGGGGTTTTGTCGGTTTCTGTTGAGCGCTGGCCGCCTTGGGCAGGTCGATGTCGATCTGGGCCTTCTTCATTTTCTCGCTGACCTCTTCATTGGTCAACATGAAAATGATCAGCAGCACAAGCATGATATCGACCAACGGCGTCACGTTGATGTCGGCCAGCACGTCGTCGTCGTTGCTACTTTGCTTGCCCGCCATGCCCCTATCCTCATGCCCCAGGGCGGCCGACCGCGCGATCAGCATGTGGAATAGTCTTCAGATGGGCCATCAGAACCGCGGTCAGGGCTTCCGTATTCGCAGTCGCCTGTTTGACCTTGGTCCGAAACTGGTTGTAGGCCACCACCGCCGGGATCGCTACCGCCAAACCCACCGCCGTCGCCACCAACGCCTCCGAAATCGAGCCCATGATCAAAGCCTGACGACTGCCACCGACACCGACTTGCTGCTTCAGATTGGCAAAGGCGCCCAAAATGCCGATCACGGTGCCCAACAGACCGATGAACGGCGCGTTCGCTCCAAGCGACGACAAAAACATCAAGAATTTCTCATAGCGCTGCTTGTGAACGGCCATCGCCGCCGCCATGACCTCATCGACAGCCGCGGCGCCGCGGTGCATTTCGCGAATGCCTGCCGCCACCACTTGGGCTTCCATTCCTCGATAGGGCGCTAAAAGGGTCGCGGCCTCATCGCCGCCTTTTTCCAAAGCAGCCAGCAGTTTTGGCTGCAAAAGCGCAACCGGTACGCGGTTTTGCCACAAAAATAGCGTGCGCTCGACGCACACAGCAATCGAAGCGATGGCCAACCCCATCAGCAACCACAGGACCCACTCGGCCCCCACTTGGTCAAACAGCAGCGCAAGGCGCTCGGTCATGTCTTCCTTTTGGCGGCGCATCAAAATCCGCTATCGTGTAGCCGGGAGCGGCCCGCAGGGTCCGTGCACCCCAGCCGTGGGCGCGAAATGGTGACAGCGCGGCGATTGCCTTGCAACCTGCAAGGTTTGGCGTTGTCCTATCGCCCTACGGCACTGGCCCATCCGCGGGCCCGGAGTCAGGTTATTGAGATGACTGAGGATAATTCTAGCAGCGCGGGCAAGGACCAACCAGAGGTTGGGCCTAGTCGTGGGGTGGACGGCAAGCGCGCGACCCCGGTAAACGGAATGGCAGCCGCAGGTATTCCCGCGCTCGCTATCGGCGATGACCCTCTGTATGCGCCGATTGAGCTGCCTGGGGTGCCAACCGCTCACGAACTCATCGCCGCCATGCGCACCTACTTGCCCGACGCCGATATGTCGATCGTGGCCCGCGCTTACGCTTTTGCCGCCCGCGCCCACAGTGGCCAGATTCGGCGCTCTGGTGAACCGTATTTTTCGCACCCGGTGGCCGTTGCTTTTCTGTTGGCGCGCCTGCGCTTGGATGTCGCCGCCGTCAGTGCCGGTTTGTTGCATGATGTGGTCGAAGACACGCCGTATAAGGTCGAGGACATTGCCAGCCGGTTTTCACCAGAAGTTGCGTCGATCGTGGACGGGGTGACCAAACTCGAAGCGATCAAGTACAGCAGCCAACAAGCCAAGCAGGCTGAGAATTTTCGCAAAATGCTGGTTGCGATGTCCAAGGACATTCGCGTATTGCTGATCAAGCTGGCGGATCGACTGCACAACATGTCCACTTTGGACTTCAAGAAGGCCGATACTCAGAAAAAGACTGCTCAGGAAACTGTTGAAATTTACGCGCCTTTGGCCAATCGTTTGGGCATCGGCTGGATGAAAGTGCTGTTGGAAGACTATTGTTTCCGCTTTTTGCACCCGGACGAATACAAGACGCTGGCCCACAAAGTCGGGGCGCGCCAAGCCGAACGGCAGAACTATGTGACCCAGGTCAACGACGAAATGCGCGAGTTGATGGCCATTGAGGGCTTGCCGCGGGCGGCGGTGTCGGGTCGACCTAAGCACTTGTACGGTATCTGGAAAAAGATGGAGAACGGCCGCGTGCCGTACGAGCAGATCTACGACACCCAAGGCTTTCGGGTCGTCGTCGCTGACATCAAGGAGTGCTACCAGGCGTTGGGCGCCGTTCACACCCACTGGAAACCGATTCCTGGGCGCTTTAAGGACTACATCGCGCTGCCTAAAGCTAATCGTTACCAATCGTTGCACACGTCGGTGATCGGTCCCAGCGCTGAGCGCATTGAGATTCAGATCCGCACGGTGGACATGCACCGACTGGCGGACGAAGGCGTGGCCTGCCATTGGCGTTACAAGGCGCGCGGCGAGTCGATCAGCGTGCGCGACGAAGAGCGTTTTACGTGGCTGAAACAACTGTTGGAATTTCATACCAACGCCAAGGATGCCGACGAGTTTATGGACTCGATGCGTGTCGATCTGTTCAATGATGAGGTCTATACCTTCACGCCCAAGGGCGAGCTCAAAGTGCTGCAACGCGGCGCAACGCCAGTTGATTTTGCCTATGCGGTCCATACCAAAGTGGGTGAGCGAACCGTCGGTGCCAAAGTCGACAATGTCCTAGTCCCGTTGCGGTCGACGCTGCGTAGTGGCAATGTCGTTGAAATTATGACGCGACCGGACGCAAAGCCCTCCAAGGACTGGATGGATTTTGCGGTGACGGCGCGCGCTCGGAGCAAAATTCGGGCCTATTTGCACGCCGAGCAGCGCACGCGATCGCGCGAGATTGGGCTCGACATGCTCGAGAAGGCCCTGCGGCGGCTCAAATGCTCGCTGACCCGTGCGCAGGCCAGTGATCGGCTGGCGCACGCGCTGGAAGTGGTGGGCATCCAGAATTGGGACGAACTGGCGGTTGCGGTTGGTTTTGGCAAAGCCGACGCCGAAAAGTTTGCCCGCCTGCTGCTGCCCGATGCCAAAGGCGAGCAACCCGAGGACGAGGCGGAAGGCGCGATCAAGCGGTCGCGCAAGAGCAAGCATAAGAAGGCGGTGGCGACGATCGTGGTCGATGGTCTGGACGACGTTATGCTGCGCTATGGCAAGTGCTGCTCGCCGGTGCCGGGCGATCCGGTGGTCGGGGTGGTGACCCGCGGTCGCGGCATTACGGTGCACCAACGCAGCTGCAGCAAGGTGTTGGACGCCGATCCGATGCGGCGCCTAGAGTGCGAATGGAACACAGCGCAGGGCGCAGGCGCGACCGCTACGGTGCGGGTGTTCACTGAAAATGCGTCGGGCATGTTGGCCGCCATGAGCCAGCGTTTCACCGATGCCGGTATCGACATTTGCAGCGCCAATTGCCGCACCGAAGGCAAGCGCGCCGTCAACGACTTTGAAGTGATGGTCAGCGACGTCGGCCAGCTCAACGCGGTGATCGCCTCTCTGTCCAAGCTGCGCGGGGTCGCGCGGGTCGAGCGGGTGCGCGGCTGACCTTCGCTTTTGAGCGAGCCACACCAGCACCGGTTGGCCCCTGTGCTCCATAACCCTTGGCCCCTGTGCTCCATAACCCTTGGCCCCTGTGCTCCATAACCCTTGGCCCCTGTGCTCCATAACCCTTGGCCCCTGTGCTCCATAACCCATTGGATAATCGTGAATCACTTGCGCGGCGCGGCGTTGCCGCCTAGCTTTGGTCGTCGGCGCGGCCGCGGAGTAGTTCATGACGCCCTTAGTTCAACGCACGGTGGCTTTCACTGACGCTGCTCGCAAAGACGGTGCGGGGCAGGCAGCGACCAAAAAAGACCCCCAACCGCAGGCCAAAGCCAATTCGGGATTCCAGCGGGTGTGGAAGGGTCTGGACATCGAGTCCGCCACCATTGAATTGAGCCCAAATGGCACGTTTTCGCCGCGCTACCGGGCACCGGACACGGATCGCCGGGCTAAACTTGCAGAATTGCCAGTCGTTGCCCTAGGTCGGCTCGATACGGGAAACGACACCGTTGGCCCGGACTTGCAAGTGGGCGCCGAGTTGGGCAGCGGCGGCATGGGCTTGGTGCTCAGCGCCACCCAGTTGTCGTTGGGCCGCGACGTGGCGATCAAGACCATCAAGCCGGACGTCGCCGACATGTCCGCCGCTTCTAGCGAATTGGTCCGCGAAGCCCGGATCGCCGGCCGCTTGGAACATCCGAATATCTTGCCGATTTACTCGCTTGGTCAGGACAGCAACGGCTTGCCGGTGTTGGTCATGAAGCGAGTCGAAGGCACCGCTTGGCGGGCGCTGCTGCAGACGGATCTGCCGTATCGGACTGGCGCTGGTGATACCCGCAGCGCTACCGAGGTCGACGCGTCGCTGGTTCGCCACCTGCTGATCTTGATTCAAGTGTGCAATGCGATTGGGTTTGCCCACAGCCGAGGCGTGGTACACCGCGATCTCAAACCCGAAAACGTCATGGTTGGCAGTTTTGGCGAAGTGTACGTGCTCGATTGGGGCGTCGCGGTCGAGATCGGCAAAGCGGATCAGGCCGGCCATGGCATCGCCGGTACGCCTAGTTGGATGGCGCCTGAAATGGTCGCCGCGAAGGCGGACGGTCTGGGACCGCACACCGATATCTATTTGCTGGGCGGCCTTTTGCACGCCATCGTCACGGGTACGGCGCGCCACCAAGGCGACGACCTTTTCCAGATTCTGTACCAAGCGTGGCTCAGCCAACCCGCCGTCTACAGCCCAGACGTTCCTGAACTCTTGGCTGATCTGTGCAACCGGGCTACGGCCAAGGATCCAGCAGCGCGCCCGCTCAACGTCGCAGAATTTAAGGCCGATCTCGAGCATTTTTTGCGCAACCGCACTTCGCTGACTCTGACCGCCGAAGCCCGCACGCGGCTCGAAGACCTGCGCCAACTGGTGATGCTGGTGTTGGGCGACGATCGCAAGGACCACTTGCCACTGGAAGCGGTCGGCGACGATACCGCGGGGCTGATTCATCGGCTGGGCGGTGAGGCGCGCTTTGGTTTTCAGCAAGCTCTGTCCACCTGGCCACAAAACCCTGAAGCCATCGCAGGTTATCAGCAAGTCTGCGCAGTTATGGCTCGTTTTGCGATTGCCGAAGGCGACGTGCGCACCGCCGGTCACCTGATCGGCGAGATTACTGAACCCGACGACGCCTTGCTGACCGCTTGGCACGCGCTGTCCACGGCGCGCAAGGACGACGCCAGCAGCGCAGCGCGGTTGCTGCAAATCGAACGCGACATGGACTTTGAGACCGGCGCGCGCTCGCGCAGCGCGCTGGCCTTGTCGATTGGCATCATTTGGGCGGCGATTCCACTGGCAATCGGGCTTTTGGAGCGCCAGGGCCTAGTGGCCATTACGTTCCCGCGCTACATCGGCGCCGGCTTGGTGTGGGCGGCGTTTGTTGTCGTTGGCGTGTATCTGGGTCGTAAACAGTTGTTCTCGAATCGGATTAACCGGGCCTTTGTGCGATCATTGGCCGGCGCCGTCGCCGCGCCCCTGCTGCAGCGCACGGTTTCTTGGGTGCAGGGCGCCACGGTTCATCAAGCAGTCACTCAAGATATGGTCGTGTTTTTCTTGGTGTTACTCGGGATGGCCGCCACTATCGATTGGCGTTTGGCGTGGGGCGCTGGGGTCTACGGAGTGGCGGCTTCGCTGTCGACCATCTGGCCCAACTCGGAGTTTTTTGTGCTCGCCGCCGCCAACTTGATCGCGCTCGGCACTGTGGCGTGGGTGTGGCGGCCGCAGGTCGCGTCCGAGTCGCGGCGGGCGCGGCTGATGGTGCATGTCAAAGAGGTTCGCGAGTGCGTGGGCAGCGCAGCTTGGCGCGGTCTGCGGATGGCAGCGCATCCCGTCGATTGCGCGGTACCGCTGGTTCAGGCGGCGATTCGGCGCAGCACTTCAAGCTCGCAGATCCCGCGCGAGCCGGCGTAAAGACTTCAGCCACAACGATTGCGACCTTGGGTGCCCTAACCCGACTGCCGACGGTCAGGCTCGACCACCGCCCACCGGCAACACTGCGCGCGTCAAATTCTGGTGACCCAACTGGGCGTCGACGACAATGTCGTCCTCAATGCGAATTCCGCCAAACTGCGCCAGCTCATCCACCAAACGCCAATCGACAAGAGCCGCATGGCGGCTTGCGCGCAACGGTTGCAACAGCCCGTCAATAAAGTAGATCCCCGGCTCAATGGTCAACACTTGGCCTACCGCCATTTTGCTGGTGTTGCGCAACCACGGATTGTCCGCCCGCGGTGCAATGCGCGCACAGCCGACATCATGCGTTTGCAGCCCCAACGAATGCCCCAGCCCATGCGGAAAAAAGGCATAGGTGATGTCCTTGGCTACTGCTTGCTCGACCGACCCGCGCACCAGCCCGACGGACCGCAGCGCCTCACCGACCAGCACATGCGCGTGATCGTGAAGCTCTTCGTAGGGCACCCCGACCTTCACGGCCTCGCAAAGCTGTTGTTGCAGGGTGTCCACGTGCTGAATCAGACCCCCAAAGGCATCGACAGCGGCCCCATGCCCGCGCAGCCAAGTGCGAGTGATGTCGGCGTGGTAGCCGTTGCAAGTGGCGCCAGCGTCGACCAACAGCGAAAGATTCTGACTGTCCGGTAGGCCGCGATGGTAGGCAATGTGATGCAAGGTCGCACAATGATTGCCCATTGCCACAATGTTCTTGTACGGCGCGTCGGCATCATCTTGACTCGTGGCTTGCAAGTACTTTAGATGAAAAAGCAATTCGCTGGCCGGCGCCTCGGCGAACGCGCGACTCAGGGCGTCGTGGCCGTGCGCGGCACGGGCGTTGGCCTGCGCGATACTGGCGATCTCATACCGCGTCTTGATGCTGCGAATCTGGTCGAGCGCCGCGATGAGGTCCGGTGGATTGAATTCGGCTCGCTCGCACAGCACCGCGGCGCGGGTCGCTGTTTCGGCCAGCACGGCTACCCGGCCGGTCGGCGCAAATTGGCCAACCGAAGCCACGCTGCGCTGAATGACTACGTCAAGCAGCCGCATAAATTCAGTGTGCTCTGGCGGCGCGGGCTGTTCCCAAAAGCTGTCGGGTTGCATCCACACCAAAGTCGGGCGGCGATCGGTGCTGACCACCAGACTGCTACCGGAGGCAACCAAGGGTAACCAATGAGCAAAACTTGCCGCCACCCGAAACGGATAATAAGCGTCGTCAAAACGCGACTTGGCGACCAATTCGCCAGCGTCGAGCACGACGGCGTCAAAGCCGGTAGCTGCCAAAGCAGTGGCGAATTCAGAGGTCAAATGGCGGAAATGAGCGGTGTACAGGTCGGGCAAATTGGCCTTCATGGTGTCCTTTGGACTGCGAGTTGGATCGCGGCGCCGACCATGGTCCCGCTTTGCGATCAAATCTGCTAGCCTGCCGACCCGCGCTGGCCATCGCTGCGCCAAGGATGTCCATGTCCAACCGCGAACACGGCTTTGCAGGCATCGCCGCCGTTGAACAAAGCGCTGTGTACGCATTGCGCGCGGCCAAAGAGTTTGCCACGGCTGACACCCCGGAGCGCTTTCCGCCCGATGTCCCGGTCGACTGGCAAGAATTGACGCTGGTGGTCGAAGTGGACGTCGCCGGCGAGCATGTTTGGGGCACCGCGACATACCAAGGTGTGGTGCGCAAACAGCAAGTTAGCCAATTGCGGTTTGATGCCGACGGTTTTGAAGTCTTGCGCGCTTTTGCTGGCACGGGCGATCGCCTGACCATCGAACATGACGGCAAAGTGGTGCTGGTGGCCTTGCCGCAGCCGATCCAGCGCGCTGAGCAGGTTCGAGTCGCCATTGACTTCGATACCCGCCAACCGCGCGCTGGGTTCTACTTCGTGTTGCCGGACGCCGACCACCCCGACCGGCCAGCCCACGCTTGGACCCAAGGGCAGGACGAGGACAGCAAATTTTGGTTTCCGTGCCACGATGCCCCTAATCACAAGTTGCGCATGGCGGTGATTGTCACGGTGCCCGCTGGCATGGTGTCGTTTTCCAATGGTATTTTGCGCAATATCCACGATGCGGCCGATGCAGGCAAGCGCATTTACGACTGGCAAATCGGCCGACCCATCCCGACCTACCTGCTGACGTTGGTGGTGGGACCGTTTGTTGAAATAATTCAGCAGACTGAACCGGTGCCGGTGTCGTACGCCGTGTTGCCGGGTCGCCAAGAGGATGGCGAGCGTTCGTTTGGCCGCACCGCCGAAATGGTGGCCCTGTACGAGCGCCTGACCGGCGTTGGCTATCCGTATGAAAAATATAGCCAAGTTGCAGTTTCGGAATTCGTATTTGGCGGCATGGAAAACGCCTCGATGACGACGCAAACCGATCTCACCCTGCACGACGCGCGCGCACACTTGGATTTCAGTTCCGAACCGTTAGTGAGCCACGAGCTGGCCCATCAGTGGTTTGGCGACTTGGTGACCTGCCGGTCGTGGTCCCATGGCTGGCTCAACGAGGGATTCGCGACTTATTTTGAGCAGTTGTGGCAAGAGCACGCCAATGGGCCTGACGAGTTCGACTACGCCCGGATGGGCGCCCAGCGGGCCTACTTCGCCGAGGACAGCGGACGCTATCGACGCACCATTGTCACCAATCGCTACGACGAACCGATCGACGTTTTTGATGCCCACTTGTACGAAAAAGGCGGCGCAGTGCTGCACATGCTGCGGCGCAAGTTGGGCGACACCACGTTTTTTGGGGCAATCGGCGCGTACTTGCGCGCCTATGCCGATGGAGTCGTCGAAACCCCTGATCTGCGGCGAGCGATGGAGGAATTTGCGGGCGTCGACCTCGGGCGGTTTTTCAGCCAGTGGGTTGAAGTCGGCAAGGGCCACCCCGAAATCAAGGTCACCGGCGCTTGGGACAGCGACACGCGCCAATACCGGCTGACCTTGGAGCAGACCCAAGACACCAGCGGCGCGCCCATTTTTGCCGTCGACGTAGCCGTAGATTTGCGCTTTGACAACGGCACCAGCGAGTTGCGCAATTTAACCCTAGATCGCAAGCAACAGAGTTTTTGGCTGCAGTTTTCGGAGCAACCCAAGCTAGTCCAGGTCGACGCGCGCGGCGATTTGCTAGCGACGTGGGATTTGGGGCTGCCCGAGCCGCAATTGCGCGCGTTGTTGGCTGACGGCACGGCCATAGCGGTGCGTATCAGTGCAGCTCACGCGCTTGGGGCTAGGCCATCGACGCTCAATCTGACGGCGTTGCGGACTGCACTTGGGCCCCATCAGCCGTGGATGGTCCAAGCTGAAGTGGCGCGGGCGCTGGGCAAGATCGGCACTGCGGTGGCCTATGACGCCCTGGCGGCGGCGCTGCATTTGCCCCATCCCAAAGCCCGGCGTGCGGTTCGCGAAGCGCTGAGCCGATTTGCCACCCCGCAGTGCGCCGAATTGCTGGTCAGCGGGTTGGCCACTGGCGATGAATCGGTGCTGGTCGAAGCGGAAACTGCGCGAAGCCTAGGGGCGACGCGGGCTTCGACCGCGTTTGTGGCTCTGGTGGCAGCGCTGGATCGAGCCAGTTGGAACGAGACGGTGCGAGTCGGCGTGCTGGACGGCTTGGCTTTGCTTCAGGATCCGCGCGGCATCGAAGTGGCTCAGGGCTATTTAGCCAAGCATTACCCAACCTTATTGCGTTGCGCGGCGATTCGGTGCTTGTGCCAATTCGTGGCTGAGCCAGCGCGCGTCGTCGATATCTTGCGCCTGTGGACTGCGGATACGTCGTTTCGCTTCGCGTTCAACATGGCTTCCTCATTGGGTAATTTAGGCGATCACCGCGCGGCAGGGGTCTTGCAAACCATCGCCGCGCGCGCCATCGATGGTCGAGTCAAAAAACGGGCCCACGAGTCACTGGCGACGCTACGCGCCGGCCTCGGTGCTGGCAAGCAAGTCGACGGGCTGCGCGGCGACGTCGATGCCCTGCGCAATCAGCTGCGAGATATGGCCGATCGCGTAGATCAAGCGGACCAGCTGCGGCGCGCAGCCGGCAAGTAGCCCACAGGTGGCTGTCGGTGCGCTGTCCGGTACTGTGCATGGGGGTCTGCACGGTAGTCTGCCGGATGCGCTGCAGCGCCGCATCGTTGCGGCCGTAGACGACGGCGTCGGCTCCGCCATTGCAGCCTGCGCAGTGTGGCCAGATGGCCGCGTCGGTGGATTTGCGTGGGGACGAACCAGTCGAGTGCGTTGGTGCCCCGCCGATACGCTTGCTGCGGGCCGGCACGAGCCGTGGACGGGCAGCCCTATCGATCTGACAACCCCGTTCGATCTTGCCTCGCTGACCAAGCCCATCGCTACGACAACTCTTTTGGCCCAGCTGGTGGGCAGCGGTCGCCTGACTTTGGATACGCCATTGGCGGCGCTGGTACCTGACGCAGCGACGAGCCCGGCCGCGCGGGCGAGCCTTCGGCAATTGCTTTCCCATACATCGGGTTGGCCGGCGTGGCACGATTACTTCGCCCAAACCGAGGCGGTGCCTGATGGGCCCGAACGCGCCGCCGCAGTGCGCAAGTTGGTGCTGGCAACGCCGTTGCAGCGACCTGCGGCGAGCACGGCGGTGTACAGCGACCTGGGGTTCATGGCGCTGGGCTGGGTAGTCGAGGCTGTCGGCCAGCACGACCTAGCCACGCAATTCGCGCGCGCCGTCGCCGAACCGCTGGACGTGGCGCTCGCATTTGCCGGTCAGGGCAATCGGCAGATTGGCTCTTGCGTGGCCACCGAAATCTGGGCGCCCCGTTGCGCCGACGGCTTGCCGTTGCTAGGCAGTGTCCACGACGACAATTGCGCCGCTTTGGCTGGAGTCGCCGGCCACGCAGGTCTATTCGGCAGTGCGCTGGACGTCGTCAAGTGGGCGCAATGCTGGCTGGCTGCCGTCGGCGGCACCCCAAACACGCTGGGCCTGGACGCCAGTTTAGCCTTGGACTGGACCACTGCAGTCGCCGCTGCTGGCTCAGGCTGGCGCCTGGGTTGGGACACGCCTACTGGACCCAATTCGACCGCCGGCGACCTTGCGCCAGCGGATACTTTTGGCCATTTGGGCTTTACCGGAACCAGCATTTGGTGCTCGACCCAGCAGCGATCGCTGTTTTGCCTGCTGACCAATCGGGTACATCCCAGTCGCACAGCAGTCGACGGGATCAAGGCGTTGCGGCGCGACCTGCATGACGGGTGGTGGCGAGCAATTCGCGCGATTTAGGTACGGCTTGGGCGGTCAGCGAGTTAGGTCCAGACGCAACAGATTGTTATTGCGGTTATATTCCGATTAGTGCATAAAACTTCTGGCCAACAGCAGGTGCTGCCGAAATTCACCACCGAAATTCCCCGCGACCCCCGATTTGGGATGCAGATCAAGGAGCAAGGAGCTTTTCTGTCAGGGGCGTACTCTCGTACGTGCCTGACAGAAAAGTGACGCAGTGACGCCGAGACGCGCCCAAAGCGGGGGATCGCGGGCCGCTGTCTGCGTTGACCACCACCCTTGACGGCTGCTATCGTGATGCACGCCGCTAGTCGCGGCGCCCCGCGGTGATTTTGGCGTTCTGCCCGCTTTCGAAATTTTCCCGATCAGCGTTAGCTCGAAGAATTTCCAAGCGAAAAAATACGCAGCGCGTCGGCAACGGGTCGGCAGCTGCAAGCGGAGTACGGGCTCGCGCCTCGCCGTGCAATCCAAGGGGTTCCACCCCTGCCGGCTGGCCGACTGCTTAGGAGAATCAGGGTGTCCGAAGCGCGACCGATCACCAATGTGACTGATTTTGTTTGTGGCGCCTGCTGGACTTCATTCAGTAAATCGGATCCTGGCGTCGATCATGGCGATCAGGTGCTTTGCCCTCACTGCGGCCACGCTATGCCGGTCGAAGTGAGCGTCGTCGATGCCGTCAACGCGGCCACTATTCGGCATACGACCCCGACCAAGGTCTCGGATGGTTTTGATACCGAAGGCGGGATGACGCTGCTGGGCGCGACCATGCCAACCAAGGACTTTCTAAAGGATTCGGACATTCGAGCGGCCTACGCATGGCTGCCGCCGGACATGATCGGTCGGTCATCGGAGCCCGCGGGCTTTGTCGTCGGCGAAGCGGATGAGGTTGATGATTTCGGCTTCAACGACGCGACGCTCAGGCCCGATGAGTCCCGCCAAGGGTTACTCGATGCTGTCCGTGATATGGCGGAACCCAATGACCCGACCCCCGTTGATTTCGCTTTCGACGACCCCACATTGCGTGAACCGCCGGCCTACGCGGGTACGCTGGTCGGCAAGGAACAGGTTCCGCCGGCCACGGAAGCTATCCTAGCGGGCGATGCCAGCGCCGACGCCGACGATCCGGCGCAAGAGCCCGAGACCGCCCTGAATGGCCTCGACGCGGAAGCTGCCTTTATCGGCGGGGACTGGAAACTGCGGGCGATGGGCCTGACCTACAATTTTCACGGCCTCGAAGCGCTGATTGGCCGCGCCAGCAGCAAAGCTGGCCAGGCAATGCAAGTTTCAGTCGACGGCACGGACTGGAAAGATTTCGACCAGTTCTTCTTGCTGTACAAGTCCGGAAGCCCGGCGTCCGAAGCGTTGGCGCAAGCAGGCGAGCCCGGCAGTGCTGCGCCGATCCCTCAGGGACCGCCAATGATGGCAACGGCAGCGTCACCGGTGAGCCGCAATCGGGCGACGATGCCCCGCTTAACGCCACCAGAGCTGAGTTCCGGCCCCAAGTCCGATGAAAAAGCCAAAGCAGCGGTCAAGGACAAAGGCCACGGTGCCATGTCGGCGGCCAAGCCATCCAATCCGAACATTGCCGCAAGCAAGGGCGCAACGGGCGCCGCCGCTGCCGGATCGCGCCGACAACCAGTCGTAGCGGCCGAATCATCCGGTGGGTCTGGATTGGCGATTGCCATCGGTGGCGCGGTCGTTGCGGTCCTGACCGTCGCGATTTTGTGGTGGCAAGACGTGATTAGTATTGCAGGTTTTTGATTCCTAGTGGATGTTGGTTGCGTCGGTGCTGCGCAGGTCGAACCAGCGAATTACCCACAGTTTCCTAGAGTGCCGATCAAATAAGATTTGCTCGGCGTCTCAGTGCTTGCTTTGTGGGTCGCGAGCCTGCGGCACTTATTCAGTGGCCTGCGGGTTGGCGTCAGGCCGCTCCGTTTTGTTTGGGAATTCTTTGAGGTTCGGCGTTATTTGGTCGGGTCTCTAGGAGCGTGTCGGAGTATTCCGACTCGCTCCTAGCGCCGTCTGCCTAGACGGCGGCAACTGTCCGAAACTGCACGGATTCACTCCGGGCAGTTCTTGGACAGTTGAGAATAGTTGACTGGCTAGGAGCCTATCGGATCGCAATAGATTCAATGTGTATAGCCGCAAAGATATTTCATAACCGATTGATTTCCGACAGGCTCCTAGGGCCCGTGCAAAATC